>JBBRQE010000193.1:0-3066 GCA_038226905.1 Chthoniobacterales bacterium | reverse complement strand
CTTGGACCTCGTCACGATGATCCCCTTCATGTGGCCGGCGTTCTCGATGAGATCACACTTTTCCACAACCACGTCAGTGTAGCTTTTGATGGCGATTGCTCCCGTGACCTGGGAGCGATTGAAGCGAACCTTCAAGTCAGTGAGATGAATGTCGGTCGAATTAGCGCCCGTCGCGGCAATGGCCGAGCCATCCCGATTCCCGGCGAATTGCTGGAGACGCAGTCCCTTGATGAGCACATGACTGGCGCCGTTAAGATCGATTCCCAAAGAGCGGACAGAGCGCTCCATTTCCATGGGGACATTTGGCAGGGGCCAGACGTAGAGGGTGCTGCCCCCTGCGGTCTTCTTCACTACGTATTCGCCGGGAGCGTCGAGCACCTTGAGAGAATTGAAAATCGAGTAACCCGTCCCCGTCTTATACTGCTCGTTGGTAAAAGGCCTGACGGAAAGCTCATGTCGAGCGGGGTCGAAGCTCAGAACGTCGGAGTAAATGACCGTGTTGGGTTTGACGTGCAGCGAGAGGATCGCCCCCTCCCAGTAGCGGGGATCCGTCTGGGTTAAAACTTTGGGGTCCTGCAGGAAAAATCCACGGCGCGTGGCCATGACATTCCTGCCCGAATCATCGTAGGCCGCCAGCGACGCAATAGCCCCGTAGGTAGGCGTCGACTGGGCGGTGATGAACTTGATCTCCATCTCTTTGGTGGTGGTCGGCGCGGTCAGGGGGAATTTTTGCTCGACCGGCTTTTTCGAACTCTCGTTAGGCTCGGTCAAGGCCGTCTTTAAAACGAGGGCGCCGTTCGCGTAAACCTCGATGTCTTTGGGCCAGGTGTAGTTAGGCTGAGGAGCGATCCCGAGAGAAGCGAGCGTGACCGCCTCGGGCCACGTGATCTTGAGACCGCCTCCCGCGAGGTTATTGATCACACCACTGACTTTCCCGCCGTCAATCATGGCCACCAGCGGACGCGCCCCATTCTCCGCCATGCCGACAGGCGCGATCCGCACGGTGGATTCGTCACGGATGGGCACTTTAGGGTCGTGAAAAAAGTGATAATCCTCCTGGAAGAACGGGTCGGGGAGATTCGGGTCCTGCGCGACATGCAGGACATGCTCATGCGCCTGGACCAGATTTACGTCCGTCCAAGCCGGGTTCCCGGAAAGCGCGACCGTGTAAATCCTGGCGAAGTTCGGATTGCCCTCGGCCTCGGCCGCGGAGGCACAGGGCTTCAGACCAGCAAGGGACTCGCCACCGCTAATGGTCGCCTGACCCGCACCGAACTGACCATCCGTGTTACCATCCAAGGTGATGGGATTTCCGGCCGACCCGGACTCTTTCAAAGAGATCGAGCCGCGATAAGTCACGCCGCCCTTGAAAATAACCTTGTCTCCCGGGCTCAAGTGACTGGAGGCGGCCGTGCCGGCGCCACTCTTGTCGCCCGGACAATGTTTCCACGGAGCGGTGGCCGACGTCCCGGCCGCGCTATCGTTACCGGCATCGTAGTCTATATAATATGTAGCGCCGGAAGCGGAACTAAGGATAGCGAGAGTGAACGCGACGCTGGCCAGTTTTCTTCTCAGGAAGGAAGCATCGAGAAAGTGGAGCGAAGTGAATGATCTCCGAGAGGGGGGGACAACGAGAGTGTTCAAGGGAATAAGAATGTGGGGGACATTAAACGAAGATGATAGGTGCGTTTTTTTTCAGCGCGAGAAGATGGAGGTGTTGGTCTTTTCCTTCTCGGCGGTCCAGACCGGCCCATTCTCCTCGTAAGGGGCTGGCCAGCCCTGTCCTTTTCCGAGCGGCGCCAATTTGGTATCGGCCAAACGAAAGATAGTGCAGGACCTCGGCCGGATTGGCGCGCTTGGCCACGAGGTTGTTGTCGGCGGTGTGGCCGCTACGGGAACGGGTAGCTCTTTGGCGGGCTTCGATTCAGCGGGCGTCCCGCAAAAGAACAATGCCAGCGGCAGTAGGAAAACCAGGCGAGCGTGGAAACCGTTCGGCACCATCGCTTCCAAGCATAACCAGTCGGCACACCCATTGGAAGTACTACCGTACCCTACAAACCAGATTCCGGCTTCCGCGGTTTGTGGAGCGCCGGGCACACTATTTCAGAATTGCTTGCTCTGGGCTTTTCAGCGGTGATTGAGCAAATTCGCATCATGAATAACCCGCCGTTCCTTTCCTCCGCCCGCTGGATTTGCTCGAGCGCCTGCGGCGGGCCCCGGACCTCCGCACCAGCGCCTTACTTTCGCAAGGCCTTTCACCTCGACGCACCGGTCAAGTCCGCGGTCCTGCACATTTCGGCCCTCGGCCTCTACGACGCTGAACTAAACGGAAAGGCGGCCCATGAAGACACGTTCGCACCCGGCTGGACGGATTACCGAAAGCGGGTGCAGTTCCGGAGCTACGAGATCGCCGGGTTGCTTCAGGAGGGCGAAAACGTCATCGGCGTCATCCTCGGCGACGGCTGGTATTGTGGGAAGGTCGCGTGGTGGAATCGCCAGAACTACGGCGATCGGCCCAAGTTACTGGCGGCCTTGGAAGTTGAGCTAACGAACGGCGCGAAGTTACTCATCAACACGGATGACTCGTGGAAATCCTGCACCGGCCCGATTCTCGAAAACGATCTGGTCATGGGCGAGACTTACGACGCGCGGCGCGAGCTCGGCCCGTGGTCGCAACCCGGATACGATGACTCCACATGGCAGCCGGCCCTTATGCCCGAGCAGCCGCGGATGGCAATATCAATCGCACCGGGCCCGCCCGTGCGCCGGCAGGAAATCCTTCCCGGCAAAAGCCTGCGGGAGAAAGCGTCGAGCGCGAGCCACCACCGATTTGATTTCGGGCAAAACTTGAGCGGCCGGTTGAGGATCGCCGTCCGCGGTCAACCCGGCCTAACGATCGAGCTGCGGCATGCCGAAATGCTCAAACCCGACGAGAGTCTCTACCTTGAGAATCTCCGCAGCGCGCGGGCCACCGACATTTACACCTGCCGGAGCGACGTTCCCGAAACATGGGAGCCGCGCTTTACCTTCCACGGTTTTCGTTATGCGGACGTTTCCGCTCGGGAT
>JBBRQE010000192.1:0-3129 GCA_038226905.1 Chthoniobacterales bacterium | reverse complement strand
GGGAGCCGTCGCCATCAGCCAGACAAGGCATACGCCCCAACGGGCGAGAGAGTTTCTCGTGGGCCCGCAGGTAATGCCGTTCATCCGTAGTCTAGAATTTGACGGATAGAGAAAGCAGCCCGCCCACGTTTGCCACTTTGTAATCGAAGGTGCTGTGATTGGATTGATTGGCGGCAAGTGTACTGATGGCGCTGGCGGTGAAGTATTTGCCAAAATTGAAGTTGGCGCTGGTCGCCAGTACTTCGCTCACATCCACACGATCGGTTAACTGATATTGCCGGACGATCAGACGTCCCACTGCATTAAGAGAGAGCGAACGCGTTACATCAAGAGTGTAACCGGCGTACGTTTCATAATCGTTGCGCCGCGGCTGCTCCGGGTCTGCCGCCATGCTGATATTTGCGTCCACCCCCAGGGAAAGCTGCTGGGCCCGGCCAAGGCGAAAAGGCAGTTCCGCGTTAACGAAGATGGAGTAATCGGAGAATAAGGACTCGGAGCTATTCCTTTCGGTCAGCCGGTTATAGATGAATTCTCCCCGTACCACGAGGTTGTGACACTCCGGTATAAGATAGATCAGACCAGCCTCGACATTGAAGCTCCCGAAATTCAGCGCGTCGAATCGGTCGTAGTAAAAGAGCTGTTCCCGCACGGTGGCGATCGCGTAAAGCCTATTGGTTAGGCGGGGCTGATAGGACAGGGCCACCACCGGTGCCTCCAGGAAATCATTCTGTTCGCCACTGCGCGCCAGGGCCACGTTCGATGTGTAATAAACCGGCAGGGCCACTGCGACGGTAAAGGGCTGGTATCCCTCCTGCCTCTTAAGAATCGCCTGCTCGCCTAAATCAGCATCGTTGGGACTGGACACGGCATGGCCGTTGATTTCCCCGCCACCCGAACCGTCCGCCCCAAGGGCCGCCTGGGTCCGCGCGATATCGGCACGGTCCGCAGCCCCCTGCGCCAAAACGCGGTCGGCCAGGAGAAAGACCAGCGCGGCCACGGTTAGCGGAATGGAATTAGACAAAAAGAGTCGACAACGGTGAAAGCAAAAGCTCATACGCACTCCCTTTTTGAGGCCACCCATTTCGAGCGTCAAGCAGTTAATGGGGCCAGGGGGCAAGCTCCCTCGCGTTGGATGGAAGCGTCACCGGGCCAAACGGGATGGCCGGCGGCCCCGCGGACAGCAGGTTTACCGCCCCGAAGACATTCTATCCACGACGGGAGCAGCGGCATCGCGCGGGACCTGGGCCGGCGTCATCGCGGAGTTTGGTGCCGGCGACCCCGCCGTATTTGGAACCTTGGCCGGGTCTAAGAGAGAGACCGATGTGCCTCCACCAAAAATGACAAGGTTCGTTTCGAACAGAATTTTTTTGGCTTTCTCGCGGTCCTGTCGACGAGCTTCGCGAGTCATAAGCGGCCCGCTTTCCAGCGGCGGAAAATCGTGCAGGAAGTGCGAGGTCTGAAGAAAACGTCCGATGTCGAAATCCACCGGATCGCTCAAGGGAGAATTCGGTTTGCCGATAACCAGGCGACCCGGCGAGACCAAAATGGAATCGCCGAAATGGCCGGGGCGGTACAACCGGGCCGTTCCCTGGAGAACGAGAAACTTGTAGACCGTGGGATGACATTCAAACAGGACGGTGGTTCCGGCGATGACGGCGGCCACATCTGCTCCTGCAATTCGGGCGCCGTGCGCGCCTTTCGGAATCTGGAGGAGACTCGACCCTTCTTTGAGATCCATCCGCCGGCTTCCATCCTTGAAACGAAAACTGCTATTTGATCCAAGACGCGCAAGGCCCTGGTTGGAAAACTTGAGTTCGGTCCACGAATCGGGGCCGGTCTGAACCGAAGTTCCTTCGTTAACCTTTTCGGCGACAACGGCACGAGACCCCTGGCCAGCCGGCGGAAGCAGCCGGACGTCGCGAATGACTTGCGTGACCTCAGCCCCCTTCCAAATGTCTGCGCGCAGCGGCCTCGAAATGAGGGTGAAATGGATGCCAAACACTAACAGGCCGAGAAATCCCGGAGGCATGAGCTTATCCACGAGAGCGGGCAATCCTTTTGAGGCTCGATGTTGGCGCGGTCAAGCGTTTCCGAGTTTGGGATAATCGTCTGCGACAGCTCCCAGCATAGGGATTGGCCGACAAGGCCTATCAGGCCCTCTCTTGGGCGAGGTTAGGCTGAGCTGATTCTTCCAACTCAAGCAATTGCCGTTGCCAGGCCACTAGCAGGGAGGTCGCGCAAGCAGGATCCATGGCAATGGCCTCGAGCGCGCCCTTGGCCGCGAGGAAAGAAGGCTCCAGACCAAGCTCCGCTGTAATCTTGTCGCGGCGCTCGCGCAGGGCGTCCGTGCGTTTGAGAATCGCCGGGGTCGGACGAGTCCCAAAGCGACGTTGCACGACCGGCCATTCCGCTTCGGTCGATTGCAAGGCCCGCTGAGCTGCTTCACGAAAGGCCTGCCGGCGGCGGCTGGAAAAATGACGATAGTCCGGATGTTCGCCAGTCGTGAACCGTTCGGCGGCATAAATCAGCTCCCGATTTTGCAGAACATGAAACGGCGGCCGGTCCGCGGCCTCGGCTTCTCCTTCGCGCCATTGCCAGAGTTGACGCAAAACGGCAGCGGCAAGGCCGCGGAGTTTGCCCGACCCACTGATTCGCCATGCCTCGTCCACGTCCCGTGTTCGCTCGATCAATGATTGATCGAGGGCCCGCTGGCAGGATTGCTCAAACCAGTCGAGCCGTCCCATTTCTTCCAGCTCCGCTTCCATTTTCTCGGCCAAGGGCAGGAGATAATGGGTGTCGTTGATCGCGTATTCGGTCATGCGCGGAGACAAGGGGCGCTGCGCCCAATTCGCCTTTTGCGATCCCTTGCTGAGTTCCACGCCGAAGTAGCGCAGGACCAGCGCGGCCAGGCTGAACTCGCGAATGCCGAGCAGGCGCGCCGCGATCACGGTGTCGAACACCCGATGGGCCCTAAAATCCAGACTGCGACGGAGCAGGCGCAGATCGAAATCCGCACCCTGCAAAATGATGGTTTTGTTGGCCAGCGCGCGGACCAGGGGGGCCAGATCAAGTTGAGCCAACGGATCAACCACGTAATCGCCGGAAGGCAGACTCAACTGCAACAGGCAG
>JBBRQE010000191.1:0-3238 GCA_038226905.1 Chthoniobacterales bacterium | reverse complement strand
GGCAAGCCCCGCGCCTCCATCAAGGGGGACGAGGCGGGCGGGATCATCAGCGCGCAAAATGCGCAAGGGCAGGTGCAGGCCTTGATGCTGGCGAGGGAATCGGGTGGCACGTTTGTGGCCACCAACGCGCATGGCACGCCCATGGCCGAAATGTTTGGCGATGCCACAGGGGGCACGGTCCATATCAAGGAACCGACCGGGCGCTCCATGGCCTACATGAGTGCGGCGTCGGATCGCGGAGTGGTTTCGGTGTTCAACGAATTCGGAGATCAGGCCGCGGCCCTGGCCAGCGATGATGAGGGTGGGGCGGTTGTTCTGTTCGATCAGGACGGAAAGATCAAGTCGAGCATCCCATAACGGACCGCCGAATTTCCGCAGCGCGTCGTCCGGCCACAATAACCGCAGTGCTACGTCAGAATGCACTGGCAAGCGCAGGGAGCCGCGGCTAATTACTGGAGGCAGTAATCAATGACTCCTGATCCTTATCTGTTCATTGTGATTTTCGCGGGAATAGCCATCGTTTTCCCCCTTTTGCCGCTCGGTCTGGCCTGGCTCTGGCGTCATTTTTTTCAGCCCCCTAAGCCGGGTGTGCAGAAAAATGCGACCTACGAATGCGGCATCGAGTCGTTAGGCGAAGCGCAGGTGCAGTTCCGATCGCAATACTACGTCTACTGTATTATTTTTTTGATCTTCGACGTGGAAGCGATCTTTTTGATCCCTTTCGCCGTTTCCTTCACCAGCCTGCCGGTGGGCGCCTTCATAGCCCTTCTTGTTTTTCTGCTCTTGCTCATTGAAGGGCTGGTCTGGGCCTGGAACAAAGGGTGCCTGACCTGGGCGCGGTGAGAGGGGCCATGAGCGAGACAATGGACGAGGGACTGAAGAGCGAGTTGAAGAAGCAGGGAATTTTTGTTACCTCAACGCAGGAGCTCTATAACTGGGGGCGCCGCAACTCCGTCTGGCCGCTGCAGTTTGGTCTGGCCTGTTGCGCCATCGAAATGATCGCGACCGCCGCGTCCCGTTATGACCTGGCCCGCTTCGGGGGAGAAGTTTTCCGGCCTTCCCCCCGCCAGGCTGATCTCATGATCGTGGCGGGCACGGTCACCAAGAAAATGGCGCCGCAAATTGTGCGTCTCTATAATCAGATGCCCGATCCGAAATATGTCATTTCCATGGGGGCCTGCGCCATTTCGGGCGGGCCCTTCAAGCAAGGCTACAATGTCCTGAAGGGAATCGACCGCTACATTCCGGTCGACGTTTATATCCCGGGGTGCCCGCCGCGGCCGGAGGCATTGCTGCACGCTTTCATGGAGCTACAGAAGAAGATCGACGGTCAAACTCTGACCGGGGTCGATCGGGCGCCTCATTTGCAATCGACCCAGCCCAGCGAATTTTCCGTCCCCGCCTTTGGGCCGCATGACCTGGAGCCGCCCCTGAATCCGGGGCTGTTTCAGCCGCCCGCCATCGAAAGATGATGGCACCAGGTGGTTCGAGCTCTCCGAGCACGAGTTCTATATGAGTGGCCCAGCAATGCTATCGTCCTCGGAGAGGCCGATCCACCTTGGCCTTTCATGATGGAGTCGCCGGAACAAATTAAAGCGCGCATCGAAGCGGCCGTTCCTGGTGCCAGCCTAACGATTGTAGCGAATCCCGGGCCGGCTAACCAGCCCTCCCTCTTGCTGGGACACGCGCGCGCGACCGAGGTCGTTCGCTTCCTGTGCGACGATCCGGCCCTGCGCCTGGATTATTGTTCCAACGTCACCGGAGTGGACTGGCCCGATCGCACTGTCACGCAGAAGGTGAAGGTCAGGAAAACGATCGATGGTTTGGAAAAAGAAGTGGAAGAGACCCGGACGGAATCGGTCCCAGGCTACCTGGAGGCTGTTTATCATCTTTATTCCATGGCGCTGAAGCAGGGACCGGTCATCGTTCGCCTGCGCACGAAGGATAGGAACACAGGGGTGCAGTTGCCCTCGCTCACGCCGATTTATCGCAGCGCCGAATTCCAGGAGCGGGAGATCTTCGATTTATATGGCATTCGTTTTGAAGGCCACCCGGATCTGCGTCGCATTTTGATGTGGGATGAGTTTGTCGATCACCCCATGCGTAAAGATTATCGCGAGCCGGACGATTACGAATACGAGCCCACCCCCCATGACGACGTGCTGGAGAGAGCGAAGCAGCATTACGCGACGCGCCCACCGTTGGACGGCGCAGAAAATATTATGGCCCCCGCCAAGGAGAATTTAGCCACGGATTAACACAGATGAACACAAATTGGAATTTTTGGTTGGCAAGATTTGGGGCTCAGAAAGTCTGTCTAAATCCGCGTCCAGCTGTGGTTGTCTTGATACTCGTTAGGTCATGAGCGAGGGTCTTCACGAACTGACGGAGGCTCCACCGGCCATGAGCTCGCGGCTCGATGGTGAGCTGCTCGAAGTGTCGATGGGACCGCAGCATCCTTCGACGCATGGCGTCTTTCGCATGAACGTGGCCCTGGATGGCGAAGTCGTGCGCAAGCTCAAACCGGTCTTCGGTTACCTCCATCGCAATCACGAGAAGATCGGCGAGACCACGAGCTACCTCGGCTCCATGCCTTACACGGATCGGCTCGATTATTTTTGTTCGATGACGAACAATTGGGCCTACGCACTTAGTGTGGAAAAACTGGCCGCTATCGAGGTGCCGGAGCGCGCCGAGTATCTCCGGGTTATCCTGGCTGAGCTGACTCGGCTGCAGAATCACGCGTCCCTTCTTGGTTTTCTCCTGAGCGACATGGGCGCATGGGGGACGCCGCTCATGTACGCCTTTCGCGAGCGGGAGAAGATTCTCGATCTCTTCGAAGCGCTTTCCGGTTCGCGCATGATGTGTGATTACATGCGTTTCGGCGGCTGCCGGGTGGATCCCGATCCGGCCTGGCTGGAACAAGCGAAGAAAATTACGGAGGCATTTCCTCGATTCCTGGATGAGTTCGAGCAACTCATTTTATCGAACGAAATCGTGATAGCACGCACCCAGGAAGTGGGCAAAGTCTCGGCGGAGCTCGCCATCAATGCCGGTCTCACCGGTCCGGTCCTGCGCGCTTGCGGCGTTAATTATGACCTGCGCAAAGTGGACGGCTACGGAATCTATCCCCGCTTTAAATTCAGGGTTCCGTTAGGCGATCATGGCGATTGTTACGACCGCCTGATGATGCGCGCGCTGGAGATGCGGGAGAGCGTTGGAATTTTAAAACAGGCTT
>JBBRQE010000190.1:0-3425 GCA_038226905.1 Chthoniobacterales bacterium | reverse complement strand
TGAGCGCCTGCAGCTCTTTCTCCGACATCTTGTTGTAATTTTTCTGCGGGTCGCGCAGTTCCACTTTGGTGCGTGAGGCTTGCGCGAGGGTCGTTTCAAACGCGAGAATCTTCTTCGCTTCGTCGCCCGCCTTGGCCGCCGGGTCGCCCAGCAGGGTCAGCATCTTCGTGACGTGGTCGACGTACTGGTCACGGATCTTTTTCGAGGCGTCGTCCGTCTTGGTATAGTAATCACGGTCCGGCATGCCCAATCCGCCCTGCACAGCCTGCCCGATTTCACGCGTGCTGTCCTTGTCGTCCTGGCCCGCGCCGAAGTTGAAAAACACTCCCACCCCCATGGTGTGGAGGTGCGCGATCACTTTGAGCACGTCGCCGCGATCTTTGATCGCGTCGATCCGTTTGAACTCCTCGGCCAACGCCTTGGTGCCGTCCGCGCTTATGGTCTTCTCGTCCATCCCGCTGCCATAATAATCGCCGACCTTTTGTTCCGTGGGCGATGTCTTGGCATCGGCCGCGTCCTTGGCCGCTTTCTCCGCGATGATGTGCAGCGCGTCGTTGTTATGCTCGATCAGCTCGTTGAAACTGCCCCAGCGCGAAAATTCCGGCGGAATTTCCGTGCGCTTGATCCAGCCGCCATTGCTGTAAGAAAAGAAATCGTCCTGCGGCTTGATCGATTCATCGAAGTTAGATGAATCGATCGGCTTGGTGCTCGTTGCCTCGTCCGTTTTTGCCACCGTCTCTTCACCCGCGGAGGCATGGTTCGTTACGTCGCTCGGCGGCGGCGGGTTGCCCCCGGCATGCGGCTGGTCCGGTCGATTGACATTGGCGGGCGAGGGCGACGTCCCGAGGAGGGGCGCTTTTTGCGGCTCGGACTGGGCGGAGAGGCTGGCGGCCAGACGGAGAGTCCCGGCTGCCACGACTAACGATTTGATGAGTTTGTTCATGGGGTTTTTAGAATTTTGAGCCGATCCAGCCCGTCATCATGGCGGTCCGGAAATATCGGCGAAGTAGGATGCTTTACCGCAGGAAAGGACTATCGTCCATGGTCCGCCAAAGAAAACTCTGCTGCCTGACCGTGGAAGCCGTGTTCCAATCTTTGGCTCCCGCCAAGTGGCGGGAGAGGCCGTTGGAGTCGCTGAAAGACCGTGGCGGAACGACATTAGCTGTGCAGATCGGATCTTCCGCTACCGGAGCAATCCGGCGGGCACCGGACCAACGAATAAAAAATAGTCGCACTGTTCTATATATAGATGCATCGCTTGCCCAAGATTCCCCATGTCTGGCCGTTAACGCGGCTCGCCTGGGCTTTCGCCTTTCTTCTGTTGATCGGCGGCGCCACCGCCTTTGGCGCAACGCCGAAGCACAGCGCGCCCAAAGCGACGCCCAAACCGGGTAATCCCTGGCAGGTCGTCAAGATTGGCAGCCACGATTACCTGACTGCCGATAACATCGCGGACTTTTATGGACTCCCCGCCGGAGTCGCTCCCGTCGGAAAAACTATTCATCTGGAGAACGAGAAGGGGATCCTGGAGTTCACCTTAGGCAGTCGCGACATTCGCATTAACGGCGCGCGCAACTGGCTTTCCTTCCCGGTCATTGAGCAGAACGGAAAATTTCTCATCTCCCGGCTCGACCTGGCTGAGACGATCGAGCCGCAGATGCGGCCACAGATGATTTCGAACATCGGCAAGGTGCAAACCATCGTGCTCGATCCCGGGCACGGCGGTTATGACAAGGGCGCCATCAGCCGCTTCGGATGCGAGAAGGATTATACGCTTGATGTGGCGCGCCAGCTCCGCCCCTTGCTCAAGGCCAAAGGTTTTCGCGTTTTGATGACGAGGGAAGGGGATTACTTTGTCCCGCTCGAAGTGCGTGCCCGCATCGCCAATGCCGCGCCCGATGCCATCTTTGTCAGCATTCATTTCAACGCGGCTGACAACAATCCGTCCGCCACCGGATTCGAAATCTATTCGCTTACCCCGCGCGGCGCGCCTTCCACCCACGACGACTTCATGAAGGCGAACGCCGAAAACAGCCAGAACGGCACGGCCGTCGATACGCACAGCATCGAGTTGTCTGCCTCCATTTATCATTCGCTGCTCGGACACGTGGGCGAGTTCGATCGCGGAATCAAGCGGGCCCGCTTCGCCGTGTTACGTCTGACTAAGCTTCCCGCCGTTCTCATCGAGGGCGGATTCCTGACCGAAGGCGGCGAAAGCAAACTGATCGCGAACAAAGATTGGCGCGCCAAATACGCCCAGGCCATCAGCATCGGCATCGACAGCTACAAATCGCTGGCCGAGCGCAAGCTCCCGCCGCTCCTCGTGCGCGATTACCATCGCAAAGCCCAAACCGATCTGTTCCCCCTGGTCGAAGTAGATATTAAACCGACCGGCCCGCTCCCCAACGCGCCCGCCGCGGTGGTCGCGTCGCCCTTGGCCATGCCCTCTCCTTCGAGCACGCCACTCGATCTGCTCCGCGGCATCCTTCCGTAGCAACTGAGAGTTGAGAGGCTGCAGGTAGGGGCGATTGACCCAATCGCCCGGCCGCCGGTCACCCCTCCGGCCTTCACTTCCCATCCGCTTGACTCGTCACTCCGCGCTTGTCACTCATGACTGACAGCGATACGGTGTCACCAGTGCGGGGGAGCCACTGGCTGAGAGTCCGGTTCCGCGAGTGCGAGACTGGAGACCCCTTAAACCTGATGCGGGTAATGCCGCCGTAGGGAGCGAGGAGTCAGGCCATGCTTTTTCTGCATGGCTTTTTTTGTTTCTCTCAACACTCAACCATTAACTCTCAACTTCCGGCATGATCGCTGATAAAAATTCAATCGAACCGACCGCCGAAACACCATTGCCAAACAGCAAAAAGGTTTATCTGCCCGGCACGCTCCATCCCGATGTGCGCGTTCCGTTCCGTGAGATCAGCCTCGCGCCGACCAAAGATTTCAGTGGCAACCTCGATCCGAACGCCCCGGTCCGCGTTTACGATTGCAGCGGCCCGTGGGGCGATCCCAACCAATCACCCGATTCCACCCAGGGCCTACCCGCGCTCCGCGCCGAATGGATCAAAAGGCGAGGGGACACCTCCCAATACGACGGCCGCGACGTAAAACCGGAAGACAACGGCTACCTCACGCGGGGCCACGAAGAATTCGCTTCGCAGGCCGAGAAGACCAAAAATCGTCTCGAACATTTCCAAGGCAGAAACGGCCAGTCCGCCTCCGACCGCCGTCCGCTCCGGGCCAGCGCCGGTCATCCCGTCACCCAACTCTGGTACGCCAAACAAGGCATCATCACGCCCGAGATGGAATTCATCGCGATCCGCGAAAACGGCCCCCACTCAACTCTCAACTCTCAACCCTCAACCTCCTTGCGCCACCAACACCCCGGCGAAAGCTTCGGCGCGTCCATCCCCAAAGAAATC
>JBBRQE010000189.1:0-3535 GCA_038226905.1 Chthoniobacterales bacterium | reverse complement strand
TCAGGATTTCGCTCGCTCCTAATACTCGCGTTGCAGAAGATGGTTGGCCAGTTCGTGCAAGCGGGCTGCATCCTCGCCCACGACGGAGAGGGCCTTGTGCGCCTGGCGGGTCAAACGTCTCGCCTCTGCGCGCGATTGTTCCAATCCCAGAACGGCGGGATAGGTGGTTTTCTGCGCGGCCACATCTTTGCCGGCGCTCTTTCCCAGTTTTTCGGTCGTCTGGGTCACATCGAGGATGTCGTCGATCACCTGAAAGGCGAGTCCGAGCGCGCGCCCGAACTTTGTCACGGCGGAGAGTTTCCCGGCCTCCGCGTTGGCGTTCATCGCCCCCAGGCGCACGGAGGTCGTTAAGATGGCTGCCGTTTTATTCTCGTGAATATAGCGAAGCTCCGTCCGGCCGGATTTTTTCCCTTCCGCCTCGAGGTCGGCCACCTGACCGGCGATGAGTTTGCGACTACCGGCGGCCACCGCGACTTCGCGGAGCAGGGTCGACAGGTCGTAGCGTCGGGTCGTCTTAACGCGGGCCACTATTTCAAAGGCCACGGTGAGCAGTGCGTCTCCCGCGAGCACGGCGATGCCATCGCCGAAAACCTTGTGACAAGTGGGCCGGCCCCGGCGGAAATCATCGTTATCCATGCTGGGGAGATCATCGTGGACTAACGAGTAGGTGTGAATGCATTCCATGGCGCAAGCCAAAGGCAGAACCGTTTCGAGGAGGCCGCCGCAGGCTTCGGCCGCGGCCACACACAGGATGGGCCGCAAGCGCTTGCCTCCCGCAAAGAGACTGTAGCGCATGGCCTTGTGGATGGTGGCGGGCCTGACCTTTTCGCCCGGCAAATAGCGGTCGAGAGCGCGGTCGATCCGCTTTTGCCGCGATGCGAGGTAGGCCTTGAGATCCATGGGCATGGGAATGTGAACAATCCTCGCGAGAATCGCCATTCAAATGTGGAGGCTCCAATCAGGGTAGGGACTCCGCGCTGCGGCATCCACTCCGCGGACCCGACCTGCGGGAGCAGCGCCTTCCGCTTGTTTGGACTACCAACAGGCTCAGAAATTCTCAGCGGACTCCTTGGTCGCCTGCGGCCTCGTGCGCATGGCGAGGAACGCTCCAGCTAACAGAATACCCGCGCTCCAGAGCTGGGCCTGATTGAGTCGCTCATGAAAAAGCCAGGCGGCCAGGATGAGCGCGCCCACCGGGCAGAGTAACTGCAGGGTTTGGGCAAGGGCCACGCCGATTTCACGGATGGCTACGTAATAAAGAATATGCGCCGTCGTGATACAGGTAACGGCCGAGATAATGAGCACCAGGTTGACCTGAGCGGTTACGTGGAGGGGCGCATCGATTCGACCGAAGAGGAGAGTCAGCGGCAACAGAAAAGTCGACGTCATGAGACTGATCAGTCCAAAACTGCGAATGGATCCGAGGCGCGCGGAAGGCCGCTTAACGAAAATGCCGTAAAGCGCCCAGCAAAATGTCGCAGTAAAGGCAATGACAAGTCCGCGTAACGGAATATGTCCTGCATGCAGCCCGGCCTGAAACCAGATAACTCCGAACGCGCCGATCAACCCCAAAAGCGTTCCGGCAAGAAACTGCCACTGCCGGATGACGTGGCGCTCCTCCGGGAAAAACAGGAGGGCGAGCAGGGCCGTGAAAATAACCGAGGAACGCGCGAAGATGGCATAAACCCCGGGCCCCATGTAGGAGAGAGCCATTACCTGGGTCACCTGATGGACGACGTTAGGCAGGCAGGGCCACAGGCAGGCCAGGAAAGCGGCGCGATCAATCCGCGTTCCGGCACGACGGAAATGGAGGAGAAAAAAAGGCGCGATGGCGATGCAGGCGATGGAATAGCGATAAAAATTTTGGCCCCAGGGATCGTAAAAACGGTTGAGGTAGAATTGAAAAATCGACGGGGTCGACCAGATAGCGATGGTGGCGAAAACGGCGGCGTAACCTTTTGAGACACTGGGCGGGGGCGGCCCCGGCTGGGCGGCGGCAAGTGAGGAAGGGAGGGCGGACATGGTCGTCTTTCTGGCCGGGAGACTTTAATTTGCTGGCGTGCCAATAAACAATCGCGCAGAAAGTAACAGCGGAGGAACAGAGATGATTAATAGAACAGATCAAATGCGAAAAATACTTGCCGTAATACTACTGTCGGTGGCCCTGGCCGGCCCTTCGTGGGCGCGAAAGAGCGGGGGCGGAGGGGAGCATGCGACCAAGGGCGCCGAACTGGTCCAGCAAAAACAGTACGATGCGGCGGCGGCCGAGTTTAGTAAAGCGATCGCGGCCGACCCGAAGAATTCGCGAAATTACTCGAACCGTGGCGCGGCGTTGCGCGCGGCCGGGAAGTTACCTGAAGCCCTGGCGGATTGCTCCAAGGCGATCGAGCTGGATGCGAAGGATTATTTTGCCTACATGGAACGCAGCCAGGTCGAGCTGAGCCAGGGCCAGTTCGACGCGGCCGTGACCGATGCGAGCCAGACGATTCAACTGAAGCCGGATGAAGCGAACGGTTACAAATTCCGCGGGTTCGCCTACATCGGACTGGCCCAATGGGATAAAGCGGTGGCTGACTTCACGGAGGCCATCCAGCGAAAACCGGACGACCTGCAGAATTACGACAAGCGGGCCCAGGCCAATCGGGGCTTAAAGCAATACGACGCGGCCATTGCCGATTATACTGTCATTCTGACCAAAAATCCGACTGACGCGGAGTCGTTAGTCCGGCGCGGTTTCACCTCCGCTTCCAAAGAGGATTATGACAAGGCCATCCCGGACTATGAGGCGGCTCTGAAGATTAAGCCGGACGATTATGAAACCGTGCAACGGCTGCAGTATGCCCGCGGCATGCTCGCGGCCAAGAATGCGCCGCCTCCCGCGGCTACTCCTGCCCCGACGCCCACCCCCGCCGGATTGGTCACCCCTATTAACATCGGCATTGCTCTAACCGTCATACTCATTCTGGCGGTGGTCGTGAAACTCGTTACGCGGGGAAAACCGGAAACAACCAGCAGCATGCGGATTCGGTGACTGGTTGGTGGCAGATAAAACAGGCAACCCCAAGTAGCTGAAGGCTTGCTGTAACAAATCTCTTTGACACACTGGAGGGGGCTGATAGCTTTCGGACGCTTTTTGCAGAACGGGGCGGTCCCATGGTCGTTCAAATTGCAAGGTTTGACGCGGCTCTGGGATTTTTAGCTCTTTAGCGGGAGGCAAAACCGGTTTGTTGTGTGCTTGAACCAGCGCGCGGCGAGCATCGAATGACGAAGAGCGGCCCATGTAGCTCAGTTGGTAGAGCACGTCCTTGGTAAGGACGAGGTCACCGGTTCAAACCCGGTCATGGGCTCCAAAAAAGGGCCCCGGCCGGAACGACAGTTTAAAACAAAAAAAGACGCAGTTTAGTTAAACAGGAGAATCGAAATGGCGAAGGAAGCATTCAAACGCGATAAGCCGCACTTAAATGTCGGCACAATTGGTCACGTTGACCACGGTAAAACCACTTTGACCGCCGCTATCACCAGCGTGCTGGCCAAG
>JBBRQE010000188.1:0-3948 GCA_038226905.1 Chthoniobacterales bacterium | reverse complement strand
CCAAAGACGACCGTCCCGCTGCCCCCCAGCGTCTGGCTGCCAACAAACTCCATGCGACTGTAATTGGCACCCACCGAACCAATCGTCGCCGTACCATTCAACGTCAGTCCGTTGGTGACCGTTGCCAGCGCGCTGTTACCCGTCAGGTCCAGGTCGCCGTTGACCGTCACCCCATCAAGCGTGCCGGCGCCGAAAACCAGTTGCGCGGCGTTGTTCAAGGTGAGGATGCAATCGTGAATTGAACCACCGTTCATCACAATGTTGGCGCCATTTAGCAGAACGGTCTGCCCATACAATGCGGCGGCGAGAGTAAGGCGGGGGTTTCCCGGGACATCGATTATGACAAGGTCGTTCGTTATTGGAATCCGGCCCTCGCTCCAGTTTGCTGGCTCAGTCCAGGAACCATCCTGCTGGCTGATCCAGAACGCGGCGTCTGCGACTTGGAACGACCATTCATGTGAGGTGGCCAAGTGATTGCGAGCCAGGTCTGTGACGTTTGTAGTAAGGACAGCGCGATAGAGGCCGTTCGAGAGGGGTTGAAAAAAGCTTAAAGCGGCGGCGTTATCGTCAACACGGAAGGAGAGAACGCCTCCGGAAATGGGCGCATCATCAGGGGTGCCCAAAATGCCATCCGCACCGGCTGAGTAAACGGAGAAGCCGCCGGCGCCTAAGCTTGGTGGGGCGATGGGTTCGTTAAAATACGCGGTCACGCTCGTGATGACGCGTCCGCCCCCACGAGGCATAGTCCGTAAAACGATGGGGGGTGTGACATCCGGAGTGATGTTGAGGGTGAGGAGGGGAGTCCAGACAATGTTGCCACCAGTATCGGTCGCTTTGGCTTGCAGCGTGAAGTTAGTTTTGGTGGCTGTAAGGCTGGGGGTGATGAATCGATATTCGAACGGGAAATTGCCATCGATTGCCCGCAGGGCGCCATCGATGTAGAACTCGACGTTGCGCACCTGGACATCGTCCGCGACATTGGCCGTTACCCGGCCCATCTTGTTTTCTTCGACGCCGTTGGCACCCAAGCTGGTGGCAAGCGCAATCGTCGGCGGCACCCCAAGGGAATCGTAAGGCAGGTAATTTATCACTTCCAGCCCGGCGGTGTCGTCGGCCACGAAGCCCAGGCCATTATAGATGGAGACGGCGCGGGCGCTTCCCGGAGTGGGAAAGGCGGTTAGAAAGACATCGGTGTTAGTTGGATTCTGGGCATTATATAGCCAGATATCGTGAGTAGCGTCATCCGGTGAATTAGGGCCGACGGCGGCGAGGGCCAGACCGGAGCCGTTGAGGGCGATTTGTTTCCAGCCTAATTGGCCAGTGTTGGAAGCTTTGATCAAAACCGGCTGGGTGGGATCGGAAAGAGCGAATGTGTTATAGCCTTTCCCATGCACGGCATAGGCAATGCCGCCACCCACGAACAAGCGCCGGTTCGGCCCCGCCACAAAGGGAGAAGCCGCGGAACCCATCAGAGTCAAGGGGCCATTAAGATAGGAGAGGGCAAACAGACGATCGCTGGTTAAGGCATAGAGCACATCGCCCGCCACAATGAGGTCTTGCACGGGGGCATGGAGATTGACGCGCTCCAGAAGGGCGCCGCTTTCCATGTCCACTGAAACGATCTGACCGGAAGCCAGTCCGGCATAAGCGAGGCGACCGGCGGTGGCCACAGCAAGAGTCGAGCCCAGATTGATTTGATGAGTGATGCTGGCGGCAGGAGGATCGGCGAAGTTAATGATGGCCAAACCAGCGGCTCCGTCCGCCACTGCCAGTAAATTGTCGGAGCAAGCGACGCGTTGGGCGTTGCCGGGAGTATCGACTTGAGCGATGAGAGTGGGGTTCTTGGCATTGGAGATCATGAAGACGCCGACGCCGCGGTCGGCTTCGGCGACGATGGCGAGACCGTTGGCGGCGCAGATATCCATGGCGGGGCCAGGGGTTTTGGCAATGGCGATGATGCCGGTGGTCGCGCTCCGTGCGCCGAGCGGATCAAGCCCCTGTTCCACCGCGGCACCGTCTGGGATGCCATCCCCGTCAGTATCGGCTTTGTTGGGATCGGTGCCATAAACGAATTCGACCACGTCCGGCAAGCCGTCATGGTCCCTGTCTGAAAAGTTGTTATCGATTGGAAAAAGGACCATCGCCGGCAAGCGGTAAGGCGCGTCCGGCCGAACATGGGGAAAAACTGACCCATAAGATTTAGTCGCAGGATCGTAAAAACTCACGAACATAAGCGTGCCATCCCGAGGCAAGAACAATGAGTATTGGCCACGCGGCGCGGTCTGACCGCGCAAATAGAGCGGCCCTCGCGGGGTGAGAATTGAGGCACAATAAAGAACGGGATAGGGGGGCGGATTCCCTGGATCTTCGCCGTGCTGGGCATCGATTCGCGCGATTTGAGTTTCAAGCCCGAGCCGGAGTCTCTGCAAATACTGATGGGCGTCACCTCCTGCCACCTCATCGGCTTGGGCGAGGAGGTTATTTACTTGCGCCTGAACATCCGGCGGGACGGGAAGTCCTGAAAACACATAAGGGGTATCCAGCGCTACGGCCTGCTGAATCAACTGCTGAATCTGAATAAGCACCGGGTCCTGCACCCCCTGGGCGGCGCGGATTCCTCGGGGCGCCGCCAGCGAAGCGCCGGCAGGCCCACCGCCGGGATCATTGCAGCTAATCAATTCGCATCTGGCTTTGCAGCGGTTTTCGCCAGACGTGCATCCACGAATGCAATCGCTATACGTAGTGAGGATAGCATCAACCCATTTAGCGTCGCAGTTGGCCGCTTTACGACCTACAGCATAGGCATCGGCGCAACCGTCCTGGCAGTCGTCGCCCTTGTTTTGACAACCCGCAATGCAGACCGGATCGGAGAGCAAGGGGCGAAGGAGGCCAGAAGCTGCAGCGGGGGGCGGGCTGGGCGGGTTAGGGCATGGCGGCGGGGGAGGCGGTGGTCCCGTCGGGGGCGGACCAACGCCATGCCAGCCTGGTTGCAAGATTCCAACACCCGGATCGGTGCAAATAAACTTCCCGTCAGCGCTTACCGTCATGGAGCCGACGGATTCCCAGATTCCTTTTTTGTGGTTGAATGAGACCAAGGATTGTTTGCTTCCGGCCGGCAGCGGCACGCCTAAAATGGGGTCGGGCAAATTCGGAAAACAAGCCGGCACAGGCGAATCGAAGTTGAGCGGCCCATCCGTTTGAACTGTAATGACGAGCGCCATGTCCAGCCCGGGTGGGAGAGGCCCGGGCAAACGGTCGGGTGGCACTGGCGCAATGCCGACTTTGCCGCCGCGCGTGCCGTTATCGCTGTACAGTGAATTTGGCGGAACCGTGATGGAGACTCCCGCCAGGGCCGGGTTGTTGGAAAGGACACTGAGCGGAAACGTGATGCTGGTAGCGGTGGTCATGCTAACTGGCTGCAGCGTGCCGGCCGTAATGAAAGGCAAATAGATCAGCCCCGTGCCGCCCGCCAGATTGTTCGTCTGGCCCGCGATCGCTTCCCACTCCTTGCCAACCGCGGGGTAGTAAGAGCCATTAGGCCAAGAGCTATTGGTGGCGGTCCTTCCGTCGATGTGAACAAAGAAGTGGCCCGGCGGCACCGGCAATAGGAAGCTGCCTTGGGAGTCGGTGCTGGTGAATAGGGTTTCCTCCATGCCATCGACGGAGATGCGCACTCCCGCCAAAGGGCGATTGAGGAAATCGGTCGTGTTAGTTCCAGGCAATGGATCAGAAGCGTAAACATGCCCAATCACCGCCGTATTAGGCAGCGGCGTGAGGCTCAGCGTGTCAAAATCCACAAGCTTCACGCCGCCAGGCTGGAGGTCGCCATCAAGATCGACCAGGCGTCCCAGAAAATCCTGCAGGCCGAAGGCGTCGAAAGTGACCCGGACGCGCGCGCTGCCTGGCAGGTTTTCGAGATAAAAAAGGGTGACTGTGCGGCGGTCGCTG
>JBBRQE010000187.1:0-4027 GCA_038226905.1 Chthoniobacterales bacterium | reverse complement strand
TGCTTTCATCATGAGCCGGGATTTCGCCGAGCTCGATTATCAGGAGACGCCGCTGGGTCCGCTCAGTCTGCGCCGCCGCCGTCTCTTGTCGTTAGGCAGAAAGGAGATTTTTGAGGTCAAACTGGGAGAATCGTTCTTGATGTCCAGTTTATTTCACGAAGTGGAAGTGGCGCTGGCTGATCTGGCCCTGGCCGAACTGGCCCCTGGTCAATGGGACGTGGTGGTGGGCGGGCTCGGGCTTGGCTATACCGCGCGGGCCGCTCTGCGGAACCCGGCGGTTCGCTCCGTTCTGGTCGTGGAACTACTCGAACCGGTCATGGAATGGCACCGCCGCGGCCTCGTTCCGTTAGGGGAAGAACTGATGGCCGATAAACGCTGTCGATTGGTGCAGGGAGATTTTTTTGACCTGGCCCAATCAATGGAGGGGTTTGATCCGACGCAACCGGGGCGCACCTTCCATGCGGTCCTCCTGGATATCGATCATTCCCCGGCTCATTTGCTTCATCCACGTCATGCTGACTTCTACGGCGCGAAAGGGCTGCGGGCGATGGGCCGGCATCTCGCTGCGGGCGGCGTCTTCGCGCAATGGTCGGATGATCCGCCCGACGAAGACTTCTTGCGCGGACTCGCCACGGCCTTCGCCACCCCCCGGGCACGGGTGGTTACGTTCGAGAATCCATTGCTTGATCGCGAATCAGCCAGCACCATCTATCTTGCAAACAAAGCGCGACCGGGCTTGGACAGTGACAAGCAATAGGCCAGAATACCCCCACCTGTGAGAGTCGTTTCGCCAATATCAATTCTGGTTTGCCTGGTGGTCGCATTTTTAGCGAGTACGGAATCGCTCCCTGCCGAGTCGCTCGGAGATTTTTTCAAGAAACTCGGGAACTCCATCGCTCATCCGCAAAACCATCCGAGCCCAAGCCGGAATCGTGGAGCAAAGGGCAAGCCCGGTGAAACGCCGACACCGACTCCCACGCCGGGTGCCAGCGTCACTCCCGAGCCGGTCGTGCGAACTGCCTCGGTAGTAAGTGGCCCGGTTAATTCGAAGCAGGATATTCCCTACGGAATTCCGGTGGCCAAAAAGCCGGGCTTCGTATCGAGCCCCTACTCACCCGATCAGGGCGTGGTTGATGTGCGTGGCATACCCAGCGGCACGGAAGTGAAAGATCCTTTCACCGGTAAAGTGTTCCTCACACCGTGAGTTAAATAGTTTGACGATGGGCGGCGTTTTTCCGCAACATTTACATCCTTGGTCACTCGATCGGCTCGAATCCGGCGAACATCTGTTCGGCTTCGGCCAAGGTCTTGAGAGGCACGCACTCGCACACCTCGAAGAATTTCATCCAGAGCGCCAGCACGTTCGGGTTCTTATGGGCGGCCTCGATGGCTTCACGCGATTTCCATTCCGACACTTCAATGATGGTGCCGTCCTGCGCGCGCATCATAGTAGGCCGGCGGTCCGTAACCAGTCCTTCACGGCGCAGAAGGGGGACCCGTTCGCGCACGATTTCAAGCAATTGCTCCTCTTTCCCAGCCTTGGGCCGATAGGCCACGATGACACACACGCCTGCCATAAGTTTTTACATGCTAGCGATGGGCGGGCTTTGCCTTCAATGCCAAACCCGGGGCCAACCGATATTACAGGGAATAATGGAGTCGGATAAGCTGGGGTTTATCTCCCGGGCTGACGATGAACAGATTATCATAATCATCCTCGCTGATCTTGATCTGGCTGGGCGGGCAGAGCGTCTTGATCAAGTCTGGAAGGGTGTTGCCGTGGCCCACAATCAGGACATTGCCCGATGTTTCCCTGACTCGCTCAAGCAAGGCGGCCGGGGCGGAGGGCAGCACCGTGACCGCCAGGCCGAGTGCCTGGGCCAGCGGCGCGGCCGTCTCCTGGGTGCGCTTGAATGCCGTCGCGTAAATAGCGGTTATCTTTGCGTCCTTTAGCAGCCTAACGAGTGCCTGGGCGCGTGCCCGCCCTGCTTCGGAAAGATCGGGATCCTTCTCCTTAGAATCTGCTTTCTCGGCATGGCGCACGATGAAGAGGGTGGGCTCCGCACAGGCGCCGGTCATGGCCGTCGCGAGGATCAGCAGAACGAGAAGGCGACATTTCATGCAGACCAGCAGGCTATGATTCCAAGGTCACCCCTCGCCAGAAGGCGATTCTACCCTTGATATTGTCGGCGGCGCCCTGGGTCTCCGGATAATACCAGGCGGCGTCCTTGTTCACTTCTCCCGAAACCGAAAGGTTGTAATAACTGGCCACCCCTTTCCATGGACAAGTTGTATGGGTCTGGCTCTCCTGGAAATAGGCGCGTTGAATGGAGTTTGGCGGAAAATAATGGTTCTCTTCCACGACGATGGTGTCGTTACTTTCCGCCAGGGTCGCCCCGTTCCATATTGCTTTCATGCGCCTTCTTTCCGTAGTTCAGTGATCACTTTCAACAAAGCAGACCTGTCCGCAAGTTTCATCAGCCCCGCCGAAATCATATGAATATGGAACGCGACTACGTGCTCGGCACAAATGACGAGGAAATCGAGAGGCTGGGCCTGCAGCATCGGGCGTGGCGCGCGGTTGTGCTGGAGTGCTGGGATAAGGCGGGGATCGGCGCGGGCCACCGGGTCATTGATATCGGAGCCGGCCCCGGGTACGCCACGGCTGATCTGGCCGAGATTGTCGGCCATACGGGCGGGGTCGCGGCGGTGGAACGTTCCGCCAAATTCGTGCACGCACTTACGGAAAGATGCGCGCGACGCGACCTGACGAACGTGAGCGTACACGAGCTGGATCTGATGAGCGACGACCTTCCGGGCGCTGAACATGATTTTGCCTGGTGCCGCTGGGTCGCGTCTTTCGTTTCCGATCCGGCCCAGCTTATCCAGAAGGTCGCGCATGCTCTGCGCCCAGGTGGGCGCGCCGTTTTTCACGAATATGCCAATTACCGGACATGGCGCCTTGCCCCGCGTTTGGCCAGTCACGAGGAATTTGTCGAGCGGATCATAGAGAGCTGGAGTGAAACTGGCGGGAAGGCCGACATTGCGTTGGATATCCCCGCTCTCCTGATCGGCAACATGTGCACAATCCGATCGGTCACCCCTCGAATTTTCTCTGTGCGGCCCGGAGACCACATGTGGCGCTGGATGGCATCCTTCATTGAAAGTGCGCCGCAACGCTTGCTCGAGCTGGATAAGATCGACCAAAGTTTGGCCGACAGATTGCGAATTGAATTTGCCGCGGCCGAGGCGGACCCTGCCTCGTGGATGACGACCCCGCTGGTTTTGGAAATCGTGGCAGAGAAGGGAATCGCCCGATGAGAATCGTCCAGTGGCTGGCGATTCTCGTGTTCGTTGGCGGTGCCACTGCTTGCAGCAAGAAGAGGAGTGACGCTGTCGTGCTCGGGAAAGAGCACGTTGATGCGGCGGCACCCCTCAATCCCGTGGCAGCGTCCAAGCCGGAGAGCGATCTGGCGGTGCGACCTATCCGTGATGATGAAATTTCGGTGGACCAGTATGTCATGAAACCGGAGGTGCGCGGCACGAGCAAGGATCCGCGTGCTCTCACCGCCGAGCAGTGGCTGGTAAGAGTGCGACTTCTGGAAGGCGGGCGCGAGTGCTACGTGCCGACGGACGGAGCGCGCTGGCAGAAAATTAAAATAGGCGATCGCGTCACGGTCGCGTATTCCGAGGGCAAGTATACCGGCACTATTTGGGGAGCGGATTTCCCCTAGCTTCGACTCGACAGTCAGCGTCCCTTCGACCAGCCTTATCCAAGATGTCCGACCTTGCTCCTTCCGCCCTAACGATCTTGCACGAGTGGGTCCAATCGGAAAGTCTGCGCCGGCACTGCTATGCCGTGGCCGATTCGATGAAACATTTCGCACAATTGCGTGGGGCCGACGGCGATCTCTGGGAAGCGGTCGGGCTCCTGCACGATATGGATTACGAGCGACATCCTAATCAGGAACAGAAGCCGGAGGAGGGGCACCCGTATGTCGGCGTGGCCTGGCTGCGCGATCATGGT
>JBBRQE010000186.1:0-4087 GCA_038226905.1 Chthoniobacterales bacterium | reverse complement strand
TGCGGGGAGATCTCGATAACATCGTCCGGATGGCGATGCGAAAGGAAGCGCCCCGCCGCTACCGCTCGATCGAGCAATTCTCTGATGATATCCGCCGTCACCTCACCGGACGGCCTGTGATTGCCCGGGCCGACACCTGGTCTTACCGGTCGGCGAAATTTGTGCGGAGAAATGCGCTGGTCGTTTCGGGCGTTGGTTTGCTTCTAGTCACCCTGGTGGGAGGAATTGTCGCCACCCTTTCGCAGGCGCATCGGGCGCGAGCCGAACAAGCCCTGGCCGAGCGGCGTTTTCAAGACGTGCGCAAGCTCGCGCACTCTGTGCTCTTCGATTATCACGACGCCATTAAAAACCTGCCTGGCTCGACTCCGGTGCGCGTGCAGATGGTGCGGGATGCGCTTGAATATCTGGACCGTTTGGCGAGCGAGGCGCAGGGGGATCAGGCGTTACAGGGAGAACTCGCAGCCGCCTACGAACGCGTCGGCGATGTCCAGGGCGGCTCGCTCTTTGCCAACATCGGCGATACCGCGGGCGCGATCGAAAGCTATCGCAAATCGCTCAGCCTCCGCGAATTGTTACTGCACGGATCTCCGGGAAATTTTGAGCGACGCCGCGATGTCGCCCTCAGTGGTCGAAAGCTCGGATTGCTTATCTGGGAAACGGGCAACATCGACACCGCCTTGGAAAATACGCGTCATTCGCTCGCGTTGTTTGAGTCGCTGGCCCGTGAGCATCCCGATGATCTGGAGATCCACTTCCAGGTGCACAGCAGCTACGACTACGTAGGCATGATTCTGCAGGAACACGGCGAGCCCGCCGAAGCGCTGCGGCATTACCGTAAATCGCTCGAGGTTCTGGAATCGCTCCCTCCGGAGAGCCGTGATTCTGAGCGAACACGTCGCTCCCTCTCGGTTGATTACGAGCACATCGGGGCCGCTTTAATGTTGACGGGCGATCTTGAGCACGCACTCGAGCAAAATCGGAAAGCACTCGCTGTCCGCTCCGACCTCTCGCGCGATTTTCCCCTGAACGTCGAGCATCGCCGCACGGTCGCGGTCAGTCACTATAATGACGGCGAAATTCTCGCCAAAATGGGACGCGATAGCGAGGCGCTCGAGAGTTACCTGAAGAATCTCGGGATCGTGGAAGAGTTGGCGAAGGCCGACCCACAGAACAATCAATACCGGGATGATCATGGTTACGCGCTCATCCGGGTCGGCGATATGCTGGCGAAGCTGGGTGATTTTCCACAGGCCCTCGCCCGCTACCGTGAATGCCTGGAGATGCGAACGGAAGACGTGAAAGCGGATCCTTCGCAGCTTTGGAAGCGAGCTTCTTTAATCGAAGCCCACGCCAAGATGGGAAAGGTGCTGGTCAAGACAGGCGAGGACGAGATGGCGCTCGCGGCGGCGAAGAAGGCCCTGGCGCTTATGCAGGAAACGTCGGTCGAGCCTACTAATGCTCAGATCCGCGGTTTTTTTGCAGATACCTACGTTGACCTTGGCGAAGTTTACTCCGCCCTCGCGGCCAATCCGAAAAATCACGCGGACGAACTTCGCAAGGCAGCCTGCACCATGTACCGCCGCTCCCTGGAGATTCTTCATGACCTCCGCAACCGTGGTCTCTTGAGCGCCGGAGAAGCGGCCAAACCCGAAACCGTCGCTCAATCGGTTCAGCGTTACTGCGGAGAATGAACGCACAAGATCGCAAGCTGGATCGACTGCCTGATTCGGCCGACGGTTAGTGACGATCACCCGACAAGTTAGCCAAGTTCAGTATCGTCCCGCGCGCTCGAGCAACGGCTGCCACCATGACTCGTTAGCCAGATACCAGTCGATCGTTTCGGCCAGGCCTTGGTCGAATTTGTGACGTGGCTTCCATTTCAATTCCCGTTCGGCGAAGGAGGAATCAATCGCGTAGCGCTGATCATGCCCGAGGCGGTCCGTGACGTAGGCGATCAGGTCTTCCGATTTGTTAAGCCGTTTTAGGATCAACTTCACCACCTCGATGTTCGGCATCTCGCTTGCTCCTCCGAAATTGTAAGCGGCGCCCGGCTTCCCCTCGAACAAAGCGGCGACGATCCCGGCGCAATGGTCGTCCACGTGAATCCAGTCGCGCACATTCTTGCCATCGCCGTAGACGGGCAGCGACTCATTACGCAGCGCCTTTAAGATCATGAGTGGAATGAGTTTCTCGGGAAATTGGTAGGGCCCGTAGTTATTGGAACAACGGGTCACGACTACTTCCTGGCCAAAGGTCTTGTGGCAGGCCAGGGCGAGCAGGTCGGCGCCCGTTTTACTGGCGGAATAAGGAGAACTCGGATCAAGCGGCGATTGTTCCGTAAACTTTCCCGACGGCCCCAGCGATCCGTAAACTTCGTCCGTCGAAATTTGCACAAATTTCTGCACGCCGTGGCGGCGCGCACAATCGAGCAGCACACTGGTGCCGATGACGTTCGTATGGATGAAGTTCTGGGGAGAGTTAATGCTGCGGTCGACATGAGATTCGGCCGCGAAGTTTACCACTGCGAAAAATGAATGCTCGGTCATGACCGCATCCATTTGCTCAACGTTTGCAATGTCGGCTTTGAAAAATTCGTAACGCTCGCCATGTTCCTCGACCACACCGTCCAGATTGGCCAGATTTCCGGCGTAAGTGAGCACGTCGACATTGGTCACACTGGCCGGCTTGTAATGTTCCAGAATGTAGCGAATAAAGTTGCTTCCGATGAATCCGCAGCCACCGGTTACGAGAATACGCACAGCGCCTGATAGCAGCGGCCCGTCCGCCGCGCCAGCGGATTTTCGAACGCTCTTCAGAGTTTCGCACAACGTCCACAAAGGTCACAAAGGATGACCGAAAATGAGATTGCCAAGCACATCCTCGATGCCGCGTTTATCGTTCACACCAAGCTTGGCCCGGGCGTTTTCGAATCGGTCTATGAAGTCCTCCTCGCGCATGAGCTCACCAAGGCGGGCTTATCCGTGGAACGTCAGAAGCCCATGTTCATTATTTATGATGGAATTCGATTCGATGAGGCTTTCCGATCTGACCTGGTGGTGGACGGAAAAGTCATTGCCGAACTAAAGTCGGTGCCAGTATTGTCTCCCGTCCACGCAAAGCAACTGCTCACTCAGCTGCGTCTTAGCGGATTAAAATTGGGCTTGCTGATAAACTTTGGAGAACAGCATTTAAAAAACGGCATAAAACGAATCATTAACGGCCAACTGGACGATGAAGCTGCGCCTGATATTTCGTTGTGACCGTTGCGATCCTTTGTGACCTTTGTGCGAGAGATTCCTAAATCCGACATGAAGCCCAGCGCTCAAGTTTCGACCCCGGCGGAGGTTCGCTCGCTGCCGGAGCGATGGGCGATCTGGAAAGCAGGCCTCGCCCGGACCGACTGGGCGCCCTGGTTGATCGTCGCGCTGGGGGCGGTTCTGCGCCTTCTGCTTCTCGGAATTAAGCCGCCCCATTTTGACGAAGGAATCAACGGCTGGTTCGTCGATCAAATGGTCAAGACCGGCTTTTACCACTACGACCCGACCAACTACCACGGCCCGCTCCATTTTTACGTCCTGTTTCTTTCGCAAACGCTCTTCGGCCGGAATCTGTGGGCGCTCCGTATGCCCGTGGTTTTGATGAGCATTACCTGCATTTGGTTGACCCTGAAATATGAACCGGTGGTCGGGCGGACGGCCGCGCGCTGGGCCGCGCTGGCCATGGCCGTCTCTCCGGCCTTCGTCTTTTACGGCCGGTATTCCATTCACGAAGCATGGCTCGTCTTTTTCTCGATGCTCTTCATCCTCGGCCTGCTCGGGCTCTGGCGTTTCGGCACTCGTCCCTACTTGTGGTGCGCGGGCCTGGGCCTGAGCGGGATGATCCTGACCAAGGAGACGTATATTATTCACGTCACCTGCGCCGCGCTGGCCGCCGGTGTTTGTTATGTCTCCCATCGCCTCTCCCCCACCTCGGACGCCGCACGCGCCAAACAAGATTGGGACTGGATCGATCTGGTCGCCGTCGTTGCGGTCGGAGTGGCTGCCATTATTTTCTTTTACTCCGGGACCTTCTTCCATTGGAGCGGAGT
>JBBRQE010000185.1:0-4153 GCA_038226905.1 Chthoniobacterales bacterium | reverse complement strand
CGGTGGCCATTGACGCGATTATACGCATCAGCCCCTGGACAATTGGCTCCTCCACGGGAGAGATCCACGGCACTGCCGTAAAGATGAACAGGATGGGAAAAGCGAAGTGCCGCAGCCAGGGCCTTCCTCCCACGCGCCCGAGCCAGATAAAAGTCAGGGTCACCACGCAGGTCGCGTGCAGCCAGCCGAGTGGGCGCCAGTCCGGGTTGGCGATTTCAAACAGCCGAATCGGCAGCAACAATAGCAAGGCGGAAATAGCGGCCAGGCCCTGGCTTCGGACATTTGTCGTCGAAGCGTTTTCGGCAGGCCGTGGCCGGTCCTCCCAGCGTAGCCAAAACAGGTAGAGCGCGAAGAACGGGACAAACCAGCCGTAGCTGTATTGCTCGTTTAGCGACCATTCGCCGCTCAGATGCCGGAAGAGCCCGAACCACAGTCCGCTCAGGCCGAGCAGACACAGTCCGAGCGAAACAGCGAAGCGACGGTTCGGCCTAACGGACGACGACAAGGGAAAAGAGGCGACCGCGGCAGACGACACAGTAGGTTGATTATATCTTAGTTTGGCCCGCGACAAAGCCCGATGCGGACCTGCCTCATGGCTGGTTGCGGTTTAACACACTTCTTCGACAGTTCCAGCCTTGTGAACCTCCGCAGCCTCACGGATATTCGCTTTCCCGCCGCCGGGAATTTATTAAACGAAACAGTTGAAAAAACGGACTTACCATAGCGTTATCGGGCCTCGTCCATGAACCATCGATCTTCTACGGTAGTTGTTTGTGGCGCGGGAGGATTTATTGGGGGGCATTTGGTTGCCCAGTTGCGAGCCAGCGGCGTAGGCCCCATTCGCGCGGTTGATCAGAAACCGACAGGCGAGTGGTACCAGGTCTTCGACGATGTGGAGAACCTTTCGCTTAATTTGCAGGAGCGCTCGGCGTGTGATGAAGCGCTCAGAGGCGGGGCTCGAGATGTCTACAACCTGGCTGCGGATATGGGAGGCATGGGTTTTATCGAGCAGAACAAGGCGCTCTGTATGTTATCGGTTCTCATCAACACCCACCTTCTGATGGCCGCCCGTGCCGCCGGGGTTGACCGGTTTTTCTTCGCCAGTAGTGCCTGCGTTTACGCGGCCGATCGTCAAACCTCGCCCGATGTCGTAGCTTTGAAGGAGGAAGACTCCTACCCCGCCATGCCCGAAGATGGATACGGCTGGGAAAAGCTTTTCAGCGAGCGAATGTGCCGGCATTTCACGGAGGACTTCGGCCTAACCACCAGCATCGGTCGTTATCACAATGTCTATGGACCGTACGGTACCTACGACGGGGGTCGTGAGAAGGCGCCGGCTGCCGTTTGCCGCAAGGTGATCAGTGCGACCTTAAGTGGTACGAAGGATATCGAGATCTGGGGCGACGGCCATCAGACGCGCAGTTTTATGTACATCGACGACTGCCTGACCGGCACGAGACGCATGTTGGAGGAGGGGATTCCCGGCCCCTTGAACATTGGCAGTAGCGAACTCGTCTCCATTAATCAACTCGTGGACATAGTGGAAGAAATCGCTGGAACGAAACTGCAGCGTCGCTACAACCTCTCCGCGCCCAAAGGGGTGAATGGGCGGAATAGCGACAACGCCAGGATACGTCAAATTCTAAAATGGGAGCCATCTATCAGCCTCCGGAATGGCTTGGAGAAAACCTATCGCTGGATTCACGACGAAATAACAGGTGCCCGAAGGTTATAGATCGTCCCTTAGTTCCCTTATCTCTCCGCATGTCCTCCGCTTCTCTTAAAGCTCACGCCGGAGTGTGTCGCCAGATTCTTGGCGTTCAGTTTTTCGATGGAACCACCCAGGCAGCCGTCGCGGAGATGGTATGCCGCGGCGGTTACCTCGTCGTCCCCGCCGCGCCAGCCCTAGTCCAAATTCAATACGATCCGTCCTATCGGCGCGCCCTGGTCGAAGCCGATCTGGCCATCGCAGATAGTGGCTTCATGGTCATCCTCTTGCGGCTGCTCCGAGGCCAGAAAATCAGGCGCATCTCCGGCTTGCAATATTTGAGGCAATTACTGCTCCTGCCTGCGCTGCGCGAGCCGCGTGCGGTCGTTTGGGTGGTCCCCAGTGCCGCCGCCCGGGAAAAGGCCGCGATCTGGCTGCAAACTCAGAACTGTCGTGTCGCTCCCGAAGTTTTCTATGTCGCACCTCGGTACGGTACTGATGTGTCCGACCCGCCCCTGATTGATTTGCTCAGCGCGCAGCGACCGTCCCACATAGTGGTCGCTCTCGGCGGGGGCACCCAGGAGAAGTTGGGAGCCTATCTTCGTCACACGCTTCCGTATCGCCCCGCCATTCATTGTATCGGGGCTGCCCTTGGCTTCCTAACGGGTGATCAGCCGGGCATTCCGGATTGGGCCGACCGGCTCTACCTCGGCTGGCTTCTTCGATTGTTGCGACATCCCAAGCTCTACGCGCGACGCTTTTGGGCCGCTCACGAACTACCAGGCTTGGTCTGGAAATTTGGGAGAGACCTGCCCCCACTTCGCCCCCGCCATGGGTAAGTGACGCCGCCGAAGAACTCCGCAAAACTCGCTATGTCTTCCATTCTCGGCCTCAACGCTTACCACGCCGATTCGGCGGCCTGCATAATTGTCGATGGCAAACTGGTAGCCGCGGCCGAGGAGGAGCGTTTTCGGCGGGTCAAGCATTGGGCCGGCCTCCCGACCAGGGCGATCGACTATTGCCTGAGCGAAGCACGGTTGAATTTACGGGACGTCGAGCACATCGCGATTAATCGAAAGCCCGGGGTCAATAACCTGCGCCGTCTCGCCTTCGTCGCAACCCGCTGGCCTTCTCCCGGGCTAATGCTCGAGAAAATCAGGAACATGCGGAGCGCCGCCGGCATCAAGGAAACCTTGGAGCAGTTTTATAAGGTAGAGCTAAAGGCTGAGGTCCATCAGGTGGAACATCACCTGGCCCATCTGGGATCCGCTTTCCTCGTTTCCGGATTTGAGGAAGCCGCCTGTATTTCGGTGGACGGCTTTGGCGATTTTGCGAGCACCGCCTTTGGGTTCGGCTCCCTCCAGGAACTGAACATCAGTAAACGAATTTATTTTCCCCATTCGTTAGGTATATTTTACTCGGCCCTCACTCAATATTTGGGATTCCCTCATTATGGGGACGAATACAAGGTCATGGGCCTGGCGCCCTATGGAGAGCCCAATCTGCTTGAGCCCTTGCGCGAGGTGGTCAAAATCCGGACAGACGGAACCTTTCGCTTGAATCTCCAATATTTCCGCCATCATTCCGAAAACGTTTCCTATACCTGGAACGATTGCACTCCGTCCGTCGGGTTGCTTTATAACTCCGCTCTTCTCGAACTGCTGGGCCCGGCCCGTCAGCCTAACGAGCCCCTCGAGCAAAAACACAAGGACCTGGCCCGCTCCATCCAGGTCACCTATGAGAAGGCTTTCTTCGCCCTCCTGCATGCGCTGCATAAGATGCATCCTTCCGGCAACCTCGCGCTCTCCGGAGGCTGCGCCATGAATTCCGTGGCCAACGGCAAGGTTTATCGGCGCACTCCGTTTAGCCAGATGTATCTGCCCGCCGCGGGCGGCGACGCCGGGGGCGCCATCGGCGCCGCAGCCATCGTGCAGGCCAAAGTATCAGCCACGCCCCCCTTGCAGACCGGGGCGGTTGATCCAAATCGTCCGGAGAACCCACCCGTGGTAGGGGAGAGCGCCCAACTCTCAACCCTCAACTCTCAACCCTCAACTTCCGTTCCGCTCCCTACCATTCCCGGAATCGCCCTCCGCCCGCTCAATTCCGCGTATCTGGGCCCCGAATCGACCGAGCAGGAGATTCACGCTCTGCTCGATTGGAAAAAGAAAGAGGTCTCCTTCGCCGGATGCGCTGCGTCCTACATTAGTAACGAGGAAGAACTGACCCGGCGCACGGCCCAGTCCATCGCCGATGGCAAAGTGATTGGGTGGTTCCAGGGCCGCATGGAGTGGGGGCCCCGTGCTCTGGGTAACCGCTCCATTCTGGCCGACCCGCGCCGCGCCGACATGAAGGAAATCTTGAACGTGAAGATCAAACGACGCGAATCGTTCCGTCCCTTTGCTCCTTCCATCCTGCGGGAAGCCGTCTCGGAATGGTTCGAGCAGG
>JBBRQE010000184.1:0-4234 GCA_038226905.1 Chthoniobacterales bacterium | reverse complement strand
ATTGCCGCGAGATAACAGAAACTGAGCGGGAGATCGGCGTAACCGACAATGGCCGATCCGGGCTGGATGGTGAACTGAGGAATGAAGAAGAGTAGGGCGGCCAGGCCATGACCGAGAGTGGCGCCAATTGCTCGAGAGAGAGTGGCCGCAAGGAAGAAGACCTCCGCAGCGAAGAATGCGGGGAAAATAAGCTTAAGCAGAAATTGGTTTGGCTCTCCGACCCAAAGATAAAACCAGAGCTCGGTAAACGGGATAGCTAACGGATACTCTGCGTGACTGAAGGCTCGCCCGTGATCGGCAAAAATCGCAGAGGGGACCGAGCCACCGTTCAAGTAGGCATAGCGAGCTTTAATTTCCCAGTTGAACAAGCCATCCCAGCCAAGGGGATTGCGAAAGCTGCCATAAAAAACCAGGGCGATCTCCAGCACGAGAAGGATTTGGAGCAAGCTTGGTCGATAAAAGCTAAATCTCTGCCCTCGTCGCCATGCGATCAGGCCGAGGAGAAGGCAGATTCCAACCTCGGTCGACTGGAGATAAACCCCGCGTAGCATTTGCCCGAGGATCCACAGCGAGAAGGAAACGGTGACCGAACCAAGCAGCCATGCCAGCGCCAGTCGCTCGCATTCGGTCAACGATGCTTCCTTGGGAGCGAGCAGGCTCACCATGCCGTAACCCGCTGCCAATAGCGTCAGGATGGCCGCGACCAGGGAAAGGGCGATCACGGCTGAGGTCGAAAGACGACGTGAACAAGTGAACCGAAAATTGTGCTCGGACCGGCCGGAGGCGGAACGCCAACATAGAAAGTGGTTGTCTCCGGCGGTGACGCCGAAACAGTCTCACCGGTGGCGAGATACCTCGTGGTGAGCGGCCGTGGCCAGCTCAGGTAGGCGATCAGGAACGATGCGCAGTCGGCTTCATCATCGTCTTTCAGCGTCACGATCGCGATTGGCTGTGTTGGCGGAATGTGGCGGAGGAGATTACTAAAACGGGTCGTCCCTTCTGGTAAGTGCAAGGTATAATTAAAATAAGCGTCGGTACTTTGGTCTGCCCCAGCGACCGCAGCAGAACCGGCGCTTAGCTCGCGGATGACGCGGGGGCCGGAGAGGAGAATGAGTCCGCTAACGAGTGCGATCCACAGGCTACGGGAGAGGGCTGTTTCAATCGCGCGCGACAATCGCATGGAGAGCTGGCCGGGGGGAGGGCCGCGATATCGCCCTGGCTGAATTCCGCGGCGAGCGCGGCGAGACAAAAAAATTATACTTCAGGATTGCATAGATTGCGCGGAAGCCATCCTTCCAGGTAATCTTTTTGCCTTCCTCGTAGGTTCGGCCGTCATAGGAGATGCCGACTTCGTAGATGCGACACCCGGCCCGGGCGACCTTGGCCGTTAGCTCCGGCTCGAAACCAAACCTCTCCTCGCGAAGATCGAAACGTGTCAGGACATCGGCGCGAAAAGCCTTATAGCACGTTTCCATATCGGTAAGGTTGATGTTGGTGCACATGTTGGACAACAAGGTGAGGAACTTGTTGCCGACCATGTGCCAGAAGTAAACGACGCGATGCGGTCGATCACCGGTGAAACGCGAGCCGAAGACGACATCGGCCTTGCCGAGCAAAATCGGCTCGAGCAAGCGCGGATAATCTTCCGGGCTGTATTCAAGGTCGGCGTCCTGAATGACAATGATGTCGCCGGTGGCGGCAGCGAAGCCCGTGCGCAAAGCGGCGCCCTTTCCGCGATTGCGCGGATGGTAGAGAACGCGGTCGGCGATTGGTTCGACGCTGCTGCGCAAAAGATCGGCGCTGCCATCATCAGACCCGTCGTCGACCACGATAATTTCGAGCAACGGCAGAGGCGCTGTGCGGACGGCAGAAACGACCTGCGCGATGGTGCCGCGCTCGTTGTAACAGGGGATAACGACGGAAACCTTCATCGGCACCTCCTGAGAGAGCAAGAACCTCGCCTTAGGCCAGGGCAAATTGTTTCGCGAGAAAGGCTTAAGGCGCCGGTGAGGAACTCGGTGCAGCCTGCGCCGGCGGGGTAGCGCCGTTCAAGCCGCGCCGTTCGAGTAAAGGCTCGATGTAGGGATCGCGCCCGGTGAAATCGTGGAAGAGCTTCATCGCGTCGACACTCCCTCCGCGCGAGAGGAGTGTTTGGCGGAAATGATCGCCATTCTCACGCGTCAGCCCGCCGTGTTGTTTGAACCATTCCACGCTGTCGGCATCGAGAACCTCGCTCCAGATGTAGGAATAGTATCCCGCGGAATAACCACCGGCGAAGGCGTGGGAAAAGTAGGCGCTGCGGTAACGAGGCGGCACGGGTGGATAGTCAACACCCGCTTTTCTCAGCGCGTCCGCCTCGAAGGCGAGAGCGTCCGTCGGAATCTGTTCCGGTGACAACTGATGCCAGGCCTGATCCAGCAAGGTAGCGGAAAGGTATTCGGTCGTCTTGAAACCCTGGTTAAACTTTTCCGAGGCCAAAACCTTGTCGAAAAGTTCCTGCGGCAGGGGCGCGCCGGTCTGATAGTGCTTGGCGTAATTCTTCAGCACTTCCGGCCAGGCCTGCCACATCTCGTTTACCTGTGAAGGATACTCGACGAAATCGCGCGGCACACTGGTTCCGGCGAAACGCGGATACTTCACGTTTGAGAACATCCCATGAAGCGCATGACCAAACTCATGGAAAGCGGTCCTAGCCTCGTCGTAGGTGAGCAACGTAGGCTGACCGGCCGGAGGTTTGGGAATGTTGAGATGATTGGCCACGACCGGCTTGGTGCCGAAAAGGCCGCTCTGGCCGACGTATTCGCTCATCCAGGCGCCGCCGTGTTTCGAGGGCCGGGCGTAGTAATCGCCAATGAAAATAGCGAGCGGTTTGCCATCAGCATCGAAGACGTCGAAGACGCGAACGTCTGGATGATAGACGGGCAAATCGTGCCGCTCCTTGAAGGTCAAACCGTAGAGCTTCCCGGCGGCGTAGAAGACACCGTCTAACAAAACATGGTTTAATTCGAAATAGGGTTTAAGCTCGTTTTCATCGAAGGCGTAGCGCTCTTTTTTGACTCTGTCGGAGTAGTAATCCCAGTCCCAGGAAGCGACTTGGAATTTGTCCCCTTCGACGAGCTTCTGCATGTCGGCGGCCTCACGTTTGGCGTTGGTCACCGCGGGCGACGCGAGCTGCGCCAGGAGCTTGTTCACCGTTGAAACGTCCTTGGCGGTCTGATCTTCCAACTGGTAGGCCGCGTGAGTCGGATAACCCAAAAGCTGGGCGTGCTGCGCGCGGAGACGCGCGATCGAAATCACGACATTTTTATTGTCGAACTCGCCGCCGTGGCTGTTGCGATTCAACGAAGTCTCCATGATTTGCTGCCGCAGTTCGCGCTTGTCCAGCGCATGCACCAGCGGCTGACCGGTGGTGTTTTGCAGTTCGATGACAAACTTGCCCGGCTTCTTCGCCTCCTTCGCGGCCGATTCGGTCGAGGCGAGTTCGCTCTCGGACAAACCCGCGAGATCAGCGCGCTGAGCGACGGTGATCGCAGAAGCGTTGCGCTCCTTCAGGACGTTCTGCGCGAAGGTGGTGGTTAACTTCGCCAGTTCCGCGTTCATCTGCTTCAATTTCTCCTTGTCGGCCGCATTTAGCTTCGCGCCCGCGCGCACGAAATCTTTCTCATAACGTTCCAGGAGATAGGCGCTCTCCGGATCGAGATTCAGCTCGGCGCGCTGGCCATCGATCGCCTTGACCCGGGCGAAGAGTTTATCGTTCAGGAAAATCGCGTCGCGATGCGCAGCCTCTTTCGGGGCCAGGGCCTGCTCGATCTTTTGCAGGGCTGGATTAGTGTTGGCCGAATTCAGGTTAGAAAAGACCTGCTCTGATCGATCCAGAAGTCGCCCGCTCTTTTCCATCGCCACGATGGTGTTCTCAAAGGTCGGTGGTTCCGGATTGTTGGCGATCTTGTCGATCTCCTGCAACTGTTCCGCCATCCCTGCTTCGATCGCGGGCTGGAAATGCTCATCCTTCATCTTGTCGAAGGGCGGATACTGAAACGGCAGCGTGCTTTCGTGCATCAGCGGGTTCGACGCATCGGGCTTCTTCGGCGGGGAAGACTTGGGCGCGGCGAGCACAGAGGCGAGTGGAAGCATGATGAATGCGATGAGACGAAGCGTCATAAGATAAGTTTGGTAAATATGCTCACGAGAGGAGTCGAACCTCCACGGGTTTCCCCATACGGTCCTGAGCCGT
>JBBRQE010000183.1:0-4328 GCA_038226905.1 Chthoniobacterales bacterium | reverse complement strand
TCTGAACAAGCAGCTCTATCAGCTTTATCTGAGTCGGGGAGGAGAACCAGTAGTGCCCAGTCCAAAACTGAGGGAGAGTCCGCCACCGCTCCCATCCATTTAGTCGATGAAGAAGCAATTGGACGCCTAACGAACAAACCTGGGGGAAGGATACAGAGGCATGCCTAAACATCTTATTATCAGCACGAGCGGGAATCCTGCGAGCAACAGCCGTTTGATGGGCCGGACGGCTTTTGCTCATCTGCAGAAACGGAAAGTGGACTGCCAGTGGCTGGACATCCGCGAACTCGAACTGCCCTTGTGCGACGCGGATGCATGTTATGCCAATGCCGGCGTGCAAAAACTGAACAAGGCGATCCACGCGGCTGATGGGATTCTGATAGCGGCGCCGGTCTACAACTACGATGTGGCAACCGCGGCCAAGAACATGATCGAACTAACCGGCAAAGCGTGGGAAGACAAAGTCGTCGGATTTCTCTGCGCCGCCGGCGGAATGAGCAGCTACATGTCGGTCATGGCTTACGCGAATAGCCTGATGCTTGATTTTCGGACCGTGATTATTCCACGATTTGTTTACGCCACCGGCAGTTCCTTTGATGAGGACAGCTTGACGGACAACGAGGTGGTCCAACGCATCGAGCAGGTGGCCGATGAACTGGTTCGATTTGCGGCGGCACTTCGCGGCGTCGCCCGATAGATCGCCCGGAACTCTCGTCTCCCTCCCGCTGTGGCAATGGTCTACCTTTGCCCGATGACGAAATACCAACCGGTGTCGCGCCGTCCCATCGCCGAGGGATTTCGAGCGACCGCCCGACTGGCTACTTCATGGTGTGCCAGGTATCGAATCCATCCGGACACTATTTCTTACACATCGATGATCGCCGCGGCGGCGGCGGCGGTTTGTTTTTGGCAGGCGCGAGGAATTCCCGCTCTTTTGATTGTCGGACCGCTGCTTTGTTACGTTCGCCTTTGGTTCAACATGCTCGATGGCATGGTGGCTCTGGCCACCGGCCAGGCGAGTGCGCGGGGCGAGGTATTGAATGACCTCCCCGATCGCGCTTCCGATGTGCTGATTTTTGCCGGCCTCGCGCAGAGCGGCCTCCTGCATCCGGCGCTAGCTTATTGGGTTGCTCTTGCCGCCGTTCTTACCGCCTACGTCGGACTGTTCGGCCAGGCCACGGGCGGGCCCCGCCAATTTGGTGGTGTCATGTCGAAGCCGTGGAGAATGGTGGCACTTCACCTTGGCGCCTGGATCACATTCGGCGTGTGGAAGATGAGCGGTTGCCTGCCTCGATACGGCAATCTCAGTGTTCTCGACTGGACTTGCCTCGCCATCCTGGCGGGTTGTGTGCAAACAATCATCGTGCGTTTGAAACGAGTCATGGTTGCTCTCAAAAATAAATGATGTCGCCGCAGATCGCGCTGCACGACCCGGTCTTTCGCGCTTATGTCTATATTGTTCCGCTTTCACTTCTGGCCGGCGGTCTCGTGCTCGGCGCGCTTCGCATCGTTCTGCACAAGGAGCTCGGGACGATCTGGCATACCTACCGATCGTGGCTCATCATGGCCCCGCTGGGCCTGGCCACCGTCTTCGCCGGGCGCGTTCCCACCATTGTCGGCGTCAGCCTGCTGGCCCTTTTCGGATTCAAGGAATTCGCGCGCGCCTCTGGATTGTATCGCGACTGGTGGATGACCGGTGCGGGCTACGCCGGGATTATTGCCGTGGGGCTGGCATCGGTGCTCCCGCATCCGCGGGGGGACGAGCCCGGGACAGGCTGGTATGGACTCTTTGTGGCTGTGCCGGTTTTTGCCATCGCTTTAATCCTGATCATTCCAATCCTGCGGAACCGTGCACGGGGCGAGCTGCAGAAGATGTCGCTCGCGATTGTTGGCTTTATTTATGTGGGCTGGATGTTTGGTCACCTCGGCTTTCTGGCCAACGCCACCAATGCCTACGGTTTTCTTTGTTACATTATTTTCGCCACGGAGCTCAACGACGTAGCCGCCTTTACTTTCGGGAAACTTTTTGGCCGCCATCCTTTGCGCGGCGAAATCAGTCCTAAGAAAACATGGGAAGGCGCGCTCGGCGCCCTGGGCGTCTCGCTGGTGCTGCCCTGGCTCCTGCGGTTCTCCTTTCCATTCTTCGGGCCATGGCAGTTGATCCTCACAGGATTGATTGTCGGAATCGGCGGCCAATTGGGCGACCTTTCCATCAGCGTGATCAAGCGTGACATCGGGACAAAGGACATGGGAGCCGCCATTCCCGGTCACGGCGGCATTCTTGATCGCATCGACAGCTTGATTTACGTCGCGCCCTTGTTCATGCACATGGCTGGATACTATTACGGACTGCGATGAAGAAGTGGCATTACGAAACCGCCCAGGATCTCGATCAAACGCTGCTGCATCGTTTGCGTCGCTTTCCCCGCGAGCCGGATATGCTGGTCTACGGGGTGCGCTCCGCCGTAGCCATCATCCTGCGCCTCTGGTTGCGCGCCTATCATCGATTTGAAATTGTCGGGCAGGAATACTTGCGCACCAATCGGTCGCTGGTCATCGTGGCTAATCACGCCAGCCATGTGGACACGATCTGTCTCCTCGCTGCCCTGCCTTTGGGAAAACTGCATTGCGCTTTTCCGGCCGCGGCTTCCGATTATTTTTTCAAGAGTGTGCCGCGCACCTGGCTGGCGGCCGTCGTGGTCAACGCCCTGCCTTTCGCCCGCCTAACCAGCGTCCGGCAGAGCCTCGCTCTTTGCGGCGAATTGCTGGCCAACCCGGGAAACATTCTCATCATTTTCCCGGAAGGAACGCGTTCCATCACCGGGGCGACACAGGACTTCAAGTCGGGCGTGGGGGCGCTCGTGGCCGGGCGCGACGTCAGCGTGTTGCCTTGCTACCTCGAGGGAACGTTTCGAGCATGGCCGAAAGGGAAGCGATGTCCCCGGCCGACCAAGGTCAGGCTCATCGTGGGCGAGCCGCGCAACTATCGGTCGTGCAAGGCCGGCAGGAGCGATATTGACGCCATCGCCTCCGAGCTGCGCCAGGCTGTCGATGCGCTGAGAGAACTTCATGCCCCCGACTGAGCATACCTGGTGCAGTTGGGACGGCGCCGAACTGTTTTACCGTGCCTGGATTCCATCGGCAGCGAGCGGACGCGCCCTTCTGCTGTTCCATCGAGGGCACGAACATTCCGGCCGCTGGCAGGAGCTGGTGGACACACTGCGGTTGGAAGATGTCGCCATCTTCGCATGGGATGCGCGCGGTCATGGGCGTTCTCCCGGTGCCCGTGGCTCGGCCGAAAGCGTCCACCAAATCGTGAAAGATGTGGAGAGCTTTTCCCGGCACATCCGGGAACGGTATGGCATTGCGACAGAGGAGACCATTGTCCTGGCTCACAGTCTGGCGGCTGTCACGGTGGGCGCCTGGGTCCATGATTACGCGCCCCCTATTCGGGCCATGATCCTGGCGACGGCCGCTTTCGAGGTGAAGCTCTATGTCCCATTGGCGGTTCCCGCTCTCCGGTTAAAACAGAAGCTTTTCGGTGGGGGTTACATCAAAAGCTATGTCAAAGCCGCCATGCTCACCCATGATAAGAAAGAAGCGGCGCGCTATGAGGCTGATGAACTGATCTTTCGCCAGATCGCGATCAATGTGCTGCTTGACCTGCATGATACGGCCAGCCGTTTGCTGGCCGATGCGGGCGCCATTCATACGCCGACGCTGATGTTGGGGGCGGGACGGGATTGGGTCGTTAGTCTGAAGGCGCCGCGGCGTTTTTTCGACGGCCTGTCTTCTACCGTCAAAAGGATGGATATTTTTCCGAATGCTTACCATGCGATTTTTCATGAGACGAATCGCGAGGAAGTAGCGCTTCGCATACGCACTTTCGTGATCGAGCGTTTCGCCGAATCTCCCGCGCCTCACTCTTTTGCGCAGGCGGATCGCAGTGGACACACTTTCGAGGAATATGAGCGCCTGAAGACCGGGCAGGGCGGGCCTAACCGGTTCACCATCGCGCGGGCTGCCCTGAAAGTGGCGGGCCGCCTCAGCGAGGGGGTGAAAATCGGATGGCGCCATGGTTTCGATTCCGGACTCTCTCTCGATCATATATATCGGAACAAGGCGGAGGGTTCGCCCGGTCTTGGCCGATTGATCGACCGATCTTATCTCGATACCATTGGCTGGCGCGGCATCCGACAGCGCAGGATAAATCTTCAGAATGCGCTGCGCAGTGTCATTCGGAAAACGCAGGGGGAACATCGTTCGGTGCGGATTCTCGATGTGGCGGCCGGAGCCGGCCGTTACGTCATCGAGACATTGGCAGGCCT
>JBBRQE010000182.1:0-4402 GCA_038226905.1 Chthoniobacterales bacterium | reverse complement strand
GGGAAGCGCAGGTGGTGTTGATCGACCCCATGCTGGCGACGGGGCACAGTGCCTGCCAGGCGGCGGCGTTGCTCAAGAAAAATGGCGCGCGGCGGATTCAATTTGTCTGTCTGGTGGCGTGCCCGCCAGGGGTGGAGCAGATGCGATCGCAACATCCGGATATTGAAATCGTGACGGCGGCGATTGATCCGGAACTGAACGAGATGGGGTATATCGTGCCGGGGTTGGGCGACGCCGGCGATCGTTACTTTGGCACAACGTAATTTCATGAGTGAACCGCACCCTGTAATTGAAATCTTCAAGCCGTTCGAGGAAGCGTTCGAACTAATGAAGAAGATTCTGTTTCGACCGTTCGATTTTTCGAAGTGGTGCGTTCTGGGTTTCGCAGCCTTTCTAGCCGGTCACTTCGGCGGTGGCGGTATCTCGCGCAGTTTCGGCAACAACTCGGCCAATCATTCTTTTTCGCGGCACGGTTTCGACAGCATGCACCAATACTGGTCGTGGTTTGTCGCCCTCCTGGTGGTCGTTAGCCTCTTTGTCCTTCTGCTGATCGTCGTCTGGAGTTGGATACGCGCGCGCGGCATCTTCATCTTTACGGACTGCATCGTGCGGGACCGCGCTGCCATCAAGGAGCCATGGCGCGAATATCGCCGGGAGGGCAACAGCTACTTCCTTTTCTGCCTGGCGGTTATGTTCGGAGTGCTGGTGGTCGTGGCTACGCTTGTCGGGATGGGCGTTTTGTGTGTTTGGGCTATCCATATCCCGAAGGAAGCCCGGACGATCACATTCATCGTGGGCGGAGTGCTCCTGTTTTTCGCCTGGATCTGCCTGACTCTCTGTTTTGCGCTGGTTAATTATTTTATTCCGGTCGTTATGTACATCCGGCGGAGTCGCGCGCTGGACGCCTTGCGGGAGGTGGTAAGTTTGATGAGAGCAAACGCCTCCTCGTTTCTATTATTCGGATTGTTCAGTCTGGTGCTTCTTCTGGGTTTGATGGTGGTCGGTACGATCGTCACCTGTGCGACCTGTTGCCTGGCGGCCCTGCCTTACGTTGGTACCGTGATTCTATTGCCGGCCCTGGTCTGGTTGCGTGCCTTCGGGTTGCTCTTCTTCCGACAATTTGGGCCGGACTACGACGTTTGGAGACGGGTTCCTCAACTTCCTTCCACTCCGCCGTTGCCGCCCCGACCGTTTTGATCCAACGATCAGTGGGCCCCGCTGCCTGAATTGGGTGAGACGGCCGACGCCTCCGCCTCGGACACTACTTCCAGGCGGACCTTGGTAATTCCTTCGCGCACCATTCCGAGTTTTTCCGCGGCCTCGCGGCAAAGATCAATCTTAACGCCGCGATGAGTGATGCCTCGATCCGTGATGCGCACGACTACCGTCCTGTTGTTGTCCACGCTGGTCACACGGACGAGTGTGCCTAACGGGAGATGATTGTGCGCGGCCGTGAATTCGTCCTGCCCCGCGCGGCGTCGCGCGAGGGACTCGGTAGGCACGCGATACCAGGCGGCGTTGACCGGGTGGCCGGACCTTGCAGGGGATGCGCCCGGAGAAGCTGGCGGCGCTTGTTTTTCCAAAGGCTTCTCCGCTTGTCGGACGGTGGGAGAAATGGCCGACCGCCCGCAACAACTGAGCGCGGCGGCAGCCAGCAGACTCAAGGCGGACAGGATGATAGGCCGGGTGGTCATTTAGATAGCAAACTTGAGCTGCGAGGCGTCTGCCGTTTCACTATCCATCGACCATTCCGCCGCGTTGCCTAACACCTCCCGGATACGGGAAAGGAGGGCATGCGGACTGAAGGGTTTTTGCAAGAGTTCGATGTTTTCTCCCAGAACTCCCTGCTCTCCCATATCGTTAACCGAGTAACCGGAGACGTAGAGCACTTTCATCTCGGGGCGGCTTTGGCACAAGGTTCTGGCCAGCTGAGGGCCGGTGATCTGAGGCATGACCACGTCCGTGACGAGGAGGTGCACATCGCCAGGATGGCGATTCGACATCCGAATCGCTTCGTGTCCGTCGGCCGCACAAAGAACGTGGTAGCCGCTTTCTGCCAGAACATCGCAGACCAACTGCCGGACGATCGGGTCGTCCTCCACGACAAAAATTGTCTCGGAGTTTGAGGTGCTCATGACGGGGCGGGCGGGCGCTTTTATCTGGGCTAACGGGGCGTCTTCGAGCGGGAGATAAACGCGAAAGGTGCTTCCGCGGGCCACTTTGCTCTCGACCGCGAGCCCGCCGCCGCTCTGCTGGACGATACCGTAAACCATAGCCAAACCGAGTCCGGTGCCTTTGCCCGGGGCTTTCGTTGTAAAAAAAGGCTCGAAAATTTGCGCCATGGTTTGCGCATCCATGCCGACACCAGTATCGCTGACACTGAGCACGACGTAGGATCCAGGGTGGAAAGCGGGTCCCATCTGGGCGGATTCGGCCGGTTCGACTATTTCGTTACTTGTTCGAATGGTGACAGTGCCTCCGTGCGGCATGGCATCACGGGCGTTAACACCCAGGTTGAGGAGGACCTGTTCGAGCTGACTGGGATCCGCCCTGACTCTACCGTCCGTTGCTTCCGGCTTGGTCAGGACCTTGAAACGTTCTCCGATGACTCGCCTCAGCAGGTTTTCCATGTCGACAACCAGACTGTTTAGATCAAGCACTCTGGGCTGGAGGATTTGCTTGCGACTAAAGGCGAGCAACTGGCGGGTGAGATTGGCGGCCTGGTCTCCAGCTTTTCCGATGAGTTCCGCGTTCTGCTGCACGACAGGATCGCCTTGTGACCGATATCCGATTAGCTCGGCATATCCGATGATGGCCGTGAGCAAATTGTTAAAGTCGTGTGCGATTCCGCCAGCCAACCGGCCTACCGCTTCCATCTTTTGCGAATGGCGCAGTTCCTCCCCCTTTTTGCGCAACTCCTCTTCCGTTCCGCGCCGCTCTTCGATCTCGCGGATCAGGTCATCCCGTTGCACGAAAAACGTGCGAATAGTGCGCGCCAGAGCGCCAAACTCCGAGCTATCCCGTGCCATCGTTTCGATGGGGCGCGGATCGTTCCGGGTCAGGCTCCGCATGATGATCGCGAGAGGCTTTCGCACGGATCGGGAAAGGGAGAAAGAAATGAGAAGAAGGAGAAGGAGGGCGAACACGATGAGAGAACAAAGGATGACGTCGCTCTCCCGATTCAGTTCATGGACGATGGGCGATTCGTTTCGGACAATCAGCTGCGCGACAGGTTCTCCGTTCCAGCCTTTCAGTGGGCGCACGAAAGAAACTGTGCCGTTGCGCTCGTCCGTCGCTTGAAATCGAAGCGGGTCCGAGACGGGGGCGACGCGCAGGTTGTCTCCCGTGAAAATGGCCATCTCATCGAGGGTGGGCTGGTTCCAAACGCGGCCCGCGAAAAAGTAGCCTTGCGGTGTTGCTCGTTTGAAATCGCGTGAAGAATGGATGGTGCCCCCCCGGATTTCCATCACTCCGTAGGGCGACTTGAGGAAGAAATGAACGAGCGCCCCCTTCCCGAAAACGTCTTTGACCAGCTCGGGCTTGATCGGATAATCCGGGAGCTCTGCAAAATCAGGATAGGAAAGGGGGTAGAGAAGTTTTCCATCCATGCCGAAAATCCAGACGGCGTGTGCGTGGAAACTATCCAGAGTGGAGCGATTGATATTCTGTCCAAACCATTGCCAATCTTGCGTCGACACGGCCTGCACCATTTGATCCCAAGAAGTGTAGTCCTCGACCAGAGCACGCAGCGGAGCGCCGTGGTGCACGAGAAACTGGTCGAGCGACCGCTGGCGTTCTCCCATCCGTGCCAGGGCCACCTGGTGAAACTTAAAGTGGTCGTAGGCTCGGAAGGCAAAGAGGGCCCCGACAAAGGCGGTCACGACGACCCCGAGGAGCAAAGTTATTTTGGTTTGAACCCTCATACCAGTCCCAGCCCGAAGCGACGCCCCCCGGCCGCTCCGTGCAAATTGTTAGGCGATTACCCTACTGAATCGTTTTCAATTGCGCAAACGCTCCTCGCGAATTGAAACTATTTTCATTTCGCCCCCCGGCCGTCTAGTGATGGTCCAAAAGTTACGGGTCTGGCCATGCGCGCTACTTTTGGCGTTGGTCACGGAAAAATCGATGGTGAATTGGACGAAGAGCTGCCGTTCGTCATCTGTCCCGCTCAGGGCGATCGGACCTGTTAGCCCATACTTTCGCTTGGGCCATCTCTTCACGTAGTTACGCGTATCTCGCCAGACGCTCTGATAATCGGACGGCCCGTGATCGAAATATTCCACAGGGAATTCATAATACTTAACCTGGGCTTGCACGTTGTCGGTCGCTGCATCGCGAAGATATGCGTCAACGAATTTATCCACCTCCGCAGAGGGTAGATTTGCCACGGGGGCGGGGGACT
>JBBRQE010000181.1:0-4442 GCA_038226905.1 Chthoniobacterales bacterium | reverse complement strand
GTCTGCTGCTCTTGGGCGGCGCCATCGGGATCGCTCTTGCGGCAAATTTTTGTCGCGCCGTTTTCCTTGTCTGGGTGGCCGCCAGCAAGGGTCTGCTCGAAGTGGATCGATGGCACGATTTCGCCGGCTATGCGATTGTCGGGTTGGTTTTTGCCGGTTGTCTGGCGCTGGCCAGCCTGCTCGGCAGAGAAGGAACCGCCGAAAGTCAAAGCCGGAAGACTGAGAAGGCCGAGCGGCCGGCAAATGACCGGGATCAGGCGAGCGCCAGAGAAGGCCCGCGCTTAAACTACCGCCTCGGTTCCTACTTTGCCCTCGCGGGGGCATTGGTGTGGTTGCTCGCGGTGGAGATCGGTGCCTATGGCTGGTACTGGGCGCACGAAAGGAATCTCGTGGCCGGGCCCGCATGGGACGTCCAGCTTCCGGGTAAAGACGCAGGCTGGCACGAACGACCCATCGAAGAAGCAGTGCGCCAGACGTTGCGATTCGACGCGGGGCACGAGGCTTTTTGGAAATCAGAGGGCAGCCCTCCTGATCTCTCGGCGGCCAAGGGTTACCTTTTCTTTTTCCGCTGGAGTCCGGGCGGTTCCAGTGTGATGCGGGCTCGGGCTCATCGTCCCGATATCTGCTTGCCGGACGCGGGCTGGGCCCTGCTGGCCGACCAGGGCACAACTACTCATCGACTGACCAACGGCGTCGCGATTCCGGCGAGACACATAACCTTTAAAGCAAAGCGGGGGGAGGCCGTGGCCAATACGTTTTTCACTTTGGACGAAGACCAAAACCACCCAGACGAACCGCGTCCGGACCTTCTGCTAAAATCCGGCCTTCAGCCAGACTGGGGCGTGGCGGCCAGAATTCGGGCCGTGCGCGAGGGCATTCGTAATCTGGGACAGCAGGTGCTCGAGATCATCATCGTAACGCCGGAGCCGATTGACAAGGACACGGCCAATCGCCAGTTCGAGCAAACTCTGGAGAAAGTCGTTAGGCCGGAAAAGAGACCGGCCCCCTGAAAATGGAAAGCGGGAGAGCGGCTCGCCCCCTAAATTTTCCAAATTCTAAATTCCCTTTTCTCCTCTAGAGTTAGCCGTGGCTAAAGCGTCGGACTTTATGATGACGGCGGCGGAACTGCGCCTGAGGCAGATTCATCGGCGTCGCTGGGTTATCGCTATCGGGCTGGTCGTTTTCCTTGTCTTGCTCGGAATCCTGGCCGTCCGACCCGTGCGCCATCAGATCAAAGCGTGGCAGGCGCGGCGCCACGCCCACAAGGCTTTCGCGCTTATCGAGGCTGAGAAATGGGTGGAAGCACGCGACGAGGCCCTCGCGGCTTACCAGCTCGAGCCGGCCGAGCCCGAGGGGTTGCGCGCGGTTGCCCGATTTCTCTCGCGCACGCGGCAGCGCGAAGCCTTCGAATTTTGGAACAAACTGGAGGACCGCCATTTGTTGACGCGACAGGACCGTCGCGATGAAGCCGAGGTCGCGCTCGCCTCCGGGAATACGGCCGTGGCATCCGCGGCGGTGAACGATCTTCTGACGCGGAAAGATTCCCCTGCGGGGCCGCCCGACTGGTTACTGGCGGCGCAGCAGGCCACACAAAAAAGCGCTAACGAAGAGGCGCATACCTTTGCCCGGAAAATTCTGGATGACCCTCGAGCGGAAGAGCGACTTCAACTACAAGCGGCGTTGATCATTTTAAGCACGGCGGTCCCGAATGCCTCCTCCAACGCTCTGACCGATGAAGCCTGGACGCGGATGAAAAAGATTGCGCATGGGACGAGGAAGACGGCGCTGGAGGCGCTGCTGGTTTTAGCGCAACACACGTTGTCGCTTCCGGCGGGGACGACTGAAGTAACGGGGCTCGCCCTGCCCGATCTGGTGCACTCTCTGGAGGTGCATCCACTCGCCACCACGTCCCATAAGTTACTGGCTCTGGATTTGCAGATTCACGCGGACAACTCGCAGCGGCCGGCGCTGATTGATCGTGCGATCGAGCAGTGGAAGAACGGAGATGTTCCTTCCCTGGTGGCGCTGGCGACCTGGTTGAACGGCAAAGGCGAGTATCAACGCCAGCTGGACGTCATTCCACTGCAGAAAACATTGCAGGCGAAGGATCTGTTTCTGCAACATGTCGATGCCTTGGGCGCTGTGGGGCGGTGGGACGACATCCGGCACCTGCTGGAAACCTCGCGCTACCCGCTCGATCCGGTGATCGAACACATGTATCTGGCGCGCTGCTACGCGCAGCTCGAGCAGAAGACGGCCAGCGACAACAACTGGCAACGCGCGCTTGAAGCAGCCGCGGGTGACGCGGAAAAATTGATGATGATCGGAGCTTACGCGGAAAAGAACGGCGCCACGGCCATCGCGGAAAGTGCCTATAACAGCGCGGCGCAACAGGCCCCCAAATCCCGCCCCGTCCAACAAAGCCGCTTGCGGCTGGCGCAGGGTGCGCGCGACACCCGCAAGATGCGTGACATACTGACCGAAATGCTGGCTAATTGGCCTAACGAACCTGCGATCGAGAATGATGAAGCCTATATCCGCCTGCTGCTTCTGCCGAATGATCCGTCCAATCCGGAGTTGATCCGTATCGAAAAACTGGCGGAAACGCTGGTCCAGCGCGAACCCTCCAGCCTGCCGCACCGGACGCTCCTGGCTTTGGCTCGACTGAAGCAAGGACGACAAGTGGCAGCGTTGGAGGTGTATGCCGGGATTCAGACTTCGTCCAAAGCGCTCTCGGCCTCTGCACTGGCCGTGCATGCAGCGGTGCTCGCGGCCAATGGCCATTCGGAAGATGCCCAAACAGAAATCAAGCAGGCCCCGGCCGACAGCCTGTTGCCGGAAGAGCGGCAGCTTAATTCTCCATAGAAGAGGTTTTCAGGACGGGTCGATTTTTTGCGAGGGAAACAAGGAAGTTGTACTTCGACTATGAGCGGGAAAGTCGGGCCACCTCCCAACCTGTCTCCGCCTCCCTGGTGCCGTGAGGACGGGATTTGTCTGATTTGGATAGGTTGCGAATTGCAGGCGACACGCCCGCCGCTACAGTATGGATCTTATGCCGTATAAAGACATTACTCCGCCGGCTGGCGGCAAGATTTCCATTGATCACGATCGACTGACCGTTCCGGACAACCCCGTCATCCCGTTCATTCGCGGGGATGGCACCGGCCCCGATATCTGGGCGGCGAGCGTGCGGGTTTTTGACGCGGCCGTGGAGAAAGCTTTTGGAGGGAAGAAGAAAGTTTCGTGGTTCGAGGTGTTTGCCGGCCAATCGGCCAAGGACAAATTCGACAATTGGCTGCCGGACGACACGGTTGATGCCTTTCGCGAATATCTGGTCGGAATCAAAGGACCTCTGACCACCCCGGTGGGGGGCGGAATCAGTTCGCTCAACGTGGCCCTGCGGCAGATGCTCGATCTCTTCGTTTGTTTGCGCCCGGTCCAATATTTCAAAGGGGTCCCCTCACCCGTGAAACATCCGGAGAAGGTGAACATGGTGATCTTCCGCGAAAACACGGAAGACATCTACGCCGGGATCGAATACGCCGCCGGCACGAAAGAGGCGGAAAAAATTCTCGATTTCATTGAAAAAGAATTTCCCAAGACCTTCGAGAAAATCCGCTTCGGTACCAAGCAGAAGGCGGCCGACTTTTGGAAAGCGGTGGGAGCACCTGAGAAGGAGGACGTGATGGTCGGGATTGGAATCAAGCCGGTCAGTCGCTCCGGCAGCATTCGGTTGATTCACAGCGCGATTGCCTACGCCATTAAGAATAAGCGCAAATCGGTCACGATTGTGCACAAGGGCAACATCATGAAGTTCACGGAAGGCGCGTTTCGTGACTGGGGCTACGAGGTGGCCAAGAACTACTTTGGCGCGGAGGAAATCGATGGGGGCCCCTGGTGCAAAATTCCCATGGGCAAACCGGGTGGCGGCATTGTCATCAAGGATGCGATTGCCGACATCACGTTGCAGCAGGTGCTGACGCGCCCGGAGGATTTTGATATCATTGCGACCTTGAACCTAAACGGCGATTATCTGAGTGATGCGTTGGCCGCGCAGGTCGGTGGCATCGGAATCGCGCCGGGCGGAAATATTAATTATATCACCGGCCACGCCGTCTTCGAAGCGACCCACGGGACCGCGCCTAAATACGCGAACCAGGATAAGGTGAATCCGGGATCGGTTATTTTGTCCGGCGAGATGATGTTCCGCTACATGGGATGGACGGAAGTGGCCGACCTGATCTTGAAGGGATTGAATGGTGCGATCTTGAGCAAGCGTGTCACCTACGATTTCGCGCGCCTCATGGAAGGTGCGACCGAGATCAAGTGCTCGGAGTTCGGTAACAACGTCATCGAGCACATGTGAGTGGAGCTGGGGCCCCGTGCCCTCCAGAGAGCGAGGCTACCGCTGCGCGACTCATGATTTCGTTTCTCCGGGTCCC
>JBBRQE010000180.1:0-4584 GCA_038226905.1 Chthoniobacterales bacterium | reverse complement strand
TCAGCGGCCTCAGGATGGTCCCCGATCTCGATTTCTATGGAATCATGGATCCCGAACGAGAGGCGCTCTCGATTTACAATCGTTACTCGTTTGCCTTCTTTCTTTTTCGAGGAGACCGGCAAACGGCCGCTCTTCGTCCTTTCGACTTCCCCAGCCATTTGGTCAGCATTCATCCCCTGAATGAAATGATGAAACTGCGACGAGTGCGTTTCTTCGTGTTTGCCGAGCCGCTATCGCAGCCCGCCAAAGAAGGTATTGAGTTGCGGGTTTCGTTTCCCGATAATCACATCTGGGTCTATCAGCCGGAAACTGTTTCGGTACCGAAGTGAGTTCCCGAGGTTAAGGCTGCACGCAGGGAACAATTCTTCGGGTTCGAAATAAATCACCGGCTTCGCACGCAAAGGTCCGGGAAACGGTTAGGTTCCTCCGCACCCCATCGCCTATGAATTATCTCAAAAAGTTTCGGATCGCGCCGGGAGACGGCGTGCGGCTCAAGGACTTGGATCCGCAGTTAACGGACAAGCACGAGAGTAAGAAATCGGCACGCGCCAAAGTGAAGAAACTGGAAGGGCAGTTGGACGACCTGCAATTCCGACTCTACGCCGAGCAGAAGCGGTCGCTTCTGATTTGTTTGCAGGCTCCTGACGCCGGGGGCAAGGATGGCGTTGTTCGTCACGTAATCGGCTCGATGAATCCGCAGGGCTGTCGCGTGGTCAGCTTTAAACAACCTTCGTCAGAAGAAATGGCGCATGATTTCTTATGGCGGATCGAGCACCAGACGCCCCGGCGCGGAGAAGTCGTGATTTTTAATCGATCGCACTATGAAGATGTGCTCGTGGTCCGCGTGCGCAAGCTGGTTCCGGAGAAAGTCTGGTCGGAGCGCTACGAGCAGATTAACGATTTCGAGCAACGCCTGGCCGCGAGCGGCACGCACGTTTTGAAATTCTTTCTCCATATCAGCAAGGAGGAACAATTGCAGCGCTTTAAGGACCGCCTGGACGATCCGGGCCGGCGCTGGAAAATCAGCGAGTCGGATTACTCGGAAAGAGCATACTGGGATGACTATGAAGCAGCCTACGAAGACGTTCTGACCAAGTGCAGCACGGAGGGGGCACCGTGGTTTGTCATCCCTTCGGATCATAAATGGTTTCGGAACCTGGCCATTTCCCAAATCATCGTGGAGACGATCGAAAAACTCGGCATCAAGCTGCCGGAGCCAACCGTGAAGATTGCCGACATCCGCCGAGAATATCACGAGGCGGTTAAGCAACTGGCGGCCGAGAGAACCGACGGCGGGGAGTCCGCCTAAGCCGCGTCTCCCGCTTGTTAGCGCGGCGCCGGATCCTTCTGTTTTAATCGTCGCATCAAAAAGGCTTTGATGGCGGGCTTGAGGCTCACGCAATACTGGACCGGCCGCGCCGCGACTCCCGGCCGTCCGTTCACCAGAAGAGTCCCGTCGGATTCAAGACTGGCATAACGGATTTCAGAGAAAACCAGGTGCGGCGCAAAGGCGGCAATCATCGGTGCTCCATCGAATATAGGCCCGCCCTCTGAGCGGGCCACATTGGTCCAGAACCAGAGCCAGACTCTGCTGTGGCGCGAAAGATATTGGCCGGCCGTGTTGCTTGTGGCCAATCCTTTCATGTCGTTCGCATCGATCATCAACGCGCCGGCCGTGCTAATTGGGAGCAAGAGAAGGGGAACACCCGATCGAAGCACGACGGACACGGCCCGGGATCCTTGGCCACATTGGCGTCGTGGATAACGAGTGTCTTATTTTGACCAAAGGTAAGGCGTTCACCGGCCACCATGCCTCCGAGGAAAACGACGCGCTTTATCCGGGGTGCCAGTTCGGGATGCAGCTGCAGGAGAGTGGCCAGATTCGTCAGCGGACCGATCGCGATATAGGTCAGACGTTGGCGGCGCAGCGCTGCAGCGAGAGCCTCGCTCGCGGCCGTGGCGTGCCCGAGATGACCGGGACCGCAGGCTCCGGCGAAAACGTTCCGTTCGGACAGCCGGGCGCTCGACCCAAATCGATTGATCATCTCCCGGGCCACGCGATCGACCGAGGGAAGGGAGGCATTACCGAAGGACGTACTGATCCCGGTTATGCGAAGCTCGCGGGAATGAAAAGCGAGGACCAGCGCGAATGCATCGTCGACTTCTCGAAGGGGCGAGCCGATGGAGACATCTGTGTCTATCCACACGGAGTCCGCGGTCGCGCACCCCGTCGCAGCGAGAAACAGGATGGCGGCGCAAGTTAATGGCCGAAGCATTCGAAGCCCTAGACGAGGGCTCCGCCACAGCTGGAGCCGGCCCCGGCCGTGCAGCCGAAGCAATGATCGCCGGTCAGGATGTCGCGATTCTCCACCGTGGCCGCATCGATGTCCCAGAGGGAGAGAGGGCGATCAGCGTCCCGCCACTGCATTTTGAGCATCTGATTGAAGTCGCAGTCAAAGACTTTGCCCTGCCAGCTGACATTGATGGTATTGCGGCACATCAGCCCTTCGACGGTGGCCGGGTTGAAAGCGTCGTTGAGCAAGAGCATGTAATCGCCCAGCTTGTTATTGTTGCGCAGATAGGAAGCGAACCGGGCAATGGGCAGATTGGTGATGGTGTAGAGCCTGTCGAAGACGATCCCGAAATGCGCTTTCAGCTCGCGCTTATATTCCGTTTCCAGTTCAGCCTGCGGTCCCGGCAGAAAAGCGCCATTCGGGTTGTAAACCAGATCGAGCGGCAGGGCCGGATGGTGTCCGTATCCTAACGAGTTGAGGAGCTGCAGACCCTTGATACTTCCGTCAAAAACGCCTTCGCCTCGTTGCGCGTTCACATTCTCCGGTGAGTAGCACGGCATGGACGCTATAATCTCGACCTGATGAGCGGCCAGGAATGAAGCAAAATCTTCGTAGCCCGGTTCGACCAGAATGGTCAGGTTGCACCGGTCTATGACGCGGCGAGGCGGGCGCAGCGCTTTCAGTCGCTGCACGAAATACTTAAAATCCGGAATCATCTCAGGGGCGCCGCCCGTCAGATCGACCGTGGGGATATCGGTGGCAGCGAGCCAATCCGTGATGCGGTCCACGGTTTCCCGCGTCATGACTTCCTTGCGCTTGGGACCCGCGTTCACATGGCAGTGAACACAGGTGAGATTGCATAATTTCCCGACGTTGATCTGCAGAACCTCCGTCCGGGTATGGCGCAACGGGAGCGAGTGCTCGGCCAGTTTTTCGGCGAAACTGTTACGGGAAGCGAGCGAAACCATGGGCGCAAAAAGAGGGACGTGCTCTAACCCGCTTAGCAGCAGCTGCCGTCGCCACCGTCGCAGCAGTTGCTCGCTTCCGTGGTCACCTTGTAATCCTGGCCCTTGGTTTCTTTGGCATGTCGAATCGAAGTGCGTGAGCAATCAAAAGGTTCCGCGTGGTCCAGTGAAATGGGGCTGAGCGGTTCGATAAACTCGAAGTACGCATGATACGGCGGCTTGCGGTAGAGGTTGTATGTCTTATCGCAAACGGCATAGCGCACCCCGCGTTCCATGCGATGGTTGTCGTCGTCCAGAATTTCTTTGAACGGGCCGCGGTAGACGACCGCCTGGTTGCGCTCGAAACAGGGTCCCTGTTTTCCTTTGAAGGCCTCCACCGTGACCGACCGAAATTCGATTCCCTCTACTGTTTGCCAGGGCTGCGCGTCGCGCTTGAGGATTTGAATGCCATAGAAACCGGCGTCGCTAAAGGCTTGGAGAAAGCCTTCCTCGGTCAGAGCACCGGAGATGCAGCCGCTCCACAACTCCGGATCGTTTTGCAAAAGCTCCGGTACGTCCTCATCCGAGACGATGTCTGAAATGACGGCACGGCCACCTCTGCGCAAGACGCGAAAGATTTCCTCGAACAACTGCCGTTTGGATTTCGGTTCGACCAGGTTTAAGACGCAGTTGGAAACCACCACGTCGACGGAATCATCCGCCACCAGAGGATGCTTGAAACGCAGTTCCTGGGCGAGTTCGTCGGCCCGTAAAAAGGAAGCGGCATCGGTGATAGGCTTGGCCTGCAGTTCGCTGTCGAGCTTTTCCAGGTCGAGCGCCAGATCCTGTATACGGCCCTTGCGAAACTCGACGTTGCTGTAGCCAATCCGCTCAGCCACGACCGGAGCATTACGGCGGGCCACTTCCAGCATCTCATCAGTCATATCAACGCCGATCACTCTTCCCTTGGACCCGACGACTTGGGCCGCGATAAAACAGATTTTTCCGGTGCCGCTACCCAGATCGAGAACGGTCTCGCCTTCGCGCAGAAATTTGCTGGGGTCGCCGCAGCCATAGTCACGGTCGATCACCTCCTGTGGAATGACTTTGAGCAAAGTCTGGTCGTAATCGACGGGGCAGCAAAGCTTGGCCTCTGGTGCCTGGGCGCCGGCTGCGTAGCGTTCTCGAACGGCTGTTTCCGCATTGATGTTCTTCATAGTTTTCTGGCTAGACGTTGGGATTCCACTGTAAAGGACGCGAGAGAACCGCCCCGATGCCATCCGACCAGGGGAGATTGGCGGATGCATTGATTTTTGAAGACCGCCTCCTTTGATGGGAGAGGCGCT
>JBBRQE010000179.1:0-4660 GCA_038226905.1 Chthoniobacterales bacterium | reverse complement strand
GTAAAGCCCCCGCGGCGTTTGTTGATTTTGTTTAACATTGGAGAGAACTTTCTATTTTCGTTTAGTTTTGATTGCGGTCCGCCACCAAGTGGTGTCGGATTATGGTTTTTATAGCGAATCGCGTGCCAAAACGGTGCCGGCAACGCAAAAAATCGGTCTCCCCACGCCGTTTCAGCGGGGCAATGAGAGGTCGCCCGCCCGCCTACGAAGGCCAAATCTCTCTCAACCCCCGAGCGCCGAGATGGCCGCGTGATACACGGTGAGCGCTGCATCAAATCCGGCCGTAGTCGTGTTCAGGTCGCGCAGAAGCCCGTCGTGTAAGCCATAGATCCAGCCATGTACGGACAATTCCTGACCTCGCTCCCATGCCTCGCGCACAATCGTGGTCTGGCAAACGTTGGCTACCTGCTCGATCACATTCAATTCGCAGAGTCGGTCGGCCGCGCCGCCCATATCCTGGGAGCCGCCGGGCAAATGTTGTGCATGTTTCTGCCGCACATCCTGAACATGACGCAGCCAGTTGTCGCTCAGGCCCAGCCGGTCCCCCCGCAGGGCAGCCTGCACGCCGCTGCAGCCGTAATGCCCGCAGACAATGATGTGGCGTACCTTCAGGATATCGACGGCAAACTGCATGACCGACAAACAATTGAGATCCGTGTGCACCACCATGTTGGCAATATTCCGATGCACAAACAATTCGCCCGGAAGAAGTCCGACGATTTCATTGGCCGGCACGCGACTATCCGAGCAACCAATCCACAAGTAGCCGGGCGATTGTTGGCGGGAAAGAGAGGCAAAAAAATCCGGATCCTTTTGCCGGATTCTGCCAGACCAGGTCTGGTTATTCTTAAAAAGATGATCGAGTGCTGACATAGGTGGCGAGGGTTCAATACCTAACGAGACAGCAGGGAACAGGTCCTGACGCCCAATGTGCCTTCCTGTCGCGGCGGATCATGCGTAATTCGCGTTTCCTGGACTCGTCTTCATGTTAATTCCGTTGCGAGGCCTTCGCACCTCCCAGACAATTTCCCTCTCCTACTTCGCGTTTAGTGCCACGTCGATATCGGGCACAATTCGAAAGACCTGGTCCAGCCGCGAGCTCTCAAAGATCGGTCGCACGCTCTCCTGCATTCCGACGAGATAAAACTTTCCGCCGTAAAACTCCACGCCCTGCATTCCCTCCAGCAGCGCGGCCAGACCGGAACTGTCGATGTAGGTGACCTTGGAGAGGTCGACCAAAAGTTTATCCGGCCGCTCTTTCACCGCCGCCTGCAAATCTTTAGCTACCCCGGGCGAAAGGTGCAGATCAATTTCCCCTTCCAGGGAAACCAGTTTATGAGATACGTCGTGGGCCATGGTTAGGCGGTTTCTTATGTACTACTTCCCTGAGGCAGCCGCCGGTAAAATGTCCACCAGAACGCCTTCGGGGGTTTTCCCGGCGAACTGCACGACCCGGAAACCAAGATACGCCCAAGGCAGAGCTACTGGCTCCTGCGGCGGGCCGTCCGTTTGTACTGCGATAATTAATTCGTCCGACTGGTAAAGGCTCTTACAAATGCGCTGAATGCCGGGAGTCGAGCCGAACTCAGTGGCAAATCGAGTGGCCGCTTCCGAAGCGAGCGTATGCCAGTAACCCGGCTCGAAGACGTGCCACTTGCTCTTTTCCGATTCGCGTTCTGCATCGGAAAGGGAGAACCATTCGTTAAATATCATCGGTGATTTAAAGTTGGGATACACCTTTCCCTGCCTGCCCGGCATTTCAAGCGCAAGCACGAAGATCTTGCCGGACGGCCAAAAAGCCTCTGCCCTCCCCGTGATTTCACTGTCGCGTTCCGAACGGGGGCGTTGTAGTCTCCTTTCCCGCATGGGTAATGGGACGCACACTCACACCGCGGCCCGCTTAGACTCCGGCACTCCGACCGCCGGCCCTTCCTCTCCGGGCAGTCTGACGCGCTTTATTTCGTTGGGTCGTCGCCCCGTGTGTCACGTTGATTTCATCGTGGCAGGTGTCCAAAAAGCGGGCACGACCGCCCTGCACTATTTCCTGACCAAACATCCGCACATCGCTTTACCGCGCGACCAGGCACTCCACTTTTTCGATAAGGAAGAGAATTTTCGCGGAGAGCCAGACTACAAAATACTGCACGACAATTTCGATGCGGGCTGGCGGTGGCGCATCGCGGGGGAAGTAACGGCCGACTATCTTTATTACACTCCCGCCCTGCCACGCATCGCCCGCTACAATCCCGCGATGAAGCTCATTATCTCACTGCGAAATCCGGCGGACCGCGCTTTCTCCCATTGGAATATGAGAAGGGCTAACGACCGCGAGCCTCTCGAGTTTCTGGATGCGATCAAACGGGACGAGGAACAAATGACGGCCGCCAGACTGCGCGGGAACGCTCATTTGGAACGCGGATTTTACTCCACCCAAATCAAGCGGGTCTTCGATCTTTTTCCGCGCAACCAGGTTCACATCATCAAATACGCGGATTTCCGGAAGGATTTTTCCAAGACGCTCGGTTCTGTTTTCGACTTCCTGGGAGTGTACCGACTGGCCGGACTGAAAAACAAAGAACAGAATGCCGGACCGTATCAAAGAAAGATCACTCCGGATGAGCGGGCCTATGTCTCCGGAATCTTCGACGAAGAAATATCGCAGCTGGAGGCGTTACTTGGCTGGGATTGCTCCGACTGGCATTCACGGTAGGACGGCGCGCTGCGCCGCCTGCCCCGAGGAAGCGCTACTCGCGCAAGATGCTGACCCCAGGGTCGAGCGCGTGGAGTGAACTCTGCAGCGCGGCCTCCCTACCCTGGCGCCTCAGACATTACTGCCGGTCCACTTCAGCTTTTGTCGAAGCACGCTGAAGAACGAAACATCCGGCATGACCGCCAGCGGCAAAGTTTTCTCCGCCTTCAACACGGAGACAATCGCCCCGGGCTCGAGGCGAATGGGATCGCGCCCGTCGACTGTCAGAAATACCGGATAATCATGCTCCATGGCTTCCACTTCGATCACCGAATTATCGCCAATGATGATGGAGCGATTGGTGAGAACGTGAGGGCAGATTGGAGTAATGACGAGCACGCCCGATTCGGGCGCCAGGATAGGTCCTCCGGCCGACAGGGAGTAGGCCGTCGAGCCGGTCGCCGTGGCCACAATCAACCCGTCCGCGTTGAATTCGGTCAGGATTTCGCGGTTGACCCGCGTGCGCAGCCGAATCAAACGAGATAATTCTCCCCGACTGATGACGGCGTCGTTCAGCCCGATAAGCCGCTTCGTTTCGCCTTTGGAAATCGTGATGCGGACATCGAGCCGGGTCCTTTCGCTAAAAGTGATTCGTTCTTTTGCGATCGCCTCGACCGCTTCTCGATAGGCACTGGAATTCGAGCAAGTCAGGAAGCCAAGGGAACCAATGTTGATCCCAAAGATTGGCTTGATCGCGTCGCCCAATTGCCCGGCCACATTCAAAATGGTTCCATCTCCTCCCAGAACCACGAGAAGATCGGCCGCTCTCGCCACCTCGCCGATGCTCAGTTCGGACTTCCGTCCGGCCAAAGCCGCCGAACCCTTCTCGATGACGGTGGCGATTGAAAATTTGGCGAACTCATCCGCCACCGCCTGGATCAACGCGGCCGCTCCCGGTTTACCCGTATGGGCGATCAGGCCGACTGTTTTCGGAGACATGCAAAAAATTCCTGGTTGCCTTCGGTTCCCTGAATAACGGACGCCGCCATTCCTTCCACCACATAGCCGAGCCGGTGCACAAAATCTCCCACTTTCGCCTTCGCCTTCTCGTGCAACGCCGCCTCACGCACCAACCCGCCGCGGCCCACCTCGGCTCGCTCCAGCTCAAACTGCGGTTTGATTAGCGCCAGAATCACACCGTCTGGAGTTATCAAGTCAAAGGCATTGGGCAAGATCAAAGTCAGCGAAATGAAGGAGACGTCGATGACGCAAAGATCGACGGCTTCCGGAATATGTTTGTTCGAGAGAGTTCGCGCATTCAATTTTTCGAAAACGATCACCCGTGGATCGGTCCGGATTTTCCAGGACAGCTGATCGTGGCCCACATCCACGGAATACACGCGTTTCGCGCCCCGCTGCAGAAGACAGTCGGTAAAACCGCCGGTCGACGCTCCGATATCGAGAGCTGTCCTGCCCTCGATCTCGATCTTAAATTCATCCAGGGCGCCTTCCAGTTTCAGCCCGCCGCGCCCCACATACTTCGGCCGGGCCTGCACCTCGAGAGCCGAATCGGGAGTGACCCACTCGGATGGCTTGGCCGCGACGCGCGTGCCAATTTTGATCTCGCCCGCCATGATGGCACGTTGGGCCTGCTCGCGGCTGGGAAACAATCCCCGCGCGACCAGGGCTGTATCGAGTCGTGATTTGTGCGCCATCGCCTCTAACTGGCCTCTCTACCGCACACTTCGTGGATCGACCTCTCGATAGCATCGACCGCAGCGGTCAACTGGCTGGATTCCAGGCAAAGCGGGGGCATTAATACAATCACATTACGGATCGGCCGCGTCAGGAGGCCATGCTGCCGAGCTTGCAAACACACTTTCGCTGCCAAATCCGAGGACGATCCAGTCGCGGCATCCTGCCCCTTCAGTTCGATCCCGGCGATGAAGCCGCATTGCCTGACCTCGGCTC
>JBBRQE010000178.1:0-4740 GCA_038226905.1 Chthoniobacterales bacterium | reverse complement strand
TGTAGATGACTCATCAAGCTTGCATCGTCCGAGGGCTCGCGCAGCAAGCCAGGCACGTCGCTCATAAAAACCAACCGTCTCGCTTTCAGGGCGATAGCCGTTTTGGCAGCCGCGATGTCGGCGTTGCAATTGTACGTCTTGCCATCCGCGCCGAGGGCCGTCGGGCTGATCACGGGCGTGACATTACGCCAGATGCAATCTCGCAACGGATCGACGTTTACCTCGTAAACGTCGCCGACAAATCCGAGATCAATCCCCTCCCCCTTGTCATCCACGGCGGCGAATTTGTGGCAGCGGAATATCTCCGTGCCGGCAAACCCGCAGGCCTTGCCGCCGAACGCTTCGATGGCCTTCACAATCTCCGGGTTGATCTCTCGCGAAAGAACGCGGTCGACCACCTCGGCGGTGGCCGCGTCGGTCACCCGTTGACCTTGTATGAAACTGGCTTGCCGGCCGGACTCTTCCAAGGCGCGGGTGATGGCCTTGCCGCCACCGTGCACCACCACCGGATTGATTCCGACCGCTTCCAGAAAGGCAATGTCCCGGGCCAGCCGATGGCGTACCTCCGGCTCGGGCGAGTCCATAAAGCTCCCTCCATATTTCACCACAAATATTTCGCCGCGAAAGCGTTGAATATAGGGAAGCGCTTCCAGAAGGGTGGCCGCTTTGGCAATAATCTCTTCCATCGCTCATCCGCCCAGGCTGGTAGGATCCGTTAGGTCGCCTTTGTTGAAAGTAACGTAATCTTCGGTCAAATCGCTTGCGTACATGACGAATTCTCCCGAGCCCAAATGGAGATCGACATGCAGATCGAATTCAGGCGCCGAGGTAATGCGTGCCAGCGTGGCCAGGGAAACCTGGGTCGGCCGGCCACCCCGGCAGCCGAAGGCGATTTTTCGTTGACCCGGAAGGCTATAGCCGACGTCGACGATCGCTTCGTCGATGCGGGCGCGAGAGTAACCAGCCGCACACAGGATTCGACCCCAGTTCGGATCGCCCCCACACCAGCTGGTCTTGACCAGAGAGCTGTTCGCGATGGCACGCGCGGCCGCTTCCGCCTCCCCGGCATTGCGCGCCCCATGCAACCGGACCGTTACAAAGCGCGAAACGCCTTCGCCATCGCGCACCATCATCTTTGCTAGTTCGAGCGTAACGAAGTTGAGCGCATTTTGAAACTCCATCCGCTCCGGCGAGGTTCTGCTCAACGCCCGATTCCCCGCCAGTCCGTTGGCCAGCGCGATGACGGAATCGTTGGTACTCGTGTCGCCATCAACCGTGATGCAATTGAAACTCTGCCTGACCGCGAGGGCGAGAGCGTTTCGGAAAAAACGTGATTCCACGGCCGCGTCCGTAGTGATAAAGGCGAGCATGGTCGCGTGCAGTCCCGTGGCACCGCCGATCGTTTGCGTCATGCGCGGCTCGATCATGCCAGCCCCCTTGCAAATTCCACCGATCCGCACCGTCCCGCCTGCCATTGTGATTTCGACCGCAATTTCTTTGCGCCGCGTATCGCTCGTCATAATCGCTTCTGCCGTAGCGCGCGCCTGCCGGCTCGAGCGACCGAGTAAAGGTGTGCAGGCCCGAATGCCGCGCTCGACGTTTTTCATCGGCAAGAGGAGGCCGATGCGGCCAGTCGAACAAACCAATACGTCCTCCCTGGTCACCTTGTCCGGGCTTCCTGTGACGGCCGAAAGGCTCTGGGCGGTCACGCTGGTCATTCTTTCCGCGTCCCTCATCCCCTGGCGGCCGGTGCAGGCATTGGCGTTTCCAGAATTCACCACGATGGCTCTGACGGATTTTCGCGCGGCCCGGGCGGCGCTCAATCGGACTGGCGCCGCACATACCTGATTGCTCGTAAACATTCCTGCCACGACGGCCGGGACCTCAGAAACAATCAGCGCCAAATCGCGCTTCTTACCCTTCTCTGAACCTTTGCCCGTGCCCAGTTTCTTGATGTCGCAAAAGACAGCCGCGGTTTTGAACCCGAGCGGTGCGCAAATGGAACCTTCGATCTGTTTCATGTTAGACCAAGCCCGCCGTTTCTTCGTAACCGCGCATCAGATTGAAGCATTGTAGGGCCTGCCCGCTTGTACCCTTGGTCAGATTATCAATTGCACTCATAAGGATGAGCCGATTGGTTCGGGGATCAATTTTCCAGGAAAGATCGATAAAATTTGTCCCGACGACATTCTTTGTATCGGGCAGGCGTTCCTCCCCTAACAAGCGCACGAAGGGCTCCGTGCCGTAGGCTTTTCCGAATATCTCCTCGATGGCCTGGCCCTCCATCGGACTGGTTAGGTCAGTGCAGATGGTCGAGATGATTCCCCGGTTTACCGGGACGAGGTGCGGGATGAATTGAATCACAATGGGATGGCCGGCGGCGGCCGCCAATTCCTGCTCCACCTCCGCCAGGTGGCGGTGCTTGGGCACGCCGTAAGGACGAACGCTTTCGTTGCATTCCGCGAAAAGGTAATCGGCTTCGACTTTGCGACCCGCCCCGCTCACCCCGCTTAGACTTGTCACGAGGATTCTCCTTGGGTCGATCAACTGTCTACCCAGCAAAGGCAAAAGCGGGAGCAGAATGCTCGTGGGATAACATCCTGGACAAGCCACCAGTTGGGCCCCGCGAATTTTTTCCCGATAAATTTCGGGCAACCCGTAAACGGCCCGATCCAGCAAATGCGGTGCAGAATGCTCTTTGCCGTAAAATTCCCGGTAAACGGCGGCATCGCGGATGCGAAAGTCGGCGCTCAGGTCGATCACGTTGACACCCTGGTCGATTAAGCCCGCCCCGACTTCTGCGGAAACGCCATGAGGCAACGCGAGGAAAACAACCTCGGCCAGATCAGTAATCTTTGCCGGATGCGCTTCGCTGAAGCGCAGCGTTTGCGCCTTAGCCCGATGGGCGAAACGAGGGAACACTTCGGCTAGCGTTTTGCCTGCGAATTGGCGGGAAGTCACCGCGGTCAGATCGACCAGCGGATGGCCCAGCAGAAGGCGCACAAGTTCTTCCCCCGCATAGCCAGAAGCTCCAATGACCGCAACCCTGGTTGCCTTGTTCGAATCCACAACGCGCAATGCGTATTACGTCCAGACTCAATTGCAATAAAAACTATGCGTTTACCCCGCTCGCTTCCACTGCAGAGGAGCGTCCAGCCTCCCGCCCGCGCTTCCTCCCCGATTAGTCTTTTCCCATCCTCTCGCCCACGATAACTTGCCGCCATGGAATCGCTCACTCTGGTCGGCCTCGCCATCGTCGGCGTCATTGCCTTTATCTTCTGCATTGTTCTTTTCAATTTCTTCGGGGTCTGGCTGCGTGCGCGCATCGCTAACGCTCCCGTTGGCATGGGTAAAATGATTGGAATGAGACTGCGCCGCGTGCCGGTCGGGCTGATCGTGGATAGTCGAATCACCGCTGTGAAAGCGGGCATCGAAATTCCGAGCGATCCGTTGGAGGCGCATTTCCTGGCGGGTGGCGACGTTGGACAAGTCATCCTCGCCCTGATCGCGGCGGACAAGGCCGGTATTTCCCTGGATTTCAATCGCGCCTGCGCCATCGATCTGGCCACCAAAGGAACGGGCAAAACAGTTTTGGAAGCGGTCCGCACCAGCATCAATCCGAAGGTCATCGATGTTCCCAATCCGGCCTCAGGTCGCGCCACCATTGATGGAGTGGCCAAGGACGGAATCGGGGCCAAGGTAAAAGCGCGCGTCACTGTTCGATCTCACCTTGACCGCTTCGTCGGCGGCGCCACCGAAGAAACTATTATCGCCCGCGTGGGCGAAGGCATCGTGAGTGCGATCGGCTCGGCGGATTCCTACCAGGATGTGCTGGAAAATCCCGACCGCATTTCCAAAGCCGTTCTGGCCAAGGGGCTGGACAGCAATACCGCCTTTGAAATTCTCTCGATCGACATTGCCGATGTCGATGTGGGAGACAACATCGGGGCCAAACTGCAGAGCGAGCAGGCGGATGCGGACAAACGCATTGCGCAAGCCAATGCGGAAGTGCGTCGCGCTGCCGCCGTGGCGGTCGAGCAGGAAATGCGCGCCCGCACCCAGGAGATGCGGGCCAAGGTGGTGGAGGCGGAGGCCCAGGTCCCCCAGGCCATGGCCGAAGCTTTTCGCGCCGGGCATTTGGGGATCATGGACTATTACCGGATGAAAAACGTGCAGGCCGACACCTCCATGCGCGAATCGATTGGCGGAACCGATAAGCCGCGGACCGAAGGACCGTAGTTCTCAGGCGGCCACCCCGGAGCCATGAGCAGATGAGCCTGATCAGCACGCTAAACATGCGGCCCTTTGAGGGGTTGGCCGTTCATCTCGACGGTCTCCTTTTTGTGTTGCTCATCGGCATTACCGCGCTCTTTAAATTACTAACGAAGAAAGCCGGCCCGATTCAGGACGAGGAACCCGAATCGCCTGTGACAAGGCCGGAGACGCTGCCGCCACCCTTGCCGGGGACCGACGAAGAACGCATCCGGAAATTCTTGGAAGCGCTGGGCCAACCCGCCACCTCAAAACCGCCGACGCCCATTAGGTCGCGCACGGCCACTCCGCCACTCACGGAATTTCGCCGGAAAGAATTGGAGAAAGCCGCTCGGGCGACTGGTCGACGGAATTTGCTAAATCCGCTGCCACCGCTCACGACTCTGCCTCCGAACGAAATACCGCGTCGCGTCACCCTGCCGCGGTCTCTCTCGACTGAACCCTCGCGCGCAAAGATCTTCACCCCCG
>JBBRQE010000177.1:0-4846 GCA_038226905.1 Chthoniobacterales bacterium | reverse complement strand
GTTTAACGACTTCGCCGACCAGAAACGCGTTCGCCTTTTACGGGGTAACAACGTCAAGGTTTACGACGTCCGGCAGGTGCGACGCGATCCGTCCCTCGATGTAAAACTGCAGCCGGGCGATCGCGTGGAAGTCCCACAGACCTTTTTCTAATCGCGTCTTCTGCCAAGCCGCGCAACCGCCCTCTACAGATCCGGCGCGATCAGGTCGCGATGGCGCCACGTGAAACCGAGTCCCGAATAGACCGTTAAGAGCACGGTGACCCAGACAAGGATGGGACCGGCTTCATCCCATGCCCGCACCCACCAGGTGGACGTTTCGCTGGCGTAGTGCAGTTCCGCCAGAGCAAGGAGGGCCAGGAAAAAAATGACGGTTATGATTTGCCAGGACGTTTTGTGTTTTCCCAATTTCTCCGCCGGGAGCACCTGGCCTTTAGTCGCGGCCATCAGGCGGAGTCCGGTAATCAAAAAATCGCGCGCCACCACCGTCGTCGCCGCCCAAGCCGGGACCGCCTTCAACGGCACCAGCGAAATAAAGGCCGACGCCATCATGATCTTGTCGACCAGCGGATCCATCAGCTTTCCAAAATTGGTGATGATGCCGTAGCGCCGGGCCACTTCGCCATCCACAAAATCGGTGATGCCCGCGACGAGAAAAAGCAGGAGCGCCACCGTACGGGCATAGCACCAGGACGAATTGAGGGACGCCACGAACAGCACGGTCAGGAGAAGGCGGCTTAGAGTTAAACGATTGGCCCAGTTCATTTCGTCATAACCTGTGCTACCTCACGCTGGAGCACCGCGTCCAACTCGAATTCCGGATGCTTCCAGATCGGCACTCTTTTTTTCAATTCGTCGACCAGCCACTCCAAGCCTTTCAATGCGGCAGGCCTATGCGACGCCGCCACCCGCGCCAGCAGGGAAGTTTTCCCCGCTTCGACGAATCCGATACGATGCCGGATCACGACAATTTCCAAATCGAAGCGTTGCACGGCTTCACGCGCGATCATCCGTAGCTGATGCAGGGCCATGACGGGATGCGCTTCGTAGTCGATTCCACGGATCGTCCGGTCCTGCTCCACCGCCCGCACCACCCCGCGAAAGTCGACGATTGCGCCCGCAGGACCCTCCGGCCATTCGAGGGCTCTTTCCAATTCCGCTTCTGTTAATAAAAGTTCGCAAACGGGGTTTGCCATGCGCTCTCCATGCTCGCTAGACTCCGGTTCGCCGCAGATGCGGCGTCATCCAAGGAGATACGCAGAATGAGCACGAATCAAAGTGATATTGGTCTGATCGGCCTCGCCGTCATGGGCGAGAACCTCGTCCTCAACATGGAGTCTAAAGGCTTCTCCGTGGCTGTCTTTAACCGAACCACCGCCGTGACGGAAAAATTCGCCAATGCCCGGGCCAAAGGAAAAAACATTTTTCCCGCGAAAACGCTCGAAGAATTCGTAGCAGCCCTCAAACGCCCCCGTAAAGCGATGATCATGGTCAAGGCCGGCGCACCGGTGGGCGCCGTGATCAGCCAGCTCACTCCGCTGTTTGAGAAAGGTGACGTCATTATCGATGGCGGTAATTCGCTCTTTACGGACACGCAACGGCGTTGCCAGGAACTGGAAGCAAAGGGCCTGCACTTCGTCGGATGCGGTGTTTCCGGCGGCGAGGAAGGCGCCCTGAAGGGGCCTTCCCTCATGCCCGGCGGTTCCCGCGAATCGTGGGAAATGATTGCGCCGATCTTTCGCAAGATCGCCGCGCAGGTCGATGGAGAGCCCTGCTGCCGCTATATGGGGACGGATGGCGCGGGTCACTACGTCAAGATGGTGCATAACGGAATCGAGTACGGCGACATGCAGTTAATCTGCGAAGCCTACGCCATCCTGAAAGACGTCACGGGCATGGAGGCGCCGCAATTGGCCGAGACATTCTCGGAATGGAACAAGAGCGAACTGGATAGCTACCTGATCGACATCACCGCCAAGATTTTCCGCAAGATCGATCCGGACACAGGCAAACCGCTGGTGGATGTGATCCTCGATAAAGCCGGGCAAAAGGGAACGGGCCTTTGGACGTTGCAATCCGCCATCCAACAATCGGTCGTGATCTCCACCATTAACGCGGCGGTCGAAGCGCGCGTCATTTCCTCTCGTAAACAGGAGCGAGTCGATGCCTCTAAAATTCTGCCTCCCGCGCAGCCGAAGAAATTTAGCGGCGATCGCGATCAACTAATTACGGCCGTCCGAAATGCGCTCTACGCTTCCAAGATTGTGTCCTACGCCCAGGGGATGGAATTGCTGGGAGCGGCCAGCACTCAGTACAAGTGGAACTTGAATTTCGGAGACATCGCCACCATCTGGCGGGGAGGCTGCATTATTCGCGCGGTATTCCTCAATCGGATCGTAGAGGCCTATCAGCGAAACGCCGGACTGCACAACCTTCTGCTCGATCCCTATTTTACCGGGATTATTGCCCAGACGCAGGATAACTGGCGCATCGCGGTGGCCACCGCAATTCAACAGGGGGTGGCCGTCCCCGCCTTCAGCGCGTCGCTCGCTTATTTCGACAGCTACCGGCAGGCGCGGCTGCCTTCCAATCTGTTACAGGCGCAGCGAGACTTCTTCGGGGCGCACACCTACGAGCGAATCGATAAACCGGGCGTATTTCACACCGAGTGGATGGAAACGGATGACACACCGGTGGAAAAACCGGCTGAGCCCAAGGAATCGGCCAGGCGTCACGCCGGCGAATAGTTGAGCCGTTAGGCGTGGTAGAGGCACTTGTGGCAAGCGCCTCCTCTTGCAGGCAGGCGGCTGGCACAACCAACTCTACAACGATCTCGCTGAGGCAGCGCGCCGCCCTTTACCGGAAATCGTGCGAAACCGAACCGATCAGTTTCTCATGGGCGAGCGGTTTGAGTTCGCGTGCTTTGATCAGCACCACACCATCAGAATTCTGAACTTCGCCTTCGATCAGGAGAAAAGCTTCTTCCGTAATCAAAAGACGCATTCTCTCGAAGAGATCGGGATGAACAATCGCATTGGCCACCCCGGTCTCGTCTTCTAAACTGATAAAGACAAATCCTTTGGCCGTGCCCGGTCGTTGCCGGCAAATCACGTTGCCCGCGATCTGGACAATGGCCCCGCCGGGGGCTTGAACCAAATCAGCTGCCCGCCAAACGTTGGGCACGGTTTCCCGCAGAAGTTTCATGGGGTGCGGCCCGGTCGTTAGGTTCATCGCTTCATAATCTGCCTGCACCCGTTCCGGCAGACTCATGGGAAGAAGAGGCGATGACTCTTCTTGGACAGCGCACGCCTCGCGCGCGCTACTCAGCAGGTCGTCATGGAGAGCTTCTTCCACTTTCCACAGGGCGGAACGTCGATCTTCCGCAAGGCCATTGAGTGCCCCCAACCCGGCCAGGTTGCGCAGTTCTTCTTTCGAGAACGGAACACGACACTTAAAATCATCCATGGAGTGAAAGGGCCTCTCCGCTCTGGTCGCCAGTAGTTGCCCCACCATCCCTTTCCGCATACCGTTCACGACACAGAAACCCAACCGGACGGTGTCGTCCGCCACGACCATGCAGCGCCATTCCGATTCAGCTACAGTAACCGGTTTCGTTTTCAGGCCGTGCCGATGCGCGTCTTTCACAATGGTAGCCGGCGTATAAAAACCCATCGGCTGATTATTCAACAGGCTGGCGTAAAACTCAGGAGCGCGATGCACTTTCAGAAAAGCGCTGGCATAGGCCAGAAGGGCAAAACTGATGGCGTGCGACTCGGGAAACCCGTAGAGCGCAAACGAGGTGATCGATTGTATGATTTTGTCGATGACCTCGGGAGCAACTTTTTTTTGCCGCATGGCTTCGCGCAATTTCACGCTTACTTTGTTCATCCGTTCTTCCGAGCGGTGAAAACTGAGCGCCCGCCTCAACTCTTCCGCTTCATCCCCGGAAAAATCGGCCATGACCATGGCAATCTTGAGCATTTGCTCCTGAAAAAGGGGAATCCCGAGGGTGCGCGCCAGAATAGGCTCAAGCCGCGGATCGAAATATTTAACCTCTTCGCGGCCCGCGCGACGGGCCAGATAGGGATGTACCATATCGCCCTGAATCGGACCGGGTCGAATAATCGCCACCTCGATGACCACGTCGTAAAAACATTTCGGTTTCATGCGGGGTAAGGTTGCCATCTGGGCGCGGCTTTCGATTTGGAAAACTCCGATCGTGTCCGCCTTTTGCATGATGTCGAAGGTGGCGGGATCGTCCTTCGGAATATGGGCCAGATCGAGAGGGCGCCCCCGCTCGCGGCAAAGCTCCAGCGCATCCTGCAGGACCGACATCATGCCGAGACCCAGCAGGTCGACTTTTACGATTCCCAGATCTTCGCAATCGTCCTTGTCCCACTGCGCTACCACTCGCCCGGGCATGGCCGCATTTTCCAGCGGCACAAACGAGCTGAGCTTGTTTTGACAAATGATCATTCCTCCCGAGTGCTGACCGAGATGGCGAGGCAGCCCATAAATCGCGCCATACAATTGAACGAACGCTGCCATACGCGGGTGTTCCCGGGGCAAGCCGGCCTGTTCGATCTGCGATTCCAAATCAAGGGTGTGGGGAAAGTCGCCATGGGCGAACAAATGAGAGAACCGATCCACCAAACTCGGCGAAAAGTTCAGGGTTTTGCCAATCTCACGCGCGGCACTGCGTCCGCGATAACTGATGACGTTGGCCGTCATGGCCGCACCATGTCTGCCATAGCGCCGGTAAATTTCCTGGATCACGCTTTCGCGCCGCTCACCACTCGGCAAATCAAGATCGATGTCGGGCCAGCCTTTGCGACTTTCGTTAAGAAAT
>JBBRQE010000176.1:0-4903 GCA_038226905.1 Chthoniobacterales bacterium | reverse complement strand
GACGGTCGAAAAAATCGGGGAGCGTATTCTCATCTGCCCGGGCGATTTGGAAGGACGCAGTTTCCGTAAACAGGTGGAATTGCTGGACCAGGCGGCCGAAGCGGTCCTGGCCATGGTAAAACAGTTACGTAAAGGAACCGATATTCGAACGGCTCGCGAGATGAATGCCAAACTGCAGACGATCGAGGGAGAAGCGGACGAACTGGAGTTGGAATTGCTGCGCGATCTTTACCATGGGGAGTACGAGGCGAAGCACATCATTTTCTTGCGCGACCTTTACGAACTGCTCGAAAAAGTGATCGATCGCTGTCGCGACGCTGGCAACATCATCCTGCAGGTCGTCCTGAAATACTCCTAGTCGGCTCTCGTCCCGGCCATGCTTATTTTCGTCATCGTGGTCCTGGCGGCCATTATTTTTGAATATAGCAACGGCTTTCACGACGCGGCCAACGCCATTGCCACGGTCGTTTCAACCAAGGTCCTGACCCCTCGCCAGGCCATTGGCATGGCGGCGGTTTTCAATCTGACCGGCGCGCTCATGGGGGGCGCCGTGGCCTCGACCATCGGCAAAGGACTGGTCGATACCAATGTGGTAACGCTGATCACGGTGTTGTGCGCACTCATCGCGGCGTTTGCCTGGAACATCGCCACCTGGTGGCTCGGTCTCCCCTCGAGCTCCAGTCACGCCCTAATCGGCGGTCTGTGTGGATCCGCTCTGGCCACCGCCAAAGGCAACTGGTCCGTTCTCAAATGGAACACCGGGTTATGGCCCAAAGTGGTTCTGCCGATGCTCATTTCGCCGGTGGCGGGCTTTTTACTGGGCGGACTCCTGATGTTCCTCCTCTTCGTGATTCTCCGACGTTTCACGCCGCGTGTGATCCACAATCTGTTCGGCAAATTACAGATATTGAGCGCCGCCTGGATGGCGCACAGCCATGGCACCAATGATGCCCAGAAAACCATGGGCATCATCACGCTCGCGCTTTTCACCGGGACCAAGGCCGGAAGCTTCAATGATCTTCCTCCGTGGCTACACTTCCTGCGGACGCCGACCTTCGGAGGGATTCCCGCCTGGGTAAAAGTCCTGTGTGCCATCACCATGGCGGCCGGCACCGCGGCGGGCGGCTGGCGCATCATCCGGACGCTTGGTCATCGCATGGTCAAACTGCAGCCGGTCCATGGTTTCGCCGCGGAAACGAGCGCCGCCTTGATCATCCAGGCGGCCAGTATTTATGGAATTCCCCTCTCGACCACCCACGTGATCTCGACCTCGATCATGGGCGTGGGTGCAGTGAAGCGCTTCAGCGGCGTGAAGTGGACCGTGGTGGAACGAATCGTCTGGGCCTGGATCTTTACCCTGCCGGTAACGTGCCTTCTGGGTTACGTCATCGTGAAGGTCGCCGAGCGGTTCTAAGACCTTGGAGCACGCTCATTGTTTTATCGGCACCCACTCGTTACGCGCACGAGAATCCGCCACGGCCTGCACCACCCGCATGTAGTGTAGTCCGTCCTCGAAATTCGGGTGCGGTCGAATTCGCCCTTTCGCGGCGATAGCCTCTAGAAAGTCGTCTTCCACGCGCCATCCGGCTTCCAGCTCCGGCGTGGGCGCGATGAGGCGCAGATCTTTTTCGCCTGCCTTTCCCGCGCGCAACGATTCAGCCTGGAAATCATAAACCATTGTCCCCTCGCTTCCGTAGACTTCGACGTGATCGGCGCCGCCCAGGGCATTCACCCCGCTGAATTCCAAAACCCCTTCCGCGCCGCTGGCAAAGGTGCAAAGCACGGTCAGCAGATCGGGCACGATCACCTCGTAGCCTTGCCGAATCGTTTGCAGGATTTGGCCGCGAGCGAAGACACCGCTAATCGGGCCAAACCAACGCTGCAAGACTTCCACATAGATTCCGAGAGTCAGGACATTCAGGCCGCTCAATTCGATACGCTGGCGCCAATGCGCGGGCCTTTCTGGGTCGAGATAATTACTGTTGAAGCTTTGTAGACGGATGTGATGCGGCTTTCCGATATATCCGTCGGACAGGAGTTTCTTGACGAGCAGATCGCCCCGCAATCCAAAAGGCGGAGGACAAAGCATAATGACCAGCTCCGGACTACGCTGGGCGGCGGCCAGCATTTCTTCGGCTTCCACCAGATCCATCGACATGCGGGCCTGGCAGAACACGTGTTTGCCCGACTCCAGGGCGGAGACGGTTACGGCCGAGTGAAGATAGGGAGGCGTGCCGATCCAAATAATATCAAGATCCGGCAGCGCCACTAAATCGGCCCAATTCCGCATCGGTGTAGCCTGAGGGATGTGTTCCTGACAGAATTTCTCGGCGCTTTCGTAGGAGGAATTGGAAACGGCCACGACCTCCACCTCCGGGTGCTTCTTGAGGGCCGGCAGGTGGCGATCGCGCACGATGCCGCCGGCCCCGACGATGCCGATCCGTAGTTTGCGGTTACTCTTCTGTGCCATAATTGAGTGTTGGGAGGTCGGAGAGAGCCTGAGGTCACCCGGGCACCTTAAATTTGACCACGTTCAGTTGTTCCATTCAAGATTCACTTGACCAAGGCTGCCCGTAACGGCACTTTACGCGTCTTTTCCCCACCACTCGTTATGTCAAAAGTTTGCAGCATCACCGGATCCCGGCCTACGCGCGGAAGTATCATTCATCGGCGCGGTATGGCCAAGAAGAAGGGCGGCGTGGGCCGTCACGTGACCAAGAACGTGCCCCGGATTTTTAATCCTAATCTGCATGAGCACCGTGTTTGGGTGGCCGAGCTGAAGAAGTTTGTGCGGGTCCGAGTGACAGCGCGCGGGCTTAAGACGATCAATAAGAACGGCGCCTATTCTTCGCTGAAAAAGGCCGGCTTGATCTAAAGGGCGGACCGACCCTGCCGGCATCTCCTTTGGCAGGGACGCCGCAGCGCGGCTTCCTACCCGTCTTGGGAAGAAGTAGCGGGTTGGATGGTCGTGGTCACTTCCGCCTCGCCGGCAGCCGGAACGGGCGCAGATCCCTCACTTTCCTGAGCGGCGTCACCCTCACTTTTCGTCTCCTGATCTTCGACCGAGGATGATGGCGAGGGCTTAGACTCTTCCACTACCTTCACTTTCACACGCGGCAGATCGAGCGAGCCGTCATTAAACTCAATGACGTTGCCTTCGCTGATTAACCACCGCAAATCGGAAGCCAGGGCGAGCTTGCGCGCCTCCCTCTCTTCGGCTGGCACTTCCACCAGAATTTTTTCGGCCAAATCTTTCCGGTTAGTTCCTGGATTCGCCCCGACCGTTTGCAAAATGGACTGAACCTGGGCGGACGCACCCGTCTGATCATGCGCGAAAGGCCGTGGTCGCACCGATGTCACAAAAAGCATCCCGCGTTTATGCCGGAAGATGTGCAGACCGGCGTCGCGAAAGCGGCTCGACAGCTCCTGCATTATTTGCGAAGGCGAACGCGTTTCCCGGGACCAGGCATCTTCCACCAGCCGCCGCAGGGATCGGTCGGGAAGTTGGCGACTGGCCACGCCGTCAATCGTCCTTTCGTTTACTGGACGCACGAGGGTAGCGAGGTAATTCTGCCGAAAATGCCTCTCCGCCTCCGCCGCATTGTTAAACGTCACGGGCGGTTCTTCCTTTAGGGTCGTATAAGTCGTGATGCTGCGGGCATCTTCCTTCCATTGCTCGACCACCGCCGGATCGCTCACTATCTCTATCTGCCGTTGATAATCGGGAAAGCTCATGCGCCGGCTAAAACGCTGCTCATAAAGGGACCGCAACTTCGGCTGGTAGGCGTGGTGGTTGGTCGGTCCGAGCAACGTCCCGCTGGAACGACAACGCGCTACGGACGTGAAATTGCCTTTGATGGGATCGCTCTGGACCACTTCCAGTTTATAGGAATCGTCGAGCGCAAATCGGAAGGCGTTCGACTCGAGAAATTCGCGATCAGCCGATATCGCGCCCTCCTCGCCCAGCTGATAGAACGGCGCTTCAGGCTTGGCCGTCAGATGAACATCGTAGCGTTCTGGCTTGTCCAGAAAGAGGCGGGCCAGCGCGAAAACCGAGTACGCCACGGGGTTGGATTTCATCTGCGCCACGACGTTTTCGAGCCCGGGAGGATGCGGCACAAATCGAAGAGCAATCCGCGCCGCCAGTTCCTGGGCAGCTTTCTCCTGCGCTTCGTAGCGCGGTTGATCGTCCGGGCGAGGGCCTGGACGTCTCTCCTGAGATGACGAGCTTCTGGGCCGATCCGTTCTCCCATCGCGGCGAGGCGCGGAGCGAGGTTTACTCCCTCGGGAATCCCGCTCGCTCCCAGGTGAACGGCGACCGGGACCTCGTCCTGGTCCGCCGCGGGCGTCGCCCTCCCGTCCGCCGCCGTGCCGTTCAACTTCCCCAGCGTAATGCTCGTAACTCGGTGATCCGGCCGACTCCTGAAGCCACGACGGAAGCATCTTGAGATCGAGTAGATCGCCTGGCTCGACGGGACCGGTTGACATGACTCTCCTTTACGCGATGAACGAGCGAAGTAAACACGAACGCACCGCGACGGAACGAAGGGATACGCCTTCCGGGTCGTGCCAATTGCAAATTTGAAGGGCTCTGGCGGGAGAATCGCGGTTGACCCCTCCCCTTCCGCACCGCGCGCGGGAAAGGCATCCCCCCGCCTTGCCCCGGGCGAGCCGCTTAAAGATTACTAATTGTTTTACTTGCGGTGCGGCAACGGGTGAGTTAAGCCTTCCGCTCCCAACAACCAAACGTATTCTATGGCCGACAAAACAACCGAAGAGAAGGTAAAGGACATCATCGTCGAGCAACTGGGGGTAAACCCGGAACAAGTCACGCCGCAAGCCTCCATTATTGAGGACCTCGGCGCGGACTCGCTTGATATCGTTGAACTGGTGATGGCTTTCG
>JBBRQE010000175.1:0-4961 GCA_038226905.1 Chthoniobacterales bacterium | reverse complement strand
GGTTCCCTGCATCGGTATGGTAAGACAGGCGTTTGCGTGGGTCGCCAAAAGCTTTTCCGGCAAGCCCTTTGTTTCCCGGCCAAAGACGACAAAATCACCCTCTTGAAAGCTGACCTCGTAATAAGGACGTTCGCTTTTCGTGGTCAGAAAAAAGTAGCGCGCGCCCGCCGCCTGCGCCGCCTGCAACGCCTCGAACGATTCCCACAAACGAAGCTGCACCTCGGTCCAGTAATCCAAGCCGGCCCGCTTAAGCTGGCGATCGGCCAAGGTAAAACCGAAAGGCTTGACCAGATGAAGGACGGAATCAGTGGCCAGACAGAGCCGCCCAACGTTGCCCGTATTGGGCGGGATCTCCGGCTCGATCAAAACGATGTTAAACATCTCGATAGCCACGAGCTGCGAATTGACTCAAATCGTCCGCGCTCTACGCGGCGCATCGCCTACTTCAGTTTTCCCACCACGAACTTCTCCAGCTTCACGATGTCGGCGGCAAACTTCCGGATTCCCTCGGCCGTCTTCTCCGTCGCCATGGCATTGTCGTTCAAAAGGTAGCGAAACTTCTTCTCATCCATCTCCAGGCGCTCCACCTCGGCCGCTTTGGATTTTTCTGGATCGAGTTTGCGCTCCAGCGGGTCAGTTGATCCCGACAGCTCCTTCATCAACTCCGGGCTAATGGTAAGCGCGTCGCAACCCGCCAGCTCCTGAATCTGCCCGACGTTTCGAAAACTCGCACCCATGACTTCCGTCTTGTAATCGAACTTCTTATAATAAGTGTAGATTTCCTGCACGGACTGCACGCCTGGATCTTCCGCTCCCGCGTAGTCGCGTTTGTTGGCCGCTTTATACCAATCGTAAATCCGGCCCACGAATGGAGAAATCAACTGCACCTTCGCTTCGGCGCAGCGCACCGCCTGCGGCAGAGAGAACAGAAGCGTCAGGTTACATTTGATCCCTTCCTTCTGGAGTTGCTCGGCCGCCTTGATCCCTTCCCAGGTAGAGGCAATCTTGATCAGCACGCGCTCCCGCGGAATCTTGCGTTCCTCGTAAAGCTTGATCAGCTGCCGCCCCTTGGCCATGGAGCCTTCCGTATCAAAAGAGTAACGCGCATCAGTTTCCGTCGAGACTCGTCCGGGCACGATCTTCAGAATCTCACACCCGAATCGGACGAGCAGATGCTCGATAATGTCGTCGATCTGCCCGGCCCCACTCAGCCCGGAATTCTTCCGATCCGTCAAAACTTCCTCGAGCAGATGAAAGTATTTCTCGTTCTGCGTGGCCGCGTAAATCAGGCTCGGATTAGTCGTCGCATCCTGCGGCTTGAAATCCTTGATCGACTCAAAGTCGCCCGTATCGGCCACCACCTTGGTGAATCGCTTGAGCTGATCGAGTTGTGTCAATTTTTCTCCCGCTTTTTTCTCATCCGCCACAGCTGTGCTCATAGATCGCTCCTCCGCGACGTCGGGTTATTAAGGTGACGCCACCTCAAACTTATTCCGAATGAGTAGAGCGACAATCACAAACTCGGACGGACGCCTCGCACAACGATCACGACGGACACAACGCTATGGAGATCTTTGAGCTATCTTTGCGACCGTTGTGCGAGATCCGTCCGGCTAACCGCTACATCAATGCGTTTGGCAGAAGCACGCCCTCCTATTAACCTCGCGCCGCGTGGACCGTGCTGATCCTCAACTCATCGTCCTGGCCGATGCCCCGGAAGCTCTCCTCGAAGTGGGCGGGATCACCTTGCTCGAACGAATCCTGCGCATCTCCCAGCGTCTCGGATTCACGCAGGCCCTGGTCCTCTCCACGACGCCGGAGGCCATTCGCGGAGAATTGGCCCGTCCCTCCTGGGCGCGCGCGGCATTCTGGGTTGATGTAGCGACACGCCCGAACAGCCCCCTCACCGTCCAAGCCATCAGGCAGACGCTGACCACGACAGCGGCTCATACCTTGGTCATCCCGGCAAACATCTTTTGCGACGCGCGGCTGCTGCAGGCTTTGCTAGAGCGCAACGCGAACGCCGTCCTCATCGATTCGGGCGGGCTCGCACCCGGTCAGTTGGCGGGACCGTTCCTTGTTTCGGCTCGTTTTCTCGAATCCCTCGCGTCTTCCACGCTGATCGATCAACTACAAAGCGCCATGGAGACGGGCAAGATCGCGACCGTCGACGCCGCCAAAGAGCCATCCTACATCGTGGGCATGCGGCGCCAGGTCCGTCCGGTTTGCCAAATGGTTTCGCCGGAACAACGAGAATGCGTGGAAAAGATCGTTTTCCGCAACGCCCAAAACGGAACGCTCGATCTGCCCGCCTATCTGCACGCTCCCATCGAGACATGGATTATCTCCCGCCTCTGTCGGACAACGGTGACGCCCAATCAAATTACCCTGTTCGGCTTCGGCCTGGGCCTGGTGGCAACGGCGTTGTTCGCCTCCGCTCATTTTGGCCTCGGCATCCTGATCGCCTTGATATTCGGAGTGCTCGATGGCTTGGACGGCAAACAGGCGCGCGTAAAAGTAGAAACCACGCCGCGCGGTGAATGGGAGCACGTCCTCGACCTTGTTCTGGAATACTCCTGGTGGATGGCGCTCGCTTTTGGCTTGCACAGAAGCGGCCAACTTCCCGGCGCGTTTTTCTTTCTGGCACTTCTGCTCGGTGCGGATTTGGTGGACCGCGAGGCCAAGCGGCGGGCCAAGCTCAGCACCGGCCGTCTGCTCGATGATGTGGCGCCCTTCGATCGCGCTTTTCGGCTCCTAAGCGGCCGACGAAATATTTACGTCTGGCTGCTGGCCGGGGGATTCTGGCTGGGAAAGGGGCCCGGCGCTTATCAAACCATGGCCGTTTGGGCCGGGTGCAGCGCCGCCGTTCATGTGGGGCGCGCCGTTCGTCTCGCTGGCCGGCGCGACCGGTCGGCCTAACGAAGAACGAATCAATCCGGGCACTCGTTTGGCCCGGGCCGCAATTTCCTGGCCCAGAACGCGCACCGGATTTTCCACGAGGAGCGATGTGCTAACCGCGCAATAAACTCCGCAACCCTGCTGGCAGGCTTTCTTTCGATAATTCGCATAGAGATCATCCGGAGTGATATCCATGATATGTTTTTCCGTGTGCACCATGCTGCACTCCCAGAATTTTCCCTGGGCCGAAACAAAGAATAACTTGTAGCCGGCCATGCAGGTCCATTCGACCGGTTCGTTCCGCAGGAGGCTCCGTTGATAATTCAGGATCGCCTCGCTCGTGTGAATTCTTTCGCCGCGCTTCTTCCGCGCGATCATCGAATCGATAAAAGCTTCCAGCTCCTCGCGCGATCCGCGTTCCACCCGGAATTTCTGCAAGGGATCGGCATGCACCAGTCTCACTTCCGTGGGAATCCCGCGCGATAATCCTGTTTCCAGGACAGCCTCCGATTCGGACAATGTGTCGGCGCAAATGACCCCGGTGATGTGCAGGCTGATTTTCGAATCTTTAAAATATTCTAGCTTGGGCAGGATGGTCTTGAACGACTTCTTGGTGATCGCACTCGGTGTCATGCGATCGACCGAGATCTGCATGACCTGCAACCCGGCGTTCTCCAAATCCCGCAGACGCTCCCGCGTGAGCAAGAACCCGTTGGTGGTCAGGCTGGTGGCGAACCCGAGTTCGCGGCAGTAACGTACGATCTCGACGATGTCGGGATGCACCAGGGGTTCTCCGCCGACCAGGGCTATGCGCATGGTGCCGAGATCGCGGATTTTCCGGATCCATTTCTTCAAATCTTCCAGCTTCGGATGCGGCCGGCTGTTATCGTACTCAGTGCAATAGGAGCAATCCAGGTTACAACGATCCGTCACGTAGAGGCTGCACTGCAATGGTTTACGGTCGAGCAGGCGCTTTCCCGCCTCGGCAATATTATAGCCGGAAAATTCACGGCCGATTTTATCGAGAAGCTTCATGTAGTGGGGATTACCGGGGGGCAGCTTAACGGCGTCTGCCCCTTTCGGCAACGCCCCAAGTCCCTAGGCCGAAACGGTTGGGCGCACCTTGTCCGCCTTTTTCGACCGAAGCGCATGGCGCACGAAGTTGTTTCCGATCTCCCACATGGGGCCCGGAAATTTTCGGCATTCCGAGAGAACATCATCGAAAGCGTTGACGAACTTATCGACTTCGACTTCGCCAATCATGAGCGGAGGGAGAATCTTCACCACGTCCATGGCGTGCCCAGCCACCTGGGTAAGGATGCGATGTTTGCTTAACATCTGGGTCACGACCATTTGCGCGAACAAAACCTTGTCCACTTTGTGCAGGAGCTTCCAGGCCATCTTGAGTTTGAACTCGGTCGGCTCGTGAAATTCGATCCCGATCATCAAACCTTTGCCCCGCACTTCTTTGATGAAGGAATGTTTGGCCCGCAGCGCATCCACCTTCTCCCGGATCAGGGTGCCCATCCGTTCCGCGTTCTCCACCAGTTTTTCCGACTCGATCACTTCAAGAGAAGCCAGTCCGCAGGCCATGGCCAGGTTGTTCCGGCCGAAAGTGGTTGAGTGCACCACGCACCGGTCCATCCGGCTAAACGTTTTCTGATAGATTTCGCGACGAGTCACGATCGCCCCGCAGGGCACGTAACCGCCGCTTAAACTTTTGGCCAGGGTAATGATGTCGGGTTCGAGATTCCAATGCTCGAATCCGAACATCCGGCCGGTGCGCCCGAGGCCTGTCTGGACTTCATCGGAAATGAGGAGGGTCCCGTGCTTCCGGCAAAGTTCCTGAGCGCGCAGAAAGAAGTCGTCTTTGGGCGTTTTGCACCCCTTGCCTTGGACCGGCTCGATCACGAAGGCGGCCACGTCGCGCCGAGAAAGTTCCCGCTCGAGGGCCGGCAGATCGTCCAGCGCAATGCGCGTGTCCCATTCATCCATCAAAGGGCCAAACCCTTCCGTAAAGCTGTCGCAGCCCATCAGAGAAAGCGATCCCAGACTGAGTCCGT
>JBBRQE010000174.1:0-4964 GCA_038226905.1 Chthoniobacterales bacterium | reverse complement strand
GGTTTGAAAAACAAAACATGGGCCGATCAAACCATTCCTGCACCATGTCGAGACCGCGCCGGGCACGCACCGTGCGTACATGTTGTTCAAATCCGGAGAAGGCGCGAAATGAAGGCGGCCGCAGGACCGGCGGCAGAAAGGCACGAGCCCGCAGGGCCTTCCCTCCGCGTTTTTGAAAAATGCGCCCATGCTCGGGCCAATCGCTGACCTTGCGGGTGAATTCGGAGAACCGCGGCATTAAGAAGGGAAGAAAGCGGGCGAGCGGCGCGGCCAGACCGTTCGGGATTTCCTTTACCCCGAAAAAGCCGAGGAAATCATGGAGCGCCACCCAATTTTGCGCATCGACGGAGACGGCCGCTACGGGGGTCGGCGAGCCTTCCGCAAGAATTGTGGCCAGCCGCATTTCAGGCAGTGAACTGCGGAGTCATACTAAAGCGAGCATGCAAGTGAGCGCGCGGAGCCAGCACTTGCATGCCCTCCTTGTCCTCGAAATGACGCTGTTCGTGCCGATCCGTTAGGCCCCAGCAGGGCTCTGCGCAGAGGAAAGCCCCGCCATCCGACCAGAGCGTGAGATAGGGCACGCCGCTCAGATCCATGGCCACTTTACGGCCACTCGGCGCATCCAGAAAAGTGAACGCGCGGGTGGGAACATCGAGCAGTTCAAGGATAAACGAGCCCGGCAGCTCCCCCCGGGGAAAGGGCATTTCACCGCCCTTGAAATCAATGTCCTGTGTTTCCCCGGAAAGGTAATTGGCCGGGGCCAGATGCCGCCGATAGCGGCCCGGCGGCATATGAAATTGAAAACTTTCGAAAGAAGTTGCGGCGAAGCCCGGATGCAATCCAAACCCGAGGTGGGCGGAGAGCGCCGGTTCATCGTTGTAAAAATCGAATTCCGTTATGACCGCCTCCCCCTCCATTCGGTAGGTTAATTCGAGACTTACTTTGAGCGGATATTCCGTGGGGATGAAATCATCCGGTGTAATTCGATAGGTGATGGAGCCGGGGGCCGCCCGTGCCGTCTCCACCAGGTGCCATTTCTTTGTCCTAAGAAAACTGTGCGTGTCGCCCTTCATTTGCTGCCCGCGGTAAAGGCTATGTCCATCTTTCAGGCGATGCAGGAAGTAGCCCATGACCGTGGCGTGATTGGCCCAACCATGGGCGCGAGGGGAGAGGTCGTTATCCCGGACGAGGAAGCCGACCCATTGCCCCGCCCTGTTCCGGCGCGCCAGGCTCACCAGCTCGGCGCCCAGCCGTGAAATAATGAGCCGCAGTCCGGACGTTTCGTCCGTCACCACGTCAAGCTGTCGGTCGCCCCGCTCCTCCGCGCGATGCAAAACGCTCATGGCCCATCACGGGAACAACCCGCGCGCGTCCTTGGCCCTCATGACACGCTCGACCCCAATGGCCATGGCCGCGGTGCGATGGGAAATCTTATGATCCTTGGCCCGGCGAATGACCTGAGCAAATGAATGTTCGAGGATCCGGAAGAGCTTGTCGGTCACTTCCATTTCCGTCCAAAGGAAGCTCTGCAAACCCTGCACCCATTCGAAATATGAAACGATCACGCCGCCGGCGTTGCACAAAATATCGGGGATAACGAAGACTTCATCCCAACGCTGTTCCAAAATCCTGTCCGCGTCCGGCGTGGTCGGCCCGTTCGCCCCTTCCGCCAGGATACGGCACTTTAGCTGGCCGGCATTTTTCTCGGTTATCACCCGATCGACGGCCGCCGGAATCAGGATATCGCACGGCATGGTGAGCATTTCGTTAGGGTCGACCCGATCCCCCTGGTCGAAGGAGAGCAAATTCCCGTTCTTCAGCACATGCTGCTCAGCCGCTTTCACGTCGATCCCATTGGGATTATAAAGAGCAGTAAAGGCATCGCTGATGCCGACAATCTTGACACCCGTTTTTAAGGAAAGCGAAAGAGCCGCCACCGATCCGACATTGCCAAACCCCTGCACGATGGCGGTGCTCTTTTCTCCGTCCATCTTCAGCATGTCCATGGCGCGCTCCACCAGATAAACCACGCCCCGGCCAGTCGCTTCGCGCCGCCCCTCGGTCCCGCCAATCGAAACCGGTTTGCCCGTCACGATCTCGTTCACCGCATATCCCTGATAAACGGAGTAGGTGTCCATGAACCACGCCATGATCTGCTCGTTCGTCCCCATGTCCGGCCCCATGATGTCGGTATGCGGCCCGACAAAAGGAATCATTTCCTGCATGTAACGACGGGAGAGTGCTTCCAATTCCCGGCGCGACAGTTTCGCCGGATCGACCGCCACGCCGCCTTTGGCTCCGCCATAGGGCAGATTGGCCAGCGCGCATTTCCAGCTCATCCACATGGCGAGGGCCGCCGTCTCACCCATGGATAGAGTTGGCGCGAAGCGCGTGCCGCCTTTGGTCGGGCCCAGAATAAGGTGATGTTGGACGCGGTACCCCTGAAAGCTGCGCGTGCTTCCGTCATCCATATGAACCGGGAGAGTGACCGCCATGGATCGCTTCGGATAGGTCAGGCGATCGCGCTCGTTTTTGTCGATGTTCAGGTAATCGGCAATGACCCCGAATTGTTCGCAGGCCATCCGAAAAACATCGTCGTCGTAAATATGCATTTTGTGGTGATGGAACTTAGAACGTTCCGACCAGAAATTCAGCTGCTATCTGGCCGTGAAAGGCCTGGCCGTCAAATCGAAAACCGCGCTGCGCCATCGACAATCGGCGTTTGAATCGTAACGTCGGCTGCAAAGTTAATTCCGATGAAAATTGAAACTTTAGCGGTGCACGCGGGCCACGCTGTTGATCCCTCCACCGGAGCAGTATCCGCGCCCATTCAACTCTCGACCACCTTTGAGCGAGACACCGACGGAAGCTACTCGCGCGGATATATGTACACGCGCAACAGCAACCCCAACCGGAGCGCGCTCGAGCTCGGAATAAGCACACTCGAAGGAGGTGAAGCGGCCGCCGCTTTCGCCAGTGGCATGGGTGCGGCCATGGCCCTGTTCCAATCTCTCACTCCCGGCGATCACGTGCTGGCCCACGTCGATGCCTACTATGGAATGTCGCGCCTGCTGCGCGACTTCTTCGTGCCCTGGGGTTTGCAGGCCGACTTTGTCGATATGAGCAACATCGATCTTGTGAGAAAAGCGATGCGGCCCAACACCCGGCTGGCCTGGGCGGAAACGCCCTCCAATCCCCTTTTGAAAATAGTCGACCTCGCCGCCGTGACCGAAGTGGTCCACCAGGGAGGAGCACTGTGCGTTTGCGATAACACGTGGGCGCCCGTTATTCAGCGACCCTTCGATCTCGGAGTGGATCTGATTTTGCATTCCACCACCAAATATTTTGGCGGGCATTGCGACGTTTTAGGGGGAATCATCGTTACCAAAAAACGAAGTGAATTCTTTGAGCGCGTGCAGCGGATTCAATACACCGGGGGGGCCGTCCCTTCGCCCTTCGATTGCTGGCTGGTGCTGCGCGGCATGCGCACATTGCCCTGGCGCATGCGCGCCCACTCGGAGAACGCCATGAAAGTGGCGGCCTTCCTTGCGACGCAGCCGAATATTGAGCGCGTACATTATCCCGGACTTGCCTCCCATCCGTCCCACGCCCTCGCTGCGCGCCAAATGTCCCAGTTCGGCGGAATGCTCGCGGTCGAAATAAAAGGGGGCCGCGCCGCCGCCATGGCCACGGTGGCCAAAACCAAGATCTTCACTCGGGCCACCAGTCTGGGCGGAGTGGAGAGCCTGATCGAGCATCGCGCCTCCATTGAAGGACCGGGAACCGTTTCGCCGGAAGGACTCCTGCGGATATCGATCGGTCTGGAGCATGCGGATGATCTGATCGAGGACCTCGCCCAGGCATTACAGACATAGGTAGGGGCGGTTCACCGAACGGCCCGCGGTCGATTGAGTCAATCGCCCTGCTTGCCTAACGACCTAGTTTGCGACGGACCAGCTGCACCACGTCATCCAGTTCCGCGACGCGCAACGCGAAAGCAGATCCAAAGAAAACAACCGTCCCGGTCGCGACCGCTGCCGTCACTTCCAGTATCTTTTTCCATTCCGAAATATGATTGCCGGGAGCAAAGAAGGTCCGGGAGAATAGCCAGCAGACACCGGCCAGAAGCGCGCCGGCCACGAACAGTTTGCTCAGCGTCTTCAGCAGTGCGCCCGTCTCCAGCTGACCGGCGCAACGCCGCATCATAACATATAAAAGAAGAAAATTAGTGATGGCAACGAGGCTGGTCGAGAGGGCCAATCCCCGATGCCCAAATCCCATCTTAAACAGAAAAAACCAATTCAGGCAGAAGTTCAGGACGATCGAGCCGATGCTCACGAGCATGGGCAGATATCTTCTATCGAGCGCGTAGAAGGCGGGGGCGAGGACCTTTACGGCTGAATAAGCGGCCAGCCCAACGGCATAAAATTGGAGGGCCGCAGCCGTCTGGTCGGTGGCGTGCGCGTCGAATTTCCCATGCTCGTAAATGACACTGATAATGGGCCGGGCCAGCATGATTAACCCGATGGCGGCGGGAATGGTCAGAAGAAAGACCAAACGCAAGGCGTGAGACAGCGCAGTCCTAAATCCGGCCATGTCTCCCACGGCGGCGCTGCGCGATACCATGGGCAGTGTGACGGTCCCCACAGCCACGCCGAAGATTCCCAGAGGCAATTGCATGAGCCGAAATGCGGTGTTGAGCCAGGCCATGGTTCCATCTTCCAAGGCCGAGGCAAAACCACTGTTGACCGCCACGTTGACCTGCACGGCGCTCGCCGCAATGGTGGCGGGCCCCATCAACACGAGGATGGTGCGCACGCCTGAATCCCGCCAATTAAAATCCGGTCGGAAGATAAATCCGACTCGACGGAGGGAGGGAAATTGAACAATGAGCTGGAGGAAGCCACCGATCAATGTGCCGATCGAGAGACCAACCAACCCGCGCTCGCCAAACTGCGGATGCC
>JBBRQE010000173.1:0-5025 GCA_038226905.1 Chthoniobacterales bacterium | reverse complement strand
TCTCTCGATGGACGTGATCCTGGCGACACTTGCCTGCATTCTCGAGCGCGAACCCATCCTGCGGGCCTGGCGCATTCTGCCCATGCGTTTAATTTATCGGCCGATGCTCAGCTATTGCATCTGGAAAGCCATCCTGCGCGCGATCAAAGGTGCATGGGTCAGCTGGGGTAAACTGGAACGGACTGCTTCGGTTCCGGTGAGCGCGTGATGAGTCCGAACGAGGAGGCGCAGGGGAGCGGGCGTGCGTTCATTGTTCATGGCAAATCTCGCCGAGCCAGATACGGTTTGATCGCCTGCGCGGTGGGAGCGCTGCTTGTCCTCGGGGCGATTGTTTCCTGCGGAAAGCGCGCGCCCCTCGGAAAAGCCGCGATCGATCGAGACGGTCCGGTTGAAGTGGTGCTGCCGGAAAAGGGCGCTTACACCGGAGCCTTCATCGATTTCGGCGACGAAGAAGATGATGTGAATTTGGAGACGATCGAAGATTTTGAAAAGATGGTGGGTAAACATCAGGCCATCATCGCCTCGTCGAGTTACTGGGGAGAACAAACCTTCCCCACGGAAAATCTTAACATAATATGGCGACACGGTTCATGGCCTCTGGTCTTCTGGTCGCCTTGGGATCGGCCCTACGAACAAAACCACGGACCGGACAAGTTCAGCCTGATCGATATCATCGCGGGCAAGTGGGACGCTTATATCGACCGGTGGGGTGACTCAGCCCGCCAATTCGGGCATCCCATGATTGTGGTTTTCGGGGTGGAAATGAACGGCGACTGGTTTCCCTGGTCGGGCACTTTTTACGGTGGCGATAAATGGAACGAAAGCGGGGATAACTGGGAGGGACCGGAGCATTTTCGAGCGGCCTTTCGGCACGTGGTCGATCGCGTGCGCGCGCGCGGCGCCCGCAATGTGCAGTGGATGTTTCACACCAATAACTACTCCTATCCTCTTGATACCTGGAATTTTGCCCCGGCCTATTATCCGGGATCTGATTATGTCGATTGGTTAGGCATAAGCGTCTACGGACAGCAGTTCAAAGACGAACCGTGGGCCAACGTCGCCTCGCTGGTCGATTGGCCTTATCAGGAAATGAGCGGTCTCGATCCGAAAAAGCCGATCATGATCGCCGAGTGGGCCACGGGCGAGTTCCCGCACGCCGGCAACAAGGGCACCTGGATTAAGGAAGGGCTGGATCTATTTCGAGCGCGTTACCCGCGCATCAAGGCCGCCGTCTACTGGCACGAACGCTGGCAAAACCCGGATCAATCTTACAGCAATCTACGGGTCAATTCATCGCTCGACTCGCTTGATGCCTATCGCGAAGGTGTGGCCCATCCGGATTGGTTAGGCGACCTGATTCTGCGTCCTCTTCCAACGCCCGCGGCGACGCCCAGGTGAGGATTTCCGCGCGAGGCATTGTCCGCCTTAGCAGGTGCTTGCCGCAAGCACGGCTGCAACGCTCGAGGCTTGATCAGCGATAGGGTCGTGCCCGGAAACTTCCGACCGTCTAGACAAAATGGCCGGTTGGCGACGTCTTGCTTATGAAAGACCGTGAAGAGGTCATGGATAATGTCGCAACCCATGAAAACTGGAAAACTTGTTTTGCCGCGCTGGCTCCCGGGCTCGTCCTGTTTGCGCGGCAGTGGGTTCGCTCTGGGGCGGACGCCGAAGACATTGTCCAGGAAGCCTTTGTTCGCTTCTGGCGGCAGAATCGGGACGTGGCCAACCGCGGCCTCCTCTACGCCACCGTGCGTACCGTGGCCCTCGATCTCATCCGGAAGGACAGCCGTCGCGCCCGGCGCGAAGCGGAGGCTTATTCCGACATCGTCCAGACGGTTGAGCCGCAATTCGGAGGAGACGACGAAACGCAGCGCCTCCTCGTTGGAGCAATTAATCGCCTCCCTCACGAACAGCGCGAGGTGCTCGTCATGAAGATATGGAATGACCTCACTTTCCTCGAAATAGGAGAGGGCCTTGGCATCTCGCAAAATACGGCGGCCTCACGCTATCGCTACGCTTTGGTCGCGCTGCGCAAGGACCTGATGCCGCAATGAACGATTTCTCCGACATTGAGAACGAGTTGCGTGCCTTGCGGCCAAGGCCGCCGTCTCCGGCGCTTTTGGAATCCGTTACACGGGAACTCGACGGATTGCAGACGCCCGTGGCACGAGAGGATACGATTCTTCGTCCCGACCGGTTTCGCCCGGGCTGGTTGTCGTTAGGCCTTGGTCTGGCCGCTGCTGCTGCCTTGTTCCTTCTGGCTCGAATCGATTTTCCGGTGGCCCCGCGCGTTCCGCCTGCCCTGGCCGGGACAACGCCGAAACCGCTGCCGGCGGCCCAGTTGCTTCCGGCGCAATTTATTCCGGCCGGCGCAACCCGGGTGGTCTATGGCCGGCAGGACGAAGGATTGGTTTTCCCGGGCGGATCCACTTCGCCGGTCCGTCGCGTGCGGTCGCGGGGTCGCGAAACATTGCAGTGGCACAATCCCGGCACGGGTGCGTCCCTGCGCGTTTCCTACCCGAGCGAAGAGGTCCAATTCATACCCGTAGCCGGCCAATGATTTCACCGAACCTTAACCAAACGTAAACAATGAAAAGCAAACTAACTCTGATCGTCATTACCACCCTCCTGAGCGCAGCCGCGTGTCTGGCTCAGTCGCCCCCGTCGCCGCCCGCTCCGCCCACTCCACCTCTCCTTCCGGGCAACCGGCACGAGAACATGCCGAAGGTCCCGGTGACCTTTCTCGGCGTGGAAACGTCGGATGTTCCCCGAGTGGTGAGTGAACAGTTGGGCCTGGCCAAGGGCTTCGGCCTGGTCGTGGATTACGTCGTGCCCGATGGACCGGCCGCCGCCGGAGGCCTTCAGGCGAACGATATCCTGAAAATGTTGAACGACCAGATTCTGACCGAACCTGATCAACTCTCCAAATTGATCCGCAGTTATTCAGAAGGAACGACGGTGACGTTGACCGTGTTACGCAAGGGGCAGGAGCAAAAAATCCCCGTCAAACTGGGCAAGAAAGATGTGCCGCAGCGGCACTTCGGTTCGCACATGCCGGGGGATTTTAAGATGGGCGACTTCGATCTGGGCGAGATGCGCGAACGGATGAACGACTGGAAAGAGGATCTGCGCGGCTCGGCCCAGGATATGATGCAGGACACGGTCATGCGGGCGCACGAGGAAGTGGCGAGAGCCCGCGACGAGGCTCTACGGGCGGGGCAGGAAGCGCGGGATAATGGCGAGCGGGCGCGTGATAATACGCAGAGAATGCGGGACGAAATGCAGCGGGCACGCGACGATTCTCAACGGGACAAAGGGCAAATCAAGATCACGAAACCGGACCGACTCGGCCTCCGAACTACCAGTATTGATCTGGCCCGGGCGCAAATCGTCTTTTCCGACGACAAAGGCGAACTGCGACTAGATACGAACGAAGGTAAACGAATTCTGACCGCAAAAGATCCGCAGGGGCGCCTGTTGTTCAGCGGACCAATCGAAAGCAAAGAGGATCTGGACAAGATTCCGGCGGAGGTACGCGACCGGTTTAATAAACTTCAGCAGAAAGATTTACCGTCCGTGGCGTCGCCCCAAGGTCGCGAGGAGGACGGCGATTCTGAAGATACGAACGATGGAGACAAAGGGGGTGGCTCGGTCGAACAGGTGTCGACGCAATGCCTGCCGCACACCTTTTGGGCGATCGGTTCTTCGTTAGTTTGAGGCAGACTCCGCCGAGCTTCTTAACCTTGGTCGGGCCGGCCCCGAAAACATCCGGGGCAGGACCGCCGCTCGGCGGAGTTTTGCTTTCGCCCGGCGTATCCGGGCGGGCAATTACTTCCGCACCAGCCCGAGGGGCAAGACCGTCTTGCCGAACAACTCGTTGAGCACCTGAGCGAGCCCGGTGTAAATGGCTGCCAGTCCACAGAAGACGCCTTCATAACCGGTGATATGTTTGAAGTCGGCGCTGGCGCCCGCGAAATCGCCATAGGCGAGCAGGAAAAAGAGAATGGTGAGCGTGCCGAAGACAACTTGCAGCGCGACGCTCAGTCGAAAAGTGCCGATGAACATGACCGCGGTAAACAATCCCCAAATGGCGAGGTAGGCCGCCATGGCTGTTTCAGTGGTGGGGACCGCCATGCCCGATTTCGGCAGGAGAACCAGAACGACGAGCGAGAGCCAGAAAAAGCCGTAAGAGATGAAGGCGGTGGCGGCGAAAGTGTTATTTTTTTTCCATTCCATCATGCCCGCGATGATTTGCGCAAGGCCGCCGTAGCAAATGCCCATGGCCAGAACCATGCTGTTCAATTCGTAATAGCCGGCATTGTGCAGGTTCAGCAACACGGTGGTCATACCAAAGCCGAGCAATCCCAAGGGCGCGGGGTTTGCGGTGGTATCCTTAATTTGAGTGAAGGTTTCGTTCATAAGCGTCGGGCAGAGTTATCACCTTTGACCAAACAGGAGCCAGCCTGTCAATCGTAACCAGTCTTTCCCAAAGATTTGGAGGCCAGCCGGGGCACGAAGAAATGAAAGTGCCGGCGGAGGGGTTCGAACCCACACACTGTTGCCAGTACTGGATTTTGAGTCCAGCGCGTCTGCCAGTTCCGCCACGCCGGCGGCGAAAGTGGGGAAGTTACGGAACTCCGAGCGGAGCTCAAGTGATTCTCAAAGCACGAGCGGAGCTCAAGTGATTCTCAAAGCACGAGCGGAGCTCAAGTGATTCTCAAAGCACGAGCGGAGCTCAAGTGATTCTCAAAGCACGCAGCGGAGTTCGACGATCAGACGCTTTCCGCCCCGATGTGACCGAACGGCTGTAACCCGCGCGGAGGACCGAGGACATCGCGTAAGACGACGGCCCGCCGCAGTTCTACGGATGAGCTGAACAGGGCGCGAAATTCGGTCGGGGCATCTTTGGCCGGCGCGGCGGTCGAAACAAGTGTCCTGCCCGCTTCAACATCGGTCGCGGTCGGAGGGAGGGCAGTAATCGCAGCAGGTTTGCCTTGCACCTCGAAGACCGTTCCCTCTGCGGCG
>JBBRQE010000172.1:0-5050 GCA_038226905.1 Chthoniobacterales bacterium | reverse complement strand
GAGGCGGTTTTATTGGAACGAACATGCCCACCATTAATCAGCTTATTCGCCACGGACGCCGCAAGGTAAAGGTGAAATCCAAATCACCCGCCCTGACCAATTGTCCGCAGCGCCGCGGAGTTTGTATCCAGGTGATGACGCGCACCCCAAAGAAGCCGAACTCCGCTTTGCGCAAGGTGGCGAAAGTGCGGTTGACGAATGGCCAGGAAGTGATTGCCTACATCCCGGGCGAGGGACACAATTTGCAGGAGCACTCGATCGTGCTCGTGCGCGGCGGGAAGGTCAAAGATTTGCCGGGTGTGCGCTATCACATAGTGCGCGGCACACTCGACAGCCTCGGCGTCGATGGACGACGCCGCAGTCGTTCCAAGTATGGAGCGAAACGCCCGAAAGCTGGCGCAGCCGAAGCGGGAGCCAAGCCGGCCAAGGGCGGGAAGAAATAATTTTCATTTAAAGAGCTACCATGTCACGACGGCGGAAAGTTTATAAAAAAGAAGAGCGCGTCGATTCCCGTTACGGGAGTCCGGCGGTGGCGCGGCTTATTTCCACGGTGATGAAGAAAGGGAAGAAGTCGCTGGCCGAGCGTATCGTGTATACGGCGATCGACAAATCCCGCGAGGGCTCGGATTCGGTCGATCCTCTCGAAGTTCTGAACAAGGCGCTGGAGAATGTGCGACCACGCCTCGAGGTCAAATCGCGCCGCGTCGGCGGTGCCACCTATCAAGTGCCCATGGAAGTGACGCCGGCCCGCCAGGTCTCGCTGGCCATGCGCTGGATCGTTCAATACGCGGATAATCGTCGCGGACAGCCCATGGCTGATGCACTGGCCCAGGAGATTAAGGACGCCGCTTCCGGCCAGGGTAACGCGATCAAGAAGCGTGAGGATACGCATAAGATGGCGCAGGCTAACCGCGCCTTTGCTCATTTCCGCTGGTAACCGTATGCCTGCCACGCTCGAACAGAATGCAGCCGCCGTGAAGAATCCTAATTCACCAGACCGGAAATTTCCGCTCGACCGGACACGCAACATCGGAATCGCCGCGCACATTGACGCCGGCAAGACGACTCTGACCGAGCGTATTCTCTTTTATACCGGGATGATCCACAAGATCGGTGAAGTGCATGAGGGCACCACCGTGACTGACTGGATGGAGCAGGAGCGCGAACGCGGTATTACTATTACGTCGGCCGCGACGACTTGCGCATGGACGCAGCGTAAAGAGGCGGGCGTTTATAAGATTTTCGACGGTATCCAGCAACGCGTTAATATTATTGATACGCCCGGCCACGTCGACTTCACCGCTGAGGTGGAGCGTTCGTTGCGTGTCTTGGATGGCGCCATCGCTGTTTTCGATGCCGTGGCCGGCGTGCAGCCGCAATCAGAGACGGTTTGGCGGCAGGCCAGCAAATACAACGTCCCTTGTATAGGCTTCATCAACAAGATGGACCGCGTAGGAGCGGACTTCAATATGTCCATCGACAGCATGCGCAAAAAGCTTGGAGCGAATGCATGGCCCGTTCTGATTCCGCTGGGCAAGGAAGATTATCTCAAAGGGCAGCTCGACGTTATCAATAGGAAGGCCGTCATCTATTTGGATAACGATCAGATGGGCTCGACTTACGAGTTGGCGGAGATCCCGGCGGATCATGTGGAGATGGTCGACAAAGCTTTTCAGGACTTAGTCGAACAGATTTCCAATCTCGATGACCAGCTGGCCGAGGCTGTACTCGAAGAAAAGACCATCACCCCTGAGATGCTGAAAGCCGGCATTAGGCGTCAGACCATCGCGAGTAGATTCGTCCCCGTCGTAGGCGGCTCCGCCTTCAAGAACAAGGGCGTCCAGTATTTGGTCGACGCGGTCGTCGATTACCTGCCCAGTCCGCTCGATATTCCTCCGGCTAAAGGGATGGATCCCGATACGCATGTCCCGATTGAGGTCATTACGGACGACAGCGCCACTTTCTGTTCGCTCGCTTTCAAATTGTGGAGCGATCCTTTCGTCGGAAAGCTCGTTTTCTTTCGGGTTTACTCCGGCAAACTGAGCAAAGGCGATACGGTTTACAATCCGCGCACGAACAAGCGCGAACGCATTTCACGTCTCATTCAGATTCAGGCCGACAAACGCGAGGACATCGATACCTGCTATTCAGGCGACATCGCGGCCATCGTTGGTATTAAGAATATCACCACGGGCGATACCTTGTGTGACGAAGATCATCCTGTTCTGCTCGAGCCACCTTCGTTTCCTGATCCGGTTATTTCCATGGCGATCGAGCCAAAGACCAAGATCGATCAGGAGAAAATGGGCATCGCCTTGCAGCGCTTGGCGGAGGAAGACCCGACCTTTCGCGTTTTCACCCATGAAGACACAGGTCAGACCATTATCGCCGGCATGGGCGAACTTCATTTGGAGATCATTCGCGACCGTATGTTCCGCGAATTCAAGGTGGATGCCAACGCAGGCAAACCGCAGATCGCTTATCGCGAAACCATCACGGGCAGTGCCCACGGCGTGGGTAAATTGATCAAACAATCGGGCGGTCGCGGACAGTACGGTCACGTCGAAGTCGATGTGCGCCCGGGCGCGCGCGGCACCGGATTGGTGGTGGACAACAAGATCGTGGGCGGCACCATTCCCCGCGAATACATTCCGGCGGTCAAGAAGGGCATCGAAGAAGCCATCCTAAACGGCGTGCTCGGCGGTTACCCCGTGGTCGATGTCGAAGTGGACATTGTTTACGGGAGCTACCACGACGTCGATTCGAACGAACTGGCGTTCAAACTGGCGGCAATTTTTGCGACGAAAGACGGTTTCAAGCAGAGCAAACCCATTCTGCTTGAGCCGATCATGAAGGTGGAAAATATTACACCGGACGATTTCCAGGGAGACATCTGCGGTGACTTGAGCCGTCGCCGTGGCAGCATCAGCAGCATCGAAACGCGCGGGCATCTCGCCACCGTTCATGCGGAAGTTCCTTTGGCTGAGTTGTTCGGTTACGCCACCGCCATTCGCTCGCTTTCGAAAGGCCGATCCAGTTATTCCATGGAACCATCACATTTTCAGCAAGTCCCGGCCAATCTGGTCGCTGCCATTCTTGACCAGAAGGAGACGAAATGAGTAGCGGCCAGCGCATTCGCATTCGGCTCAAGGCATTCGACCACCGGATGCTTGATCAATCCGCGGTGGACATCGTGGAGACGGCCAAGCGCACGGGAGCCCGGGTGGCCGGCCCCATTCCGCTGCCGACCCTGATCGAAAAATTTACGGTCAATCGTTCTCCCCACGTCGACAAGAAGTCGATGGATCAATTTGAAATTCGCACGCACAAGCGGTTGCTCGACATTATCGAGCCCACCGCGAAAACGGTCGATGAACTGAAGAAGTTAAACCTGCCTGCGGGCGTAGATATCACCATCAAGATCTAACGCTTGAGAATCCCACAATATCGTCATCATGAGCATCGGGTTACTTGGACAAAAAATTGGCATGACCAGCGTCTACGACGCAAAGGGCCGGCTCTGTCCCGTGACCGTGATTGCGGCAGGCGATAACGTTCTCGTACGCCGCGTGACGGCGGAGAACGACGGTTATTCGGCCGTCAAGGTTGGTTTCCATTCGCAGAAGGAATCGCGTGTGACCAAGGCGCTCATCGGCGAATTCAAAAAGGCCGGAGTGGAGCCGAAAAAACTAGTGCGCGAGTTTCGCCTGAAAGCAGACGCTCCGGAAGGTGATATCGATCTCAGCGTGACTCAATTTCAACCGGGCGACTGGGTCGACGTCATTGGCCGTTCCAAGGGCAAGGGCTTCCAGGGCGTCATGAAAAAGCACAATTTTGCCGGACAGGGCGCGGCCCACGGCTCGAAGACCCACCGCCGCAACGGCGCCATCGGTAACCGTTCCACGCCGGGTCGAATTTGGAAAAACATGGGCATGCCTGGTCACATGGGAGACGAGCGAGTGACGGTGCAAAATTTGAAAGTCATGCAGGTGCGTGAGTCCGAGAAAGTCATTCTTATTAGTGGCGCGGTCCCGGGATGCAACGGCAGCTATGTCGTGGTGCGGCCCGCCATCAAAAAACCGGTGGTTGAAAAGCAATGAGCGCGAAAGTTTTAACCCAGGCGGCAGCCAAGGAAGCAAAGATCGACCTGATCGAGAATGGTCGCGGCACCCAGGCCGTGCAGGATGCGATCGTGGCCATGCGGGCGGCGCGCCGCTCCGGTTCCGCCAATACCAAGACGAAAGCGCAGGTGGATCTCTCCGGCTCCAAACCATGGCGGCAAAAAGGCACGGGTCGGGCCCGGGCCGGTTATGCGTCATCGCCCGTCTGGCGCGGGGGCGGCGTGGTTTTCGGACCCAAGCCACGGGATTACACCAAGAAAGTTTCCAAATCGACGCGCCGTCTCGCCTTTCAAAAAGCGCTGAGCGAACGCATCAATGCGGGAGACGTGCTGACCGTCGAGAAATTCGTGGTGACCGAGCTTAAGACGAAAGCGTTTGTCGCGCTGGTCAAGAAGGCGACGGATGCGAGCAAGGTTCTTGTCATCTCCGATTCATTTGAGGAGAACGTTTATAAATCGGGTCGCAACGTGAAGTCAGTTACCCTGGCCACCGCAACCGACGTGAACACGGAGCAGTTGCTCGCCTTCCACAAGATTTTGGTGACCCCGGAGGCGCTGGTCAAGCTAGCCGAAAGAACCTCGAAATGAACGAGCCCTACGACATTATTCAGACGGCTTCCCTCACGGAAAAAGCCACCCTGCTGAGCGAGAAGCATAATAAATATGTTTTTCGAGTGAGCCCGCGCGCTAACAAAATTCAAATCAAGCAGGCCATCGAAACCCTTTTTAAGAAGAAGGTGCTGGCCGTCAATACCTGTAATTACGCCGGGAAAAAGAAGCGGGAGCGCACCCAGAATTACGGGCGCAAGACGCATTGGAAAAAAGCGATCGTTACCCTGAAAGAGGGCGACAAGATCGAACTGGTTTAATATGGCACTCAAGAGTTTTCGCCCTCTCACGCCGGCGCTTCGTTTCAAGTCGCTGCCTGCG
>JBBRQE010000171.1:0-5067 GCA_038226905.1 Chthoniobacterales bacterium | reverse complement strand
GGAGGATTCGGGCGCCGCCTCGCCGTCGATTATGCGCTGGAAGCGGCCGAAATCTCGCGTGCGGCCAAAGCGCCCGTGCAACTTCTTTGGTCGCGGCCAGATGACATGAAGCATGGCCATTTTCAAGCGGCGTCGGTTCATTACCTTTCCGCCGGATTTGACGCAAACGGCGCGCCCGTCGCCTGGAAACACACCAAGGCCGGATCCTTCCACAATATCTCGGCGCTCGAGCCGGGTGAAGTGCGCGACGCCGCCTGGTATCAGGACTGGTCGTGGGGTGCGTATGATGTGCCCTATGCTTTTCCCGGCATCGAGACAGCCTACGTAGCGGTCGATCTGCCCGTGTTACACGGCCCTTGGCGTGCGGTTTTCGCGCCCTCCAGCGTTTTCGCGCGCGAAGCTTTTATCGATGAAGTGGCCCACGTTGGCGGGATCGATCCGCTCATTTTTCGGCTCGATATGCTGAAGGGTCCCGACACTCTCAAAGTGGGAAGAACGACGATTGATCGCCGGCGCCTGCGCCGCGTCCTTGAAGTCGTTAGGGACAAATCCGGCTGGGGCGCCCCGGTCGCGCCACATCACGGACGTGGCATCGCGTGCAACGCCTATTTTGGTCACACCTATATCGCTTACGTTGTCGATGTGGCGATCGATCACGAAGGCAATCCGCGCGTGGAGCGCGTCGTGGCCGCGGTCGATTGCGGATTAGTGGTCAACCCCGTGGGCGTCGAGCAGCAAGTGGAAGGAGGAGTCATCTGGGGCATTTCTTCCGCCCTCAAAGGCGAGATCACTTTCCGCGGCGGCACGGCGGAACAAGGCACGTATGGCGATTTCGGCGTGGCCCGCATGTGCGACACACCCGCCATCGAGGTGCACATCGTCAACGGCGACGGACCCGAGCCGTTCGGAATGGGAGAACCTCCCGTCCCGCCCATCGTTCCCGCCATCGCCAATGCTGTCTTCGCTGCCACCGGGCAACGCATCCGCCGGTTGCCCATCCGGCTCTCGAATCCCCGGTTATCGTAAACAGAATTAAGCGGAATTGCGCCTGACGGGGAGCACGAGAAAAGGTGCTGCCTTTTCCGGGAGAGGTTTCCACGCGGGGTGGTTCAGGATGATGCAAAGGGGAGTGGGAAAGCAGGAACCACCATTGCCGGACTTTGCCGGCAAGCTGCGCTAACCTCCCTCCGTTCATGAGTTCCTTGCAGTATTTTGACGTTATCATCATCGGGACGGGGGCGGGTGGCGGGGCTCTCGCGCAGCGTCTCGCCTCCGCTGGAAAACGCATTCTCATTCTGGAACGCGGCACGTTCTTGCCGCAGGAAAAGGAGAATTGGAACACTGAGGCCGTCTTTCTCGCGAATCGCTATCATACCGATGAAGTCTGGCAGGATAGCGCGGGCAAGCCGCTCCATCCGCAAACGGCCTACTGGGTCGGCGGTAATACCAAAGTCTACGGCGCCGCCCTCTTCCGCTTGCGCGAGCGCGACTTTGAAGAGGTTCGACACGAAGGTGGCATCTCCCCCGAGTGGCCGTTGAAGTACCGCGACTACCAGTCTTACTACGATGAGGCGGAAGTCCTTTACCAGGCGCATGGCGAGCGCGGCGCGGATCCGACGGAACCGCCGAGCAGCCGGCCTTACCCATGGCCGCCCGTTAGTAACGAACCACGCATCCAGGAACTTCAGGATGAACTCAAAGCCGGCGGTTTCCATCCCTTTCCCTGTCCCGTCGGAATCAAATTAAACGAAAAGACGCGCTGGCAGAGTCAGTGCATTCGCTGCGATACCTGTGACGGTTTTCCCTGTCTGGTCGAAGCGAAATCGGACGCGGACGTGAATTGCATCCGCCCCATCTTCGGCCTCCCTCATGTGACGCTCCTGACCGGCGCCTACGTGGCGAGGCTCACTACGAACGCCGCCGGCACCGAGGTCACGGGCGTCGAAGTGGAATTCGACGGCGGCCTCCGCCAGGAAACGTTTACGGCCAGCATCGTGGTCGTGGCCTGCGGAGCGATCAATTCCGCCGCTCTCCTCCTGCGCAGCGCGAACAGCTCTCATCCCCGCGGACTGGCCAACAGCTCGGACCTGGTCGGACGCAATTTCATGTTCCACAAAGCCGCTATCGTACTCTCCATCGGCTTGAAGCCTAACGACAGCAAATACATGAAGACGTTGGCCGTGCACGACTTCTATTTTGGCGAAAAAGATTACCCCTACCCCATGGGCGGAATTCAACTGGTCGGCTCCTTCAAATGGGAAATGATGAAAGGGGAGGCGCCGCCCCTCACCCCGGCCATCGTCCTGAAGACGATGAAGTCCCATGCCGTCCCCTGGTGGCTAACGACTGAAGATTTGCCCAGTCTGGCTAACCGTGTGCGTTGGATCGACGGAAAGGGTATCCAGCTCGATTACACACCGAATAACGAGAACGCCTATCAACGGTTGATCAGCCGGTGGGAACAGGTCCTGAAAGAAGTGGACGGCGGACATACCTACGTCCCGGAGGAATTTTATCTGAAAAAGTCCATCCCCCTGGAAGGCGTCGGTCATCAAAACGGCACCTGCCGATTCGGCCTCGACCCCAGGACCTCGGTGCTCGACCTCAATTGTCGCACCCACGATATCGACAATCTCTACGTGGTGGATGGGTCCTTCTTTCCCTCCTGCGGCGCGGTCAACCCGTCGCTCACCATCATCGCCAATGCCCTGCGTGTTGGTGATCATCTCCTCCAGCGTTTTCGCTAGGCATTTTCATGGCTCTGCGCCGCGATATCGTCACCGTTTATTCCGCCGGACTGATTCAAGGAATTGCAGGCGTCACCTTTCCGGCGGCCAGTGTCGTGCTGACCAGTCCGCAAGCCTACGGCCTTTCCAGTGCCGAATACGGCGGCCTCTTTATTCCACAGGCTTTCATGGCCATTTTGGCTTCATTGTCCGGTATCGGTCTAAGACACCGACTCGGCGCCCAATGCATCTATCGACTTGGTTTGTCCGCCAATCTGCTAGCCGTGACTTTACTGGTGATGAGCCGGTTTTTCATGGACAACCATGCGCTGGCTTACGCAATTCTACTGATCGCCACGGCGGGCATAGGGATTGGCTTCGGTTTTACGGTACCGGTCCTCAATACCTTTGCGGCCGCTTTCTTTCCCGAGAAAGCGGACAGAGCCGTGCTGGGACTAAACGCCTTGTTAGGATTGGGAACCGCCCTGGCCCCGGTTTTCGTTGCGCTCTTTGTGGGACTCGGCATCTGGTGGGGCCTGCCTGTCCTGGTGGGTCTCCTGATTTTCGGACTCTTGTTGTTAGGCCTCGGTGAAACCCCACCGGCGGGCGACTCATCGGGCGTCAATTCAGCCAGGCCAGGAAAATTCCCTGCGCGCTTTTGGGTCTTCGCGCTTTTTGCCCTGCTCTACGGCATCTGCGAAACCGTAAACGGCAACTGGACCTCGCTCTATATGACGCAACGCTTTGGCGCGAGCGCCACCATGGCATCGCTCGCCCTCACTTTGTTTTGGAGCCTTCTGACGGCCGGGCGCATTCTCTTCGCGACGATGGAAAAATGGTTTCCCGGATATTTGGTGGGACGAATTCTGCCCCTCGTGGTGACTGCCGCATTTATCCTCAGCGCGTGCGTCCCGAAAACCAATCCTTTGCTCGGCTTCTTTTCTTTCGCCCTGGCGGGGTTCGGCTGTTCGGCGCTGTTGCCCCTGGCCATTAGTTTTGGCCAGAAAGAATTGGCTACCGTTTCGACGGCCGTGGCCGGTGGCCTCATTGCTTTTTACCAGATTGGCTATGGTCTGGCCGCTTTCGGAGTCGGTCCCTTGCAAACGTGGGTCGGCTTGAACCTAAGCACCGTTTACGGAGGAACTGCCGTCATCGCTCTGGCCCTGTCTGCCTTGTCTTTCTTCGTCACGCGCAAGTCTACAATGTCGGTAGTGTTAGATCGTCCTTAACAACAGAAACCAAAAACGACCCTTATGAATCTCAAAGACAAAGTCGCCATCGTCACCGGCGGAAACAGCGGCATCGGCATGGCCATTGTATTGGAACTTGCGCGGCAGGGCGCCAGCATCGTCATCGACTATGTGACCCATCCCGAAGCTGCGGATGCGCTGGCCGAGCAGGTCCGGGCGTTAGGCGATCGGGTGATTGAGGTTAAAGCCGACGTTAGCCAATTAGCGGACCTCCATACCCTCTTTGCCGCCGCCGTCCAGGCATTCGGACGCGTCGACGTCATGGTGAACAATGCCGGGGTCGAGACGCGCACGTCCGTTCTCGATACGACCGAGGAACAATATGACAAGGTGCTCTCGATCAATCTGAAGAGCGCCTTCTTTGGCACCCAACTGGCGGCGCAGCAGATGATCAAGCAAGGCGGCGGCGGACGCATCATCAATATTTCCTCCGTGCATGAAGACTGGCCCATGCCGGGCAACACCGCCTACTGCCTGTCAAAAGGCGGCATGCGCATGTTGACACGCACGGCCGGCGTCGAACTGGCGCCCCACGGGATTCTGGTTGTCGGTGTGGGCCCCGGGGCCGTGGCCACGCCGATTAATGTCTCCACCATGCAGGATCCCGCGTTGCTCCAGAGATTGAACAGCGCCATTCCTCTCGGTCGCATGGCCCGGCCGGAAGAAATCGGCAGTCTCGTCGCTTTTCTGGCGGGCGACGGTGCCAGTTACATGACAGCCACAACGGTCTTCGCCGATGGCGGCATCATGCAAGGCAGCCCGGGCCTCTAAATCTCCTGCTCCTGCTGCTCGTTAGGGCGATTACCCACCATTCCGCTCGCCCGAATTACGCCTCAGTTTTTGTCGACGCTGTATTTCCCCGGCCCGATCAGCAGAAGACTGAGGAGCAGGATGGCCATTTCCAAAGCAGGCAGGCGCGTAAGAAAATCACCATGAGTGTCCCAAACTGCCACCAGATGAATGACCGTGACGGCCAGAGTAAAAATTACACCGAGCCGAAAGAAGAGCCCGAGGATCATCAAGACCCCTCCGGCACATCCGAGGACCGAGCCGAGGAAGCCCCAGAATTGGTAGTGCGAATGAAAATCGAG
>JBBRQE010000170.1:0-5129 GCA_038226905.1 Chthoniobacterales bacterium | reverse complement strand
CTCGACGTCAACATGGACGAGGGAATGATCGATTCGGAAGCCGCCATGAAACGCTTCCTCAACCTGATCGGGAGCGAACCGGAGATATGTCGCATCCCCCTCATGATCGACAGCTCAAAATGGAGTGTGATCGAGGAGGGCTTGAAGTGCGTGCAGGGCAAATCCGTGGTGAACTCGATCAGCCTCAAGAACGGCGAGGAAGAATTTCTCAATCACGCGCAGATTATCCGGCGCTACGGCGCGGCCGTCATCGTGATGGCCTTCGACGAAAGCGGCCAGGCCGATTCGTTAGTCCGTCGCATCGAAATCTGCCAGCGCGCGTATGATCTCCTCACAAAACAGGCAGGCTTTCCGCCCGCCGATATTATCTTTGACCCGAACATTCTGACCGTGGCGACGGGGCTGGAAGAGCATCGCAATTACGCGGTCGATTTCATTGAAGCCACGCGCTGGATCAAAAAGAACCTGCCGGGTGCGCGGGTCAGCGGCGGGGTCAGTAATATTTCCTTTTCCTTCCGCGGCAACAATACCGTGAGGGAAGCGATGCATTCCGCCTTTCTCTTTCACGCCATCGCGGCTGGACTCGACATGGGCATCGTTAACGCGGGCCAGCTGGCTGTCTATGAAGAGATCGAGCCGGAGTTGCGCAAGCGCGTGGAAGACGTGCTCTTCAATCGGCGCGACGACGCCACCGAGCGGCTGGTGCAATTGGCCGAAAGCGTCAGCGCCAAAGGCAAGACGCCGGTCAAGGACGAAGCCTGGCGCAGCGAGACGGTGGAGGAACGGCTGAAGCACGCATTGGTTAAGGGAATTGTTGATTACATCGATGCCGACACGGAGGAAGCGCGACTGAAATGCGAGCGTCCGCTCCACGTTATCGAAGGTCCTCTCATGGCGGGCATGAGCGTGGTAGGCGACCTTTTCGGGGCGGGCAAAATGTTCCTGCCGCAGGTGGTGAAGAGCGCACGGGTCATGAAAAAAGCGGTGGCCTATCTGATGCCGTTCATGGAGGCGGAAAAAAGCGAAGGCGCCAAGCCGCAGGGCCGCATTGTCATGGCTACGGTCAAGGGCGATGTGCACGATATCGGCAAGAATATCGTCGGCGTAGTCCTGCAATGTAACAACTACCAGGTCATCGATCTGGGGGTGATGGTGCCCGCGGCCAAGATTCTGGCCACCGCGCGCGAGCAAAAGGCCGACGCCATCGGGCTGAGTGGATTGATCACGCCTTCGTTGGACGAGATGGTGCATGTGGCGGGCGAGATGGAACGGGAAGGCTTCACGCTTCCTCTCCTGATCGGAGGCGCCACCACCAGCCCGGCTCATACCGCGGTGAAAATCGCGCCGCATTACGGATCCAGCACGATCCATGTCCTCGACGCTTCGCGGGCGGTGGGCGTGGTGAATTCATTACTGAACGAAAACTCGAAAAGCGATTTCGAGGCGAAGACCCGAGCCAACTATCAGCGGCTGCGCGAGGAACATTCGGCCAAAACACGCGAGAAGAAATTACTCAGCCTGGCGCAGGCCCGCGCCAATCGCACCCCGATCGACTGGGATACTTACACCCCGCCTAAGCCCTCGGCCGCGGGACTGCAAGTGTACACCAGCGCTCCCGTTCCCGGGAGCGCAGTCTGTGCTCCCCGAAATGTCTCGATCAAGACTCTGACCGAATACATCGATTGGTCGCCCTTCTTTCACGCCTGGGAATTGCGCGGTCGCTATCCAGCCATATTCGATGATCCCGTGGTGGGCGCGCAGGCGCGCGAACTCTTCGAAGATGCCCAGGAGTTGTTGGGTAAAATCATCACGGACAATTCCTTTACGGCTCGCGGCGTCTACGCCTTGTGGCCGGCGGATGCGAATGGCGACGACGTCGATCTGTATGTCGATAACGCGCGCACGGAGAAGCTCGCCACCTTTTATTTTTTGCGTCAGCAACTCCAAAAACCGGCCGACCAGACGAACCATTGCCTGGCCGATTTCATCGCTCCCAAGGTTGCCCAACTCTCAACTCCCAATGCTCAACCTTCTGATTATCTCGGCGGCTTTATCGTGTCGATTCACGGAGCGGACGAACTGTCGGCCAGCTTCACCGCCGCGCTGGACGATTATAACTCCATCCTGACCAAAGCTCTGGCCGACCGATTGGCCGAGGCGTTTGCGGAATATCTGCACAAGCAGGCTCGCATCGCGTGGGGATTCGGCGCGGCCGAAACGTTGTCGCACGACGAAATTTTGCGCGAGAAATACCAGGGAATTCGACCGGCGGCCGGTTACCCGGCCTGTCCCGATCATATCGACAAGCTGACTCTCTTCAGGCTGCTGAAAGCTGAGGAAAATACGGCGACCAAGCTGACCGAATCGTTCGCCATGCACCCGGGGGCGAGCGTCAGCGGTCTCTATTTTTCGCATCCGTCCGCCAAATACTTCGGTGTTGGACCCATAGCCCGCGACCAGATTGTTGACTATGCCAAACGACGCGGCGAGGAGATCGCGGCGGTCGAAAAGCGGTTGGCGTCGAACCTGGCTTACGAACCCTAGGCGGGTTCGCCGGGCTGGCTGGCCGCGGTTGAAATAGCCGTCAAACCCTCGGGTTCTTCGTCCCGTTCGTCCACTGCTTTGGGCCAGACCACATCCCAGGCGAGACCGCACTTCTCCAGCATCCAGATAAAATAGCGGGTGCCATCGAACTCCCACCAACGCAGGCCATGCGCGGCGCAGCGCGGCTGGGCATGATGATTATTATGAAAACCTTCTCCCATGCCGAGCAGGCCCACCCAAAAATTATTTCGACTTTGATCCGACGTCTCAAACGTCCGGTAGCCGAGCTTCGGCATGTGACAGATCGAGTTGACCGCCCAGGTCACGTTATAAACAAAAAGCATCGGCACGTAGAGGCACCAGAGCATTCCGGAAAAGCCGAAACTGAAATAGAGGACGAGCGCGACCGCCAGGTGTGGAAGCACATAAAGGGCCGAGTGTTCCCACAAATGACAATACCAAATCTTGCGCACATCAGCCGCATAACGAGCGGAACGCTCCCGAAATCCACGAGGCTTGCGCACCAGCCACATCATGTGGGCGTAAGGAAATCCATGGATCGGGCTGTGAATGTCTTCCTCCGTATCCGATTTCAAATGGTGATAGCGATGGTCCCCCACCCACATGACTGGATCGCCCGCCAGGGTCACGGCCGAACCGGTCGCGAAGATAAACTTGAGCCACTCCGGCATCTCGAAGCCGCGGTGTGTGAGATAACGATGCAGATAAAGGGTGGTACAGATGCCGCCCAGAAAGAAAATGGCGAGCATGATGGGCAGATAGGCGATGCGAAATCGCGTGAGCAATCCAATGATTCCCAGCACTTGCAGGCCGATCAGGACGAGGAAGAGAAAGAGTTGAACCTTTTCGCGTTTGAACATGCTGGGGATCGACTTCGAGTTACAGCAACAAGCAGCCAACCGGCCGCCAGAGAGATGCGCAATATGTCCGACCCGGCCGCACACGGCAAACTCTTTATCCGAGAGCCTGCCCTTTAAGAGCAGGCCGGCAGAAATTTCTGGATGCGCCCTGCCCGCCATCGTGATAAGCATCAACGCTTGGTAGAGCGGTCGCCGCGCTTCAGTTTCCGCATGCGATTCGCCGCCGAGTATGATACTCATGCACGTTGCGGGGTGTAGCTTAGCTTGGTAGAGCGCCTGGTTTGGGACCAGGAGGTCGCAGGTTCGAATCCTGTCACCCCGACCATTTCGCGACGCGCGATTATTTTCAAACAACCGATCTTTCTTTATCGTCGGCCATTCGGAATGAAAACGTTTGCACCTTTAGCGGCCTTCCTCGTTTGCTTTGCGGTTGCGCAACTGGCCAGCGGCCAGGATGCAGCGCAACCCTCCGTCGATCTCCCGGCGCCTCCCCTTCCCAAAACGGACGAGCACGCTAGCCAGCCTCCCCTTCCCCAACCCGCGCCCGACGTGCCCGAGTTGGCGCAGCTAGATGAAGCCTTCAAACGCACCTCTATTGGAAAGGCGGCCGATGAATTCCGCCAGCGCGTCGAAATCCGGAAGCTGCAGAATCGCGTGAGCGAAGACGACGACGTTCAGGCGGCCAAACGCGACGCGGATTTATGCAAGACCGATCTGGAAAAGCGCGACCGCTTGCGGGCCTACTACACTCTCTACTATGGCAAGATGCGTCGACTGGCTTCGGACGAGAACACGAAGAAGGCGCTGGATGATCTAAAGGGTGCCCACATCAAGTTTCTTGAACAGCCACGGGTGCGACCTGTTTTGGGTGCACCGCTTCCTCCCGTTCCGAAGAAGGAAAAAGTTGTAAAGAAGAAGTCCCGCTTCGGGCGCAGCACCGCCCATTAGTCTACGGACTAACGATGGGGGGATGAATAATCTGGCTGGTCCCTTGCGCGACCAACTGGCCGGCGATGACTTCACCAGTCAGGATGGCCTGATCGCGCAGCCGGACGGTTCGCTTGTTGGCCAGGAGAATACCGTTGAACCGCGAACTGCCATCGAGATGCACTGGCTCGCCCTTGCCCCGGACATTGAAGAGCACATCATTCCAGCTGAGTCCGCCACTGAGAACGATAGCGGCGTTGCCGGACAGAGAGAATTGGTTTTTGACATTGATGATATAGGTGGTGTTGGCCGATCCCTGCAGAGTGAAGGTGGAGTTGCCGCTCATCTGAAAACTTTTCAAATTGAGAACCACCGTTTCACCGGGCGCGCCGCTTAATGTAATGTCCCTGTTCTTTATGAGGTCCACCTGTGTGCGGGACCGCGTCGCTGGCAGAGCAGCCGCCGCACTGGAGGCTGTGATCGCTTCGTCGAAACCGTTATCGAGCAACGCATCCTGGTTGTTGAAAGTCAGCCCATTGTGCGACGAAGTCGGAGACGCCATGAGCGTGCCGTTGCTGCGGTAGTAGATATCTCCGTTAATGGTCGAGTTGCCCGTCAGGACGATAATGCCGTTTCCGGCCGCCCCGAAATCCCCTTGGACGAGCGCGTTATCCGAGAGGGTATTGCCAAACCACTCGGTTCCGAGGGAGAAGGCGGCCCATCGTTCCAGGTCGCCCATCGGGATGATTTGCCCGACCTCCGCGGAGGCGTTGATCG
>JBBRQE010000169.1:0-5228 GCA_038226905.1 Chthoniobacterales bacterium | reverse complement strand
TGTTTTGGTATCTGCAGAACCGGGCCGGCTTGCTGAAAGAGGCAGAAATTGATCTGAAAATGACCAATTGCTCAAGGAGATTTACGATAAGAAGTTCATGTAGCACTACGGACTGAACTTCGAGAATTTGGTCGATCGGCCTACGATAGACGTGACTGAACTTAAAAAAGGCTAAGAGCAAGCAGGAGTCAGTCGAGTCTCAAAAATCGTCCAAGCTTGTAAGCCGAAAGTTGTTTGCTTCACCGGGAAGATCGCCTTCAACACGTTTCGCAGCAGTCGGAAATGTGATTGGGGATGGCAGACGGCGATTGCCGACGCGAGAGTTTATCTGATGCATTTTCCAATCCGAGGCCCGGCCGAAGTGCGATTGAACGAACTCAGAGAACTGAAGACGGCGAGCGAGCAGGCTTAAACGCAGGTGGAGATTCAAAACCGGGAATACAAGAGCAAAATCGACTCGTATAATTTATGAAAACTTCGACGGGCCGGCCAACCACAGCGTAGCGCCGCCGGATGATCCTTGCGCCCTCGTCGTTAATCCCGCCTACGAATGGCGGCGTGTTCGCAGAAAGTTGGGGCACGTTCCTGTTAGTCATGCTCGCCGCAGGCGGTGCGGTTGTCGCTGCCGCCAGCGGCGAGGCGGTCACGCCAGGCATGGGTGGTGGTCGCGCCCGGGCTAATGGTGATGGCAATCATCTACTTTATGGGCGCGGTGAGCGCGCCCATTTGAACCTCGCAGTCACTTTGGCGTTCGCGGTCCGGCGTAACTTCCCGTGGAGGCGGGTGCCCGGCTACGTCCAGGCCCAAGTAGTTGGCGGGCCTTTGGGCGGCACCGGTTAGCGGCGCCTCAATGAATCCGGTGCGATCGCTAGCCCAGATCTAGTTCGTGGTAACCTCGACACGACTTGGGTTTATCCGGTCGGATCGGTCATAGTGGTCGCTTTTGAATGGAGTCAGAAAAGGAAACCCACCGCTGCCGGTGCAAACGCGGCACAGGGCACGCTCGGCGACGACGATTGAACTTAGGACCCTATCAGTCAGTCGCGACAAACTATCTGTGACAACGCCGAGAGATTAGCTCTTGGGCGAGCGTTTGCTTTGAGTGATCTTTTTAAGAGCAGAACCTTTGTGCATGGCCATGTGATCGGTCTTGTCGCTTTTGATCAAATACTGCGGCTCCTCTTTGGAAGCGTGGACCTTGTAGCCTTTGAATGTGATTTCGGAAGTGATCCTTTTTTTGATCGTTCCCCGAACTCGACCGGCTTCTGAGTTCCACTCAACGTGATCGCGAACTTTGAATTCGTGTTTCATTGGTATGATCTATTTTATAATTCTCCCGTCTCAATAGCCACTGAAGCCCTCCGTCCGGAAATCGTCGTCATCGACTCCCGACTTTGTGGAGAATCGTCTTCAATCCGCTTACCATTCATGGCGGTCCGACGACGTAATAAATCGGGGATCTGGCGTCGCTCAGGTATTTCCCGAGCATCTCTTTGTTTATCTTACTCGTTTCTCCGCGCCACCGCCGAAACGATAACGCGCAGTGCCGGGAATCTCCCGGCTACTCCGTCATTTTCAGAATGGTGCCGCGTCCGGATTCAAAGCTGGTCTGCGCGCTGGTCATGATCTTCTTGAGCTGTTCTTCGTTAGGCACACGATATTCGATCGTGTGGCTGTGAGTGGTGGTGGGATAGCTCTTAACCACCCGTTGCCAGACCTCATCCTGGCCGGCGCGTCCAGCGATTTCCTTGGCCAGCTCGCCCGCCCGATCAATCGCTGATTGTCCGACCCCGAGCGGGGTCTGGGGGGTTATCGGCTCGATGCAATAAAACCGGACAGCCATGTTCCCGAGGGTATCGACGTTTACTTCCGTGACGCGGGCGGCCCCGTCCACGATGTATTCATGGCTGCTCACGGAAACGATCGAACGGATGGCGACCTCATAAGTGCCGCCGGGAAGATCGCAGCGCCAGAAAGGCGGCAGCACCGTGGGCGGCGTGGCCGTCGGAGTCTGAGCGCACAATGCCGTCGCGCCCACCAACAGGAATGCGAGAAGAGCTCGCTTCATCTTTCGGGATTCTTAATTCAGGACGCCCCGGGTTCGCCGGCCGCGTCGATCTCTTTTCTCTCTTTATCCTGGGCAATCGCCTCAAGATTTGTCGTGCCGATCAAAACCTTTTCGCGTGTGACCACCGCCACCTCCGGAACTTTGGCGTCCAGCATGATTTGCTTGGCCTCCCCAACGGTTTGGTCCTCAAAACAATCGGTGACGTTCGTTTTCAGCTGAGTATCGACGGCTTCCGTCTCGGGATCGTGTCCCAAGCCACCAACCTTTCGGTTCATTTCATCTTTTGAGACGGAGCCAAGCAACTCGCCGTGCTGATCGGTGACCAGCGACGAATCGGTGTCCTGGGCTTTCATGTCGGCAAGCGCGCTCTTGACCGAAGCGGTGCCAAGAACGGTTTTAACCGACTCGGCGATATCCTTCACCGGTTGGGCTTCGCTCTGCGCGTCGTTATTTTTGTTAATTGAGGCCATGAGAGATTTTTTTTCCTGGCGAAGAAGCCAGCATCCATCTATACCCGCAAACCGGTCATCGGCCAAGCGGCAAGGAATTAACATCCCCGGGCAGAAGCGCCTGAAGCGCAACGCCGTCCATCAAGCCTTGCTCGGACGGCAAAAGGGGAACAAGACTAGTGATTGAGTTTGGATGATTGGCTGGCGGGGTGTTTCTGCGCGTATTCCTGCCAGACTTGCCAGGCGATTTCCTGGGCGGCCGCGGCATCGGCCGCGTCGATCGGGATCTCCTCCTTGGCATTGAAGGCGGCGTGGAAGGTAATGCCGACCGGACTCTGTTTGTAGATGGCGGCGTAGAGCGTGCAGGCGGCGAGGTAGGAGCCGAAGGGCGACTGATGGGTCGCAACCTTGTTGAGCGCGTATTTCCGGTCGGTCTGTTGATCAATGAGGGCAAGCGTCGGCAGCTTCTCATTGCAACGGACAAAGGCCAGCGCCACGGGCGCACAAACGAGGCCGAGTTCATCTCCCTTTTGGGAATACTTGTCGATGATCGGACGGAGCTGCTCCAGGCTCACTTCCTTGGCCGTGGGATGCGCCATGTAGAGCATGGCCTGCATCGATTTTCCCCGAATCGCCTTGAGGTACTCGGCGGCGATACGATCAAAAGTTTCCTGACCCTCCTTCTTTCGCAGGTTGTTCGAGTATTCCTGCAGGATAACCAGATCATATCCGCCCGCAGCAATCGTCTCCTGCGCGTTCAGGTTGCCCGGCTTGGTCGGGTTGGTCCAGAGCCAGGTCAGATCCTTGCCGCCGGCTACGTGAGCGGTGACCGTCAGAGTGCGCTTGGTCGCAGTAGCAAAATGCTCGAGAATGGACGGGATACCCCACGTGTAGGTGAGGCTGTTACCAATCATCAGTATCTTTTGCGGCTCGCCGGCTCCGATATTCGGCGCGTCGTTAGCCGCCATGGCCGATGCGGCAGGAATGATTAGGCTGAAAAATGTAATTAGGAATTGAATCGTTTTCATTTGTATTGGCTTCGCCAGGGAGTTGGGCCAGCGCGCGCCACGGCTTATCTGGTTATATACCTTCCGATAAAATCTGCATTCTTTTTGAAGCCGACTGACCTAACGAGAATCGAGGCTCGACGAAGGACGAAATAATTCCCCGATCTCGCTGCGAGCTTTTTCGATCACATCCGCTCCCGTTTGGGTTCCACTCTTCACCCCGGCGTCCGGGGAAAAGTATCCGACCTGGTCGACCGGACCGCGCATGGTCTCGTAGCTTCCCTCCTCGAATTCCAGCGGCGCCGCGACGTAGCCAAGATTGCTCCGGTTGTAAGCCATGACCAGGAGCGTCTGGCCGGGCAGATCCTGGCGAAGCTGTTTTTCCCAACTGATGAACATTTCGCCCGGTATGCTGCACAGGACATGCGGTCCAAGGCGCAGACTCTGCAGGAGAAGAAATTCTCCCTCTTTCGGACCCGCCACCTCGAGCGCCCGGTAGCGAAATTCCTCCACCGGTGCGTAGGCCAGGTCGTTCAGGTATTCACTCAGAGCTCCCGAGAAAGCATCACCGAAAGCGAGCGAACTCTCCTGGTTCCACGCGATTCGAGAATCTTCATCGTCTTTCGGTATCGGATGGGGAAAGAGCACCGCGACATCGCCCGCGAAACTGAGGGCGTAAAGTAAATGCAAACCGGGATGCCGTTTGTGCATGGCTCTTCGGGCGGCACCGGCGGCTTCCCCGGTGAAGCACGGGATTTCATGAAAGTGAATATGGGAAGCGTAGCTGCTCAGCACGGCTTTGGGTTGCGCCTGGCCCGGCTTGCGAAAGGCCATCAGGTCGACAGACAAAGCGTCGTCTCCTTTCCCGGCCCATTTTTGGCCTGGAGGAATGACGGGGCCCGCCCCCCACGCGTTGACGCAGGTACCGTTGGCCAGCTTGGCCCGTCGATTAAGCCCGAGGGGCGTGGGGAGCGAGACACGTTTCGCGGCCAGTTCCACTTCAGCCAGATCCTTCAGGGCCTGCTCCAATGCCGAAGAGAAACCCTCGTAAATAATTTCGCGGGCCGCCGCGCATTCCGAGATTGCCTCAGCACTGTCCGGTTCCACCGGCACGGCCGTGGAGCTATGATCGTGCGTGGCACATAAAATCAAATGAGCATTGGGCAAACACCGATTCGTTATGGCCTCGATATTTAGAAAAACGGGTTCCGGGATAAATAACTGATCGAGCGTACACAGGACGACCGTGCCCTTGCCGTCCTGCAGGACAAACACATCCACAGAGAGGTCGTCCATAACTCCCCGCGTCGGCAGGAGACGGTTCATCCCGTCCATCGTTACCTTTTCCCATGTTCGTGGAGAGATGACGGATTTGGCTGTTCCCAGTTTCAGCATGATCGTGCTTCCTTAGCTAAGAGGACGGCGGCGAGCGCACAACGAACCTGCGGATCCTTCTCGTCGCCAAGCATTCCGGCAAGGCCTTGGGCTTCCTCAATGCTCCCGCTGGAGCCGAGGCGCTCCACGGCACATCGTCTGACGTAGGGCTCTTTATCTCTCACTCCAACCCGGCAAGCCTCTTGCAGGAGGGGAGACGAAATAGCGCCCAACGCGTCGAGCGCGCTCCCTCGATCAAAACCGGAGGGGGCCTGCCCGGCCATCTGGAGGAGGACGGCGGAATCCTGGCGCACCTCGGCCGAGACTACG
>JBBRQE010000168.1:0-5271 GCA_038226905.1 Chthoniobacterales bacterium | reverse complement strand
GATGCGCAGTTTGAGTGCTCGGCCGAGGCCGTGGTATTGCATTCCGACACACCGCGCACCGGCTATTTCGCCTGCTCGCATCCGCTTCTCAATCAACTCTACCAAAATACCGTCTGGGGACAGAAAGGAAACTTCCTGGAGGTGCCAACCGATTGCCCGCAACGCGACGAGCGGCTCGGCTGGACGGGCGATGCCCAGGTGTTCATTCGCACCGCGGCTTTCAACATGGATGTGCGCGGTTTTTTCCATAAATGGCTGCGCGACATGCGTGACGCGCAGTCGATCGATGGCAAAATCCCGGCCGTCATCCCGACCCTCTCCGACTTCGTTATCGACGGTGGCCCGGCCTGGGCGGACGCCGCCATCATCTGCCCGTGGACCCTCTACCTCTGCTACGAAGATCTCGAAATCTTGCGCGACAATTACGATTGCATGGGCGCCTTCATCCGTTCTATCGAGAAGGCTCCCGGCACCCATGATTATATCCGGGTCCATCGTGACTTTGAACAATCGGGCGGTTTCGGGGACTGGCTCGCACTGGATGGCAGCGGGTTAACCGAAGGGGGAACGCCGAAGGATCTGATCGGTACCGCTTTCTTCGCGCAGGACGCGGCCCTTATGGCAAAAATCGCGACGCTTCTCGATAAAGGCGATGATGCGTTGCATTATCAGGAGCTGCACCGGCACATCGTCAAAGCGTTCCGGCGCAGGTTCGTTAGTGCGGACGGCTTGCTGGCGGCCGGCACCCAGACCAGTTACGTCCTCGCGCTGCATTTTGATTTGCTGCCGGAGGAATTGCGTCCGGCGGCCACGCGCGAGCTGGTGCGCGACATCGAAAAACGCCAAGACCATCTCGCCACCGGGTTCGTCGGCACTCCCTATTTGCTCAACGTGCTCGAGAAAAATGGCCGCTTGGACATGGCTTACCGGCTGCTCGAGCAGGAGACATTTCCTTCCTGGCTCTTCCCGGTGAAAAACGGCGCAACCACGATCTGGGAACGCTGGGACGGATGGACCAAGGAAAAGGGCTTCCAGACTCCGGACATGAATTCATTCAATCACTATGCCTATGGCGCGGTGGGAGCATGGATGGTGAGCTCGGTGGCCGGACTGGAATTAAGCGAAGCCGAACCGGGTTATCGGTCCATCGTTTTCCGGCCAAGGCCGGGCGGAACACTTACCTGGGCCGAGGCTGAGCTCCAAACGCCGCAAGGCCGGGCCAGGATTCGCTGGGACCTGCAAGACAAGGCCCTGCAAATCGAGCTGATCGTACCGGAAGGCGCACGCGCCACGCTTGATCTGATCCCGGAATACGGCGGCCAGTACCAGCGCGCGTGGTCCACCGGCACACATGCGTTGACGGTCCGGCGCCCCTAACTAATGAGAGCAGAAATCATATGAAACTTCCCCCACGCCAACAAGAGAGTACATTCCGATCAATGGCGAAGCACAAGGCGCGGCGCTCGTCGCAATCCCTGCGGCGCATCGGACTTCTCGCATGCGCCTGTCTGGCCTCTTCCCCGGGGTGGGGCAGTCCACCGAATCCGACGGCACCGATCGCCCCGGCCTTATCGAAACCCCAGGTAGCTCAGGAGAAAAAGAGCATATCGCAATTCGGAATTACCTGGACCTTCGACAAGGCCTACGGCACAGGCCAGTACGCCAACGGCGATTACTGGGTAATTGGACCGGTCAAGATTACAGGGATTACGCCGGCCTCTGTGGAAGAAGCGGGCAGGACCAAAAATGGATCCCAGCTAAACCCCGTGATCGCCGGGGACCAGGGTTATGACAGTGCCCCAGGAGACATGGCTTTCAATGCGGCGAAGAACGCGGCGCGCCCCGGAGGAAAAGATTTATCGCCGGAAAATCCCCTGACCGTCTCCCTTGGCTCGTTAGTCTCCAGTGTTTCACTGGCCGCCCTGCAAGCCCGCCCCCAGTTACAGACGGCCGCCATCCTCACGGTGGTGGCATCCGCGCCGCCCGCCGGAGCCTTCCGTCCACCCCCCGTGGGGACCGATAAAGTCAGTCACTGGAACAAGAGCAGCCTCAATTATTCAGTGCTCAAATCGCTGTCGCCCGTGGCCGCAACACCTCCCCTCCTCGCGGTCGAAGGCCATTTTGAGAAGCCGTGGCTGGAACAAAATCCCGGCTGGACGGCCCGTTACATCCATCCGAAGGACAATCAGGCCTGCTATGGCCGGGACATGTCCAATCAACTGGCGGAGGGTCTCTTATCGCTGCACCTGAATTACTCGAATGCTCAAAAAGAGACCTTGTTCGTTAGGCTGGTTCAATATGGCATTGATGTTTACGGATCTGCCAAAGCGGGAGCCATCTGGGAAGGCTATGGCGGTCACAACCAGGGACGGAAGATGCCGTTAATCCTGGCGGGCCTGGCCTTGCACGATGCCGATATGCTTGCCTATGGGGATGCGGCCAAACATTTCATTTTCCAGGAAGACCACCAGACGTGGTACGTGACCCAGAAGGATGTGGGACGCGCGCTGCAGACAAAGGACAACCGACCACGCGAACCCTACCTGCCAGCGGATGTCGGCGTGGCCGAATGGGGCGAGCAGCATGCACGGGCCGAGAATCGCGATGGAAGAAATTGGAACGCCTATTACCGGGAAATCTGCGTCGGCTCCGAGATGGGCCACGCGCTGACGGCTCAGATTACCCCCGGGGCGGTCGAGGTTTGGAAATGGCCGGCCTTCTTCGATTACATGGACCGGGCCTTCGCCATCGAGCAAACGGATCCCAAGGCGAAATCGATTCCGCCCTTTGTCGTTAACATGTGGAACGCCTACCGGAAAGCGAAGCCCGGCGGATAAGCCCGCGAGGCTGTCAGCAAATCTGTGCGCAAAAGAGCAATGACGAATGTGAACGTGCCCCGTTCTCTCGCTCGGCCCGCTCATGATCTCCCCCGGGCCGGACCGCCCCTGCGCTCGCCGGAGATTGAGAAAGATGGAGTCACCTTCCGGTTTAAGGCGGCCCGGACTAACGAAGTACAACTCCTCGGCCAATGGTCCCACGGGCGCCCCATCCCGATGACGCGAGACGAAAACGATGTCTGGAGCGTGAAAGTAAAAGCATTACCCGCCGGCGTGTGGGAATATCACTTCTCCGTCAACGGGCGACCGGCGCTTGATCCCCTGAACCCGGCAATCAAGCCGCAGCGCGAGTTGAGCGCAAACATCCTGCACATCACGGCCAACCCGCCCGCGCCATGGGATGAGCAGGATGTTCCGCAAGGCGCGCTGCACTCTCATAGCTATTTCTCGAAAACGCTGGGCTACGCGCGCCACCTGACTGTTTATACTCCGCCCGGCTACCAGGGGAAATCCGCACCGCTGCCCGTGCTCTACCTTGCCCACGGCTTCGGCGATAATGAGCGCACCTGGACGACTCACGGCAAGGCGCACTGGATGGCCGACGCGCTCATCGCAGCCGGGAAAGCCACGGCCATGGTCATCGTCATGCCCGACGCGCACGCCCTTCCACAAAAGGCCATGGGCGTCCGGGACTTCGTGCGCAACACCGCGGATTTCCTCCGCGACTTCCGGGCTGAAGTGCGCCCTTTTATCGAAAAGACTTATCGCGTGCGGAAGGATGCCGAGCATCGCGCTTTCGCGGGACTTTCCATGGGCGGGCGTCATGCCCTGGCGCTGGCCTTGAATCATCCCGACGAGTTCGCCTGGATTGCGGCGTTCAGCCCCGCACCTCTTTCCCAGAAGGAGACGCGCGCGGCCCTGGCTGCGCCGGTCAGGGTGGCAAACTCCCTCCGCCTGTTCGCTATCTCCATAGGCCGCGATGATTTTATTCTGCCGGAGCTCAAGCCCTTTCTCCAGCATCTCAAGAATGGGGGCATCACGCCCGCATGGAGCTTGACGGGCGGCGACCATTCCTGGCCGGTCTGGCGTCGTTATCTGGCGGATCTTTTGCCGAAGTTATTTCGTTAGGCCACCACGCGATGCATGACTAAGTCACCTGGCTCGGAGACCTTTTCAGCGGTGGCCGAGAGAGACGCATACCTTGCGGAGTTCTGTCGTTTGGCTCGGACGGAGTGGCCGGGCAATCGCACGCTCACGGTGGCTTGTCATGGGCACAGCGTCCCGGCCGGATACTTCAAGACACCGGAAGTGCGGACCTTTGATTCCTATCCCCACCTTCTGCATGTCCGTTTGAAACAGCAATTTCCCTGCGCCGTTTTCAACGTGCTGGTGACGGCCGTGGGGGGAGAAAACTCTGCCACCGGCGCGGCGCGTTTTCAGCGTGATGTCCTTTCCCTGCGCCCCGATCTGGTGACGATTGACTACGGCCTGAACGATCGCCGGATCGGATTAGACAAGGCTTGCGAGGCTTGGGAAGAAATGATCGAATCGGCGCTGGGCGAGAGTATCAAGACTATCCTTTTGACTCCCACACTTGATCTGGATTCCCCATTCGCCAGCCCGGAAGATCCGCTTTATCAGCATGCCGCTCAGATTCGCGCTCTGGCTGCCAAATATCGAGTCGGTCTGGTCGACAGTTTAGCCGCATTTTCGAATGCAATATTGGACGGCTGTGCTCCCGGCAGTCTGATGTCACAACCCAACCACCCTAACCGCGCCGGCCATGAGTTGGTGGTTGTCGAACTGCTTGCTTGGTTTCCGAAGACCGCGGAGTAGTGGGCCACTTTAACTTTATGGATGAACGAGACTACTGGATTGACGTTGCGACGCGCGTCGCGACTCCCGTCCTGGATCACCTGGCCAATCGCACACTGCGCAATGCGATGCCGGTTGAACAAAAGCCCGGGGGAAACAAGGAGCAGGTGACTCACCTGGAAGCGTTCGGACGGTTGCTCGCAGGGATTGCCCCGTGGCTGGAGCTTGGCGAGGAAAGTTCGCGGCCTTTTGCGAAACTTACGCGTGAAGGACTGGATGCGGCGACTGATCCCGGCTCGCCGGACTTCATGAATTTCACGGGGGGCCCTGCTCAAGCCCTGGTCGATGCAGCCTTCCTTTCTCAAGGATTGCTGCGCGCACGGGGAACTTTGTGGGATCCCTTGGATGAACGGGTAAAGGAGAACATTCGCCGCGCTCTGCGTTCAACGCGGGTCCACCTGCCGGGCTTTAATAACTGGCTTTGCTTCAGCGCCATGGTCGAGACAGCGCTTTACGTTTTCGGCGCGCCCGACTGGGATCGCATGCGCATCGATTACGCCATTCGTCAGCACGAGCAATGGTACAAGGGGGATGGTCATTACGGCGACGGCCCGGCCTT
>JBBRQE010000167.1:0-5335 GCA_038226905.1 Chthoniobacterales bacterium | reverse complement strand
GAGGAGACCAGGAAACCTACGAAGAGCGCTTCGAACCCGAGAAAAATACCCATCGGAATGAACGTCCGGGAGCCGGTGTAATAATGTTCGGACACGAAGAAACTCGCCACCCATCCCACCTGCATAAGAGCTGTTCCGATAGCCCCGAGAATCGGCAGGACTGACCAGTCCTTGCGTCGCGCCACCAGAAGAAGACCGGCGTCGAGCAATGCGATGTAACCAAAAAGGCCGAATGGATTGTCCAGTCCGGTCGACAAGAGCAGCGGCGTCAAAAACCCGCCGGCCATTCCAAGAATTGCCACCAGCATGGCATTGAGCCGGACCGCGACCACGAACGCCGTCGCCGTGATCAGCGTCATCAAAAGAAACGTGGGGATCAGGCCAAAGAAGGAAAAATGATAATAGGAACGGCAGGCGAAGGTGACGGCGTAGAGAATCAGAATTCCGGTGGCGCAAAGAGTCTGCGACGTCACCGCATTTTCCTTCCCCTTCAAAGCAATGCCGCCCACAAGCAAGGCGAGACCGATCACGAACCCGATGGCGACACGCACTTCGGGCGGCACCAGGTTGTGCTCGAAGGAATACTTAACGAAAAAGGCCACTCCCAGGAACAAGGCGAGGCCGCCGATCCAGGCGAAAAGCTTGGCGCCCATGAACTGTTCCCAATTTATGGGGGGCGTTTTGGGCGCCGGGGGCGGCGGCGGGATGGAAGCAGGGGTGACCGCAAGGTTTGGTCGCGGCGGAGCGACGAACGAAGGCGTAATCTGGACAGGCAATGGTGGAGGAACCGAGGCGGCGAAGGCCGGCGGCGAAGGCGCTTCCCCTTCTGTGGGGGAAGCTCTCGGCTTCCCGGGGAAGGCAACGCCTTCCCCTACAGGAGAACGCTCGGGAGCAACGTCCCGTTCTTTTTCCAGCAGTGCCACTCGGCGAGCCAACGCGTCGACGGCCTGTCGCGCCCCCGCCGCCTTGGCCAGGGCGATGATTGGCACGACCAGACACAGCACCACCACGACCAAGGCGAATAGAACGACAGCTTCCATATCTTAACGGGTCGCTGTCGGGAGTTGCTGATCGCTGCTTGGATGGCTTGCCCCAAGCGAAGTCGAATGGGCTGTCAGCTTCCCTGAGAAGGCGCCTGCGTCCCCGGCCGGAGAACGAGCGGGACGAACGGCCACCATCGAGCCTAACGAATGCGAGACGGTCACTTATTTTTCGTTCGAAAATTAGCGCTGATCGATCGGCAGGAAGGCCCGATTCTCCGGACCCGTGTAATTGGCGCTCGGGCGAATGATTTTGTTATCCAGCCGCTGCTCGATGATGTGCGCGCCCCAGCCGGATGTCCGCGCAATGACGAAGAGCGGCGTGAACATGGAGGTCGGTACGCCCAGCATGTGATACGAAATCGCGCTAAACCAATCGAGATTCGGGAACATTTTCTTCTCTCGCCACATAACGGTTTCAAATCGTTCGGCGATCCCAAACATTTTTGTATTTCCCGCTTCGTCCGAAAGAGTACGAGCGATCTCTTTGATAACCTGGTTGCGTGGATCCGAAACGGTGTAGACCGCATGACCGAACCCGATGATGACTTCCTTGGCCGCCAGGCGCCGAAGTATGTCCTCCTCGGCTTCGTCGGGTGTTGCGTATCGTTCCTGGATCTCGAAGGCAAACTCATTGGCGCCGCCGTGTTTGGGGCCCCGCAATGCTCCGATACCCCCGGTCAAAGCGGAATAGATGTCGGACCCGGTGCCTGCGATTACTCTCGAGGCGAAGGTCGATGCGTTGAACTCATGCTCCGCGTAAAGAATGAGTGAGACATGCATCGCCTTTTCCCAGGAAGGTTTTGGCGCCGTGCCATGGAGCAGATGGAGAAAATGGCCGCCGATGGAGTCGTCGTCCGTCCGCACCTCGATGCGCGCGCCGTTGTGCGAAAAATGATACCAGTAGAGGAGCATGGAGTTGAGCGAAGCGAGTAGTCGATCGATTATTTCGCGGGCCCCGGCCGCGTCGTGACTTTCTCTCTCCGGCAAGGTGCAGCCGAGAGCAGAGACTCCTGTCCGCAGGACGTCCATCGGATGAGCCGCGGCGGGCAGCGCTTCCAGGACGGTCCTCACCGCCTCCGGTAATCCCCGCAAGGCTTTCAGCTTGGCCCTGTAGGCGACCAATTCCGATCGTGTCGGGAGGTTTCCGTGCACGAGCAGGTGCGCGACCTCTTCGAATTCGCATTTGGTGGCGAGGTCCAGGATATCGTAGCCGCGGTAATGCAGATCGTTCCCGCTGCGTCCCACGCTGCACAGCGCGGTGTTGCCGGCCACCACGCCCGAGAGCGCCACGGATTTCTTGGGTTTGAACGGAGGAGCAGGTGTCGCTTCAGGCATGCCGCGACTGTGCCTTAAAAGAAAAGTGTCGTCGAGCCCGCTCGATCAGTCCCGCCGCCGCCTTGGGATTTACGCGTCTATTTGACGGACGGCGCTTCCTCCGCAAGTTAGCCTGCTCTTAGCGCCCGTAGCTCAACTGGATAGAGCATCTGACTACGGATCAGAAGGTTTGAAGTTCGAATCTTCACGGGCGCACACTTTAGGTGGAGGTCTGCCCCACTTGCTTTAGGCGGCGAAGCAACGCCTACGCGTTCTTAATAGCATAACCGTCCCGGTCGTTATTGAAGTATGCCCAAACTCTCGTCGCGAGAGTCAGATGATTGTCCTCGTCATTCAAGTGCTGCTTGGCAGCGCCCAAAGGGCCGGGCTCATTAGTGGAAAGCGACCGCCGAGCAGGCGCCTGAACGATTCCTCGCGTAACGACCTTGTTTCAAAGACGCCTGCGTCTTTGGCCGAAAGCTGACCGGGATTTTTTAGGGCAACGGCGTGTCCGTTATTTATCGCTGGCGTGACGGATCTATGCCGCCTTACCCTCTTTCTGGACATCCACGATAGCCCCTGGGAACGGCACGATCGTCTCCTTATCGTTCTGGCCGAGAGTGGACTCGAAAGTAATTTTGCCCGTGGCAATTTCCGTCAAAGCGATGTCTGCCAAACCCAAACCGACCGCGTGTTCCACGAGGGGACGATGGCCAAGACCGAGCTGCCGAACGCGCCGCCTGAGGATGTTTACCAGAATTTGGGGGTTATTAACTACTTTCGATGCGGCGTCAACGAGTTCGGCTTTCATCGTTTACTCTCGCACGCTTTAGCGAAAAACGGGCACAGTTTCGACGAACATCCTTGCCGCGGAAATGTTGTCGTTGTCGCGCATTTTCTACATTGGCTTACCCGGCCAACCTATCTTCCTCGGTTTCAGTTGTTTGAAGAGTGCAACAGAACGCCGGTTTCCACCGGCCAGGACACTCCCGTTAGGATTGGACATGGGCGACCTTATCGATGGTGTCGCTGTCGTGCCGGCGCCGGTTCCCAAGCCTTCGACCCTGACGTTAGTTGCGGTAGCCGTTTGCCCGGCAGGCGCGGGAATCTGGCGCCGCCGCGCTGCGGTCGTAGTCGACGCTACTTGAACCAGGGGCGGATCTTGCCGTAGGTGGCGTCTCCGATTCCTTTGACCTTTCGGAGAGCGTCCGCTGTTGGAAAGGGACGTGCCGCCACAATACGCTCGGTCAGGATTGGTCCCAAACCGGGAATGGTTTGAAGATCTTGGAGAGACGCGGTGTTAACGTCAAACTTGACTGGCCCCGGCGCACCCTTGGCCGGTCTCTCACGACTTACTGATTGGCTTTTTTCTGGAGGGGCGAGCGATTGGGCCTTGTGAAAAAAAGCGCCGAACTCATCGTAAGGTTTCCCGCCCTCTTTTTCCGAACGAACAGTAGTTCGGTTCACGGACACACCCCAGCCACCAATCCGCTCACGTTTCGCTTCCGCCTGCAGTCTCTCTAATTTGTTCCACTCCTCCGATCCACCACTCGCGGCTGCGCGCGGTGCGCTCGTGCCGTGGACGCGCGCCAGTCCGTTCTCCACCAGTTGCTCGCCCAGATCTGCGGTCCCGATTTGCACCAGCGCATAGAATCTCGGGCGACTGCTGCGACCGAGCGCATCTTCCATTCTCGTCTGGACGGTAAAAGGCTGGGCTAGCTTTTCGTTGGTGAACCGTTTGGCCGCTTCCCCCACCTGCAAGGCTTGCGCCTGAGTAATCCCAAAGTATTTGGCCTGTTCCTCGACTCTTGCCGGCACGCTCGCGTCGGTCTCCGGCGCATCCACGAAATAGAGGCGGAAAATGTATTCCCGTCGCTTCACTCGAACGTGAAAACTGTCACCGTCGTTCGACCGATTGGATATGAGCGTGCAGTTTTCCAGCGTGGTCCACGTGCGGCCCGCCGCTGCAGCTTCGGCGCAGGTCAGCGCCAGCAATCCGATTAAGAAGGCAATCCGAAAGAGATCACCCCGTGCATTCATCATTCGCCAAACTCGAACTGGCTCATCCTCTGGAAGACCTCGTAGCGGGCTTTCACTTCCCCCATGGAAAGACTGCGTAGACGTTCCAGGCTGAAAGCCTCCACGGTAAAGCTGGCCAGGACGCTGCCATAAATCATGGCCTTGCGTAGATCGGAGAAACGCACCTTCTCGACCGCGCCAGCCAGGTATCCGGCAATCCCTCCCGCGAACGTGTCCCCCGCTCCGGTTGGGTCGTGAATATCCTCCAGAGGGTAAGCGCCACAGCTAAAGAATTCATCTTCGCCAAACAGGAGAGCGCCATGCTCGCCCTTCTTGATCGCCACGTAAGGCGGACCCATGGCCCGGATGGCGCGGCCGGCCTTGATCAAGCTCGTCTCTTTCGTCAATTGACGGGCTTCGCTATCGTTAAGGATGAGAAGATCCACTCGCGGAATAAGCGCATCCAGATCCGGGCGAGTCGTTTCAATCCAGAGATCCATCGTGTCGGCCACCACGAAACGGGGCCGCTCCATCTGGTCGAGGACGTGACTTTGTAAGGCAGGCGCAATGTTGGCCAGCAGAACGAAATCGCTTTGGCGATAGGAGGCTGGCAGCTCCGGTTTGAAATGTTCGAAAACGTTGAGAGCCACGGATCGCGTCTCGCGCGTATTCATATCCCACGCGTACTCGCCTGACCAGCGAAACGTCTTTCCTTCCAGGCGTTGCACCCCTTCGGTATCGATATGGCGCCCTTTCCAAAAATCGAATTCAGCGGTCGGGAAATCCGAGCCGACCACCCCCACGAGCCGGACCGGCGAGAAAAAACTCGCCCCTAAAGCAGCATAGGAGGCGGAACCGCCCAATAAGTCGGCGTGTTCTTCCACCGGAGTTTTTACCGTATCAAGCGCAATGGAACCGACGACAAGGACAGACATGATTCAGAGGTCCGAGATCAGTGG
>JBBRQE010000166.1:0-5421 GCA_038226905.1 Chthoniobacterales bacterium | reverse complement strand
CGTTTCATGTTTCTTATCTCGGTCGACTATCCGAGCGCCGAGGAGGAACTCTTAATCATGAAGCGTGGGACAGGAATGAAACTGGAAAAGCCCCAGCCGATCATCACGGCGGACCACATCTTTTACCTGCAGGGTGCAGTAAAACGCGTCCCCGTGGCCGAACATGTCTACGATTACGCACAAAAAATAGTCGGAGCCACGCGCGCCAAGTCGCCGCAGGCGCTGGATTTTTGCCAAAAATGGTTGAGCTGGGGAGCGGGCCCCCGCGCCAGTTTGAATCTGATCATGGCAGCCAAGGCGCACGCCATCTTGAGTGGCGAGGTCTACGTCAGTTGCGCGAATGTCGCGGCCGTCGCGCCCGGCATCATGCGTCATCGGATCGTGCCGAACTTCGCCGCCCAGAGCGAAGGCGTTACCTCCGACGACGTCGTGCGAAAGATTCTTACGACAATCCCGCAAAGTTGAACCTGGTCGTGACGACCGAATGCAGCGTGCGGGGCCTTAGTTTCTAACCATGGGAGAGGTTGACCCCGACCTGAAGTTGCTCGATCCCCTGACGATTCAGCGGGCCGAGATGCTGGGCATTCAGGCACGGCAAATCGTCGAGGGCTACATGGCCGGGGCCCACAAGTCGCCCTATCGCGGCATCGCCATTGAGTTCGCCCAGCATCGCGAATACGTCCCGGGCGACGACGTCCGCCATCTTGATTACAAAGTGCTCGGGCGGACGGATCGCTACTACATCAAGCAATACGAACAGGAGACGAATTACGTCGCCCACATCATGCTCGATGGCAGCGAGTCGATGAAATACGGCTCGGGCAAACTCACCAAGTTTGACTATGCCAGACAAATGGCCGCCACCCTGGCCTATCTCATCCTTCTGCAGCGCGACGCGGTTTCGGTAAACATCTTCGATGACGCCGTGCGCGAACGGCAGACGCGCACGGATAGTCTGGGCAAGATTCACAATATCATGACGATTCTGGCGGCCTTCCAGCCTAACGAGAAAACGAACGTCTCCCAGATCCTGCACGATCTGGCGCTTCACATTCGCCGCAAAGGCATTGTCATTCTGATCAGCGACATGTTCGATGATGAAGAGAAAATCCTGGAAGGCATTCAACATCTTCGTTTCGACGGCCACGAAGTCCTCGTCTTCCATGTCATGGATCATGCCGAAGTGGAATTTGATCTGACAGGCACAGTCGAGTTCATCGGGCTGGAAGGGGGGCCGCGGCTCCTGACGCAACCGGCTGCTCTGCGCAAGAGTTACCTGAAGGAGATGAACGCTTTTCGCGAACGCATCCGCATGGGATGCGAGCGAAACAAATGCCACTACGTCTTTGTCGATACGAGCCATCCGTGGGACGAAGTGCTCAGCGCGTATCTGGCCTCACGGCAACACACCGGGTTTTAGCGCGATGATGTTCCTAAATCCGCTCCTGCTTTTCGGAACGGCGGCCATCGCCGCGCCGATCCTCATTCACTTGTTCATGAACCGCAAAATAAAGCGGATGGTGTGGGCGGCCATGCGCTTTCTGGAGAACAGCGTCCAGAAAAATCAGAAGCGTCTGAATCTCGAGGAACTCATCCTGTTGGCTCTCCGTTGTCTGTTGCTGCTCTTGCTCGCCCTGGCGCTGGCGCGGCCCATGTTGCGCGGCGCCGGGAGCGCGGCCATGGGAAAAGGAGCCGAGACGGCTGTCATCGTGCTGGACAACTCCTACAGCATGGGACAAAACGACGGCGGTGCTTCCCGCCTCGATCAGGCGCGCAAGGTGGGCGAGCAGTTGATCGACGCCTTGCCGGCGGGCTCCTCCGCCTCGGTGCTTCTATTTTCTGACGTGGTCCAGGCCATGATTCCCGAGCCCACTTACGATCTGAATCTGGCGCGGAAAATTATTCGTGATGCGAAACTTTCCAGCCGGCCGACCAGGGTGCGGCCCGCACTCGATCAGGCCTTCGAAACATTGAGCCGGCATGGCGCCGCCGGGGCCGCTATTTATTTGATCACCGACGGCCAGGCCACCGGCTGGACGCAGTTTGAGGAAATACGAAAGGTCTTGAGCAATCCCGGCGCGAGCACGCGCATAATTTTGGTTGGCGGACCGGAGGACCATAATCTCGCGGTCAGCGATCTGCGACTGGCCAGTGCGATCGCCAGTGTCGGCGCGGCCTCCCAGTTCGATGTCGAAGTCAGTAACTTCGGAGTGAACGAAGCAAAAGCGGTCGCCGTTAGGCTTAACATTGACGGCGAATCGCCGATCGATGAAGGAGCCATCGAAACGATCCCGGCAGGTGCGGCCAAGCACATTTCGCTTTTCGCCAAATTCCGGGAAGCGGGCTATCACACGGTCACGGCCAAAATCAACGCCGATCATTTACCGACGGACGATCAGCGGACGGTCGCGCTGCGCGCGGTGGACGATGTGCAGGTGCTGCTGGTCGATGGCGATCCTCGCGCGGAACCGCGCGACAGCGAAACTTTTTACCTGCGCAACGCCCTCACGCCCGTGCGCCTGGAAGAACGTGACAAGCATTATGTCAAAACGAAAACGATCGCGCCGGCCGAGCTGAGCTCGACGAAACTGAGCGATTATGAGGCCGTCGTGCTGGCGAACGTGGCGGAGATTGCGCCCACCGCGGTGGAAGGTCTGGCCGCTTATCTCACGCGCGGCGGCGGCCTCATCATTTTCCCTGGCGACAAAACAATCGCTGCTTTTTACAACGAGAACTTCGGCAAAAAACTGGGCATGCTTCCGGCGACGCTCGGTTCGATTCGCGGTCAGCCTAACCAACGTGAGACCGCCTTAAATTTGCAGGGCGAAGGTTACACCAACGGTATCGTTTCCATCTGGAATGATCCCGGCGCCGGCACGCTTTCGACCTCCCAGTTTTTTCGCGCCTTTGAACTGATCCCCGTCACGGCCCCCGTGGCCGATGCCGGCGAGCCCAACATCGTTCTTAAATATGCGGACGGTTCGCCGGCTGTGATGGAGCGTGTTTGGAAACGCGGCCGCGTCATTCTCTTTAGCAGTACGGCCGATGATGCTTGGAACGACATGCCGCTGCATCCGGCCTTCGTTCCTCTTATGGCGCGCACGCTTGGCGCCATCCTCGATCGGCAGGACGCGCGCCTCAATATCCCGGTCGGAGGTACGTTCGAATTCCTGGCCGATCCGGAGTGGGTGGATAGAGATGCGATTATCGCCCGGCCGGGCGAGAACAAGGATAGCGGTTCGCTTCGCCGTATCCGGATGGTCGGCGGTTTGCCGCTCCTCCAGTTCGACGAGACAAGCCAGGCCGGAGCTTACGAAGTCACGGTCAAGACCGATCCTCCTTCGACCGTGAAGTTTGCCGCGCAGTTCGATTCCTCGGAGTCCAGGTTGGCGGACCTGCCGAAGGAAAAGTTCGATGCGCTTTCGTCGTCGGCCCAAGTGTTGCGCTGGTCGGGAAGCGGACCGCTCGACATCAAAGCAGCCAAGGGTGGCAAAGGGGTCGAATGGTGGACGTTCCTCGCTTTTCTAGCCCTCGTGGTGGCCTGCGCCGAAGTGGGATTGGCCGGAGTTTTTAGCGCAAGCAAATGATCGGACTGTTGCTCAAATTGCTCGGGGTCAAGGTGGGCGAGGCGCAGGAAGTCACGTCGGTGACCTTGCAGTTGCGCAATGGTTCCTGGCTTGGGTCGGCGGTGTCTTTCGCCCTGATTCTGGCTGTCTTTAGCTGGTGGGTTTATCGCTATCTCGGCGGCCATCGCGAGCTGGGTCCGCTCCGTCGACGGCTCCTCGGCGGGCTGCGCATTGCCCTTTTTTTTGCCATTCTTTTCATGCTCCTTCGTCCGGTCTTTTCTTTCACGATTGAGAACCGCATTCGGCGCACCTTGATCGCGCTCTTTGATCAAAGCCTGAGCATGGATATTCAGGACCCCAGGTCGGTGGATGCGGATGTGAAACGCGCGGCCATCGCGAAGGGCATGATCAAGCGCCTCGATCAATCGCTGAGTAAAGAGCGCGCGACCGAAGTGGATCATCTTTCGCGCGAACAAGTGCTCGTGGCTGCGATGCAGAACAAGGATTTGAACCTGCTCGATGGCCTGAGCAAGCGCTACGACCTCACCTTTGCCCGCTTTGATCGCAAGGTGACGGAGGCATCTGAGAAAGAGGCGCTGGGATCGCCGGCGGCGGACGAGTCGCGCCAGGCTACCGCCATGGGTGATGCCTTACGCGACGTGATTAATCGCAAGCGCGGTCAGCCGATCGCGGGAATTTTTCTGGCCAGCGATGGGGCGAATAATTTCGGCAGCGAACCGCTCGACGCGGCGCGTTTCGCCGGTCAGGAAAAGATGCCGCTCTATATTTACGGTGTCGGAATTACATCACCGCGCGACATTCTTGTGAGCAGCGTCTTTTCGCAGGACGTGGCTTTTATTAAGGACGAACTTCCGGTCACCGTGCGTTTGCGTGCCCAGGGATTGGCGGGACAAAGAGCGCGCCTCGTCTTGAAGTTGGGCGAGCAGGAAGTCGCGTCGAAGGAACTCGACTTCACGGATGACGCCGAGAAGGTCGTTCCGATGGCGTTCACGCCGGATAAGATCGGCGAGTTCGAGCTGACCGCCTCCATCGCTCCGCGCGAAGATGAAACGGTCAAGGATAACAACTCGGCTTCGCAGCGGATTCGCGTGATCGACAGCAAGATTAAGGTCCTCTACGTCGAGCGGGCGCCGCGTTGGGAATTCCGGTATCTTTTCGCCGTGCTCCTGCGCGATCGCCGTATCGAAGCGAAATTCGTGTTAACCGAGGGAGATCCGCAGCTGTCCAAGTCGCCTAATTCGCCTTATCTCGAAAAATTCCCGGCCACCAAGGACGAACTATTCAAATACGACCTGGTCGTGCTGGGAGACGTGGATCCGAAATTCTTCCTACCCGAGCAACTCGATGCCCTGGCCGAGTTTGTCTCGAAATTCGGCGGCGCCTGTATCTTCATCGCGGGTCAACAGTTTAATCCCGTGGCGTACGGCGGCACTCCGCTCGAAAAAATGCTGCCCGTCGAATGGGACAACGCGACCAAAGGGAACGAGCGCGCGCTCGCGCAAAGGGGGACCACGCTGGCCCTAACTTCGGCCGGACGGGCCAGCCCGATGCTCAAGCTTTCCCCCGAGAACGCGGAGAACCTGGAGATTTGGAAAAAATTTCCGCCGGTCTTTTGGATTCGATTGGTCTCGCGTGCCAAGGCGGGCGCCGAGGTTTTGGTGGAAGACAGCGATCCAGCGAAGACGACTCGATTTGGGAAAATGCCCGCCATCGTTGCGCAACAATACGGCGTCGGGCAGGTGCTCTACATCGGGACGGACGACACCTGGCGTTGGCGGCAGGAAGAGGGGGTCGCCTTACATCCTCTGCTCTGGAGCCAAATTGTGCAGCGGAT
>JBBRQE010000165.1:0-5440 GCA_038226905.1 Chthoniobacterales bacterium | reverse complement strand
TGGCGGCGGAAAGATATTCGGTTGTCTTAAATCCTTCGTTAAACTTCTGCGCGGCCATGACCTTGTCGAGCAGCGTCTGGGGAATTGGCTCACCGGTCTTATAATGTTTCGCGTAGTTCTTCAGCACTTCCGGCCAGATGGACCACATCTCATTCACCTGGGAGGGATATTCGACAAAATCCCGTGGCACGCTTGTCCCGCTGAAACGCGGATATTTGACCTTGGAAAACATTCCGTGAAGAGCGTGCCCGAATTCGTGAAAAGCGGTCCGCACTTCATCGTAGGTTAACAAGGTGGGCTCCCCCTCGGGTGGCTTGGGTATGTTCAGATGATTCGCGACGACCGGTTTCGTCCCGAAAAGATCGCTCTGCTGAACATAGGCATTCATCCAGGCGCCGCCCCGTTTAGAGGGCCGCGCGTAATAGTCACCGAGGAAAAGAGCGAGAGGCTTGCCGTCGGCATCATAAACTTCCCAGACGCGCACGTCGGGCTGATAAACCGGCAGGTCGTGCCGTTCCTTAAACGTCAGGCCATAGAGCTTTCCCGCGGCGAAGAAAACGCCATCCTGGATGACGTGGTTCAGCTCGAAATAAGGCCGGATCTCCGACTCGTCGAAGGCATAACGAGCCTTGCGCACCTTCTCTGAATAAAAATCCCAGTCCCATGAAGCGATCGGGAAGGCGCCCTTTTCTTCCTCGACAATTTTTTGCATGTCAGCCGCCTCGTGCCGCGCATTTGTCACGGCGGGAGGCGCCAGGTCGGCCAGAAGTTTGTTCACCGTGGGAACGTTGCCCGCCGTCTGATCTTCCAACTGATAAGCAGCATGGTTGGCATAACCGAGCAGACGGGCGCGCTCCGCTCGAAGTTGCGCGATGCGCATAACGACAGTGCGGTTATCGAAGGCGCCGCCTTTGCTGTTGCGCGCAAGGGAGGCCTGCATGATCCGTTCGCGCAGAGATCGATTTTGCAGCGAGCCGAGCACCGGCTGGCCACTCGTGTTTTGCAGACGAAGGGCAAACTGGCCGTCGTGTTGCTCGTCCTTGGCGGCCGCGGCCGCGGCCGCAATCTCGCCGTCGGATAGTCCAGCCAGCTGCACGCGATCCTCCACCAGGACAGACGACGAGTTTTTTTCCTTCAACACGTTCTGTTCAAATGTCGTTTGCAGACTGGCCAACTCCGCGTTCATAGCTTTCAGCGCTTCCTTGTCCGCATCGGACAACTTTGCCCCCGCTCGCACAAAATCCTTGTAGTAGCGTTCCAGCAAATAGGTCGACTCTGCGTCCAGGCCGAGTTTGTCGCGATTCGTGTAGAGTTCCTGCACGCGTGCGAAGAGTTTGCTATTCAGGTGAATGGCATCGTTGTGCGCTGCGAGTCTGGGGGCCATCTCTTTTTCGATAGTCTGCAAAGCCGGATTGGTATTGCAGGCGTTGAGATTGGAGAAGGTGCGTTGTGTCCGGTCGAGCAGCTGGCCCGTGCGTTCGAGCGCGACGATCGTGTTATCGAGAGTCGCCTTCTTCGGATTGGTGGTGATGGCCTCTACTTCCTTGAGCTGATCGCGCATGCCCGTTTCGAGGGCAGGAGAGAAATCGACGTCCCTGATCTTGTCGAAAGGCGGCAGGTGATAAGGGAGGCTGCTCTCGAGAGAGAACGGATTATCGGAGGCGGTCGGATTTTGCACGAGGTTTTTTGCGGTCGTTAGGGAGACAGTCAGAATTAGCGGAGCCGAGAGGAGAAAAAGCGTTGGCCGGCGGAGGGAGAGATTCATAGAAGTGAACGACAAGATGAGCGGCGCACCAAACGGATGCAAATTTGAATGCGCCTTCCCCACAAAGAAGAGCGGCGTCGCGCGCGCGCCAGTTCTGTCTATAATAGGAGCGTGTTCGTAGATCGGATCAAAGTTTATGCGGAAGCCGGCGGGGGCGGCCGCGGTTGTGTCAGCTTTCGGCGCGAAAAGTTTGTCCCCAAGGGAGGACCGGATGGAGGCGACGGCGGCCGCGGCGGAGATATTATTCTGCGGGCGGACCCGCACGTCGATAACCTGACCGGGCTTTATTACGAACCGATCATCAAGGCTAAGAGAGGCGGACATGGCCTCAGCAAAAAAATGTCGGGCCGCGCGGCCAAGGACAAAATTGTGAAGGTCCCGATTGGAACGGTGGTTTATCGGGCGCCGTCTCCCCGGGGGACCGTCTCGGGCCACCACGTCATTCAGGCGGATGAATTGGTGGCGCAGGAGGGAGCAAGACGTTCAACTTCAGACGAAGAATCGGGGGACGAGGCGGAGTTGGCCGGGCCAGCTCTCCGGTTGCCAGCTCCTGTAAAGGCCAGCGAGCCTTCTCTTGAACCGATCGCCGACCTTACCGTCGAGGGACAGGAGTTCATTCTGGCCAAGGGCGGGAAAGGCGGGAAAGGCAATGTGCATTTCAAAAGTTCCAAGAATCGCGCGCCCGTCCAATACACAGAGGGCGAGGAAGGGGAGCAGGGCCATTTTCTGGTCGAGCTACGCACGATTGCCGACGCCGGCCTGGTTGGTTATCCCAACGCGGGAAAATCTACCCTGCTCACAAAGATTTCCGCAGCCCGCTCGAAGATCGCGCCCTATCCATTCACGACTCTGCACCCCGTCATCGGCGTGGTAGCCTTCTCCGGTTACGATCGCGCGACGGTGGCGGACATTCCGGGATTAATCGAGGGCGCGCATCGCAATGTCGGGCTGGGGCACGACTTCCTTCGTCACATTACGCGCTGCAAAATTCTGCTTTTCGTGGTGGATATAGCGGGAAGCGAGGCGCGCAATCCCATCGAGGATTTGCAAAATTTGCGACGCGAAATTGATCTGTACGACCCACGCCTTTCGCAGCGCTCCTGGCTGGTGGTGGCGAATAAAATGGATTTGCCGGAAGCGGAAGAAAACCTGCAAGCGCTGCGCCAACGGTTTCGCTCTGTCGAGGTCCTGCCCATCGCTGCGGCCACGGGCGAGGGGATTCCCGAGTTGATAAAAAAACTGGCAGAATGGCTTAGTCGGGAAACGGCGCAGGCTGAGTTAGTCCCAACGATCGAACTCGTCGGGTAGGGGCGGTCACCGAACCGCTTGCGGGCGATTGGGTCAATGGCCCCTGCCTGAGAGATTTTCCGCACCTCGCGATTGATCGTGCGGAAAGACCGCCAAACCCGTTCAGGTCGAACGAATCTGTTAATAGAAGAAAATTCGGGAAAGTTCCTTGTCAATTTAGCAAAACTTGCTTTGATAAGCGCGACGCAAGCGCGCCTCGTGTGTTGCCCGCTCCCCTGTTTGCGGCGGGCGCTGAAAGTAGATTCGACCGGGCCTTTGCGACGCTATTGACCGAATGAAGTCCTATTTTATTCCTCGCTTACTGCTAACAGTGATGACGCTGTTATGCGGCTGCGTTATGGCCACGTCGACATGGGCGGCCGAGCCGGAATACATAGCTTCCACCGAGGAGCACGAAGGCGTTCCCCTAAAGCCCGCAGAGATTTTTCATATCTGGAAGTTTCGGGCTACCAACTCGATGCTGGTCACCTGGGTGGTGGCGGCTGGCATTATCATTTTCGCGCAGTCTGCCACCCGAAAAATCAAAGCGGTCCCGGATGGGAAGCAGAATTTCTGGGAATGGCTGGTGGAGAGTCTGCATGATTTCCTCGAGAGCATCATCGGCACGGAACTGGTGCAGAAGACCTTTTGGTTCTTCGCCACGCTCTTCATTTTTATTCTGTTTGTAAACTGGTTCGGCCTTATCCCCGGTGTCGGTACCATCGGCTGGGGCCACCACGATGCGGCCACCGGGTTGTTTCAGGTCGAGCGCCCCCTCCTCCGTGGAGGCAACGCCGACTTGAACATGACTTCCGCGATGGCCGCCGTATTTTTTGTCCTCTGGATATACTGGGCAGTGCAGGCGCAGGGTTTTGGTGGTGTCATCGTGCATCTTTTTGGTCCCAAGGGCGACAGCAAGGGCATCATGAAAGTGTTGATGATCCTCATTTTCTTCTGTGTTGGTCTGCTGGAGGTGGTTTCGATCCTTTTCCGGCCCGTTTCCCTGAGCTTTCGGTTGTATGGGAATGAATACGCGGGAGAGAATATGCTGGAAGCGATGTCGCGAATCGTCCCTTCGCTCTCCTGGCTCATTCCCATTCCTTTCTATTTCATGGAGGTCCTTGTCGGCATTGTACAGGCCTTGGTCTTCATGCTTTTGACAGCGGTCTTTACCCTTTTGATTGCCCGGCACGAGGAGGGACACGAAGGATCGCATCACTAACCATTTTGGCAGCCATGACCGTGGTTCCCGCGGAGGCTGCTGACTAAAACCACAAAAGAAAGAAAACGAATATGTTATTACCAATACTGGCGGAAATCAGCGGCAGCATTCACGTAGGTCTGGCAGCACTCGGTGCGGCGGTCGGCGTAGGTTTGATCGGCATGGGCGCGGCCTCCGCGGTTGGCCGCAATCCCGGCGCGGCCACCCCTATTCTGGTGCAGGCGATTCTGGCGATCGCCTTTACCGAGGCCCTCGTGTTTTACGCGCTCTTCCTCGTTAAGTAGACATCCACTCCCGCACTGATTAGCTCATGAACCTCACGATTCTTGCCGCGGCTGCACCCGCCACCGGCGGTTTGCTCGACATGGTCAAAGAAACGGCCGACACGTTCGGTTGGAATCTTGGGCTGTTTCTCTCGCAGGTTATCAGTTTCGTGGTGGTCGCGCTGCTCCTGCGGCAGTTCGCCTACCGGCCCATCCTTCAGGTGTTGAACGAACGCCGTCAGCGTATTGCCGAAGGATTAGCCAACGCGGATAAAATCAAACAGCAACTGGCCGAAGCGGAGCAAAGGCATTCCGAGATTCTGGCCAAGGCCAACGTGGAAGCACAACGCATGATCGATGAAGCCCGCGAAAGCGCCGGGCATGTGGCCGAGCGGCGGGAGCAGGAAGCGATTGCCGCAGCGGAGCAAATTCTGGCCAAAGCGCACGAAGCCACTCAGCTCGAACACGAACGCACCATGGCGGAATTGAAACGCGAGCTGGGACGTTTGGTTGTCGACACCACGGCAAAAGTGACGGGCAAAGTTCTCAGCTCGGACGATCAGCGCCGTCTTCAGGAAGAAGCGTCCCGGCAATTGGCTTCATGAAGATCAACAAGGAAATCCGTCAGCTTTCGCGCCTGCTTTTGCGCGGCAGCTTTACCGATGGTCAACTTGATCATGGGAAAATCGGATCCTTGGTCGACTCGATGATCGCCCATAAACCTCGCCAATACATCGGGGTGCTGGAGAATTATCAGCGTCTGCTCCGCCTTGAAATGGAGAAGCGGCGCGCTCGCGTGGAAAGTGCCAGCGAATTGTCCGCGGAAGTCAGCGGGCCGATTATCGAAAATCTAAAACGAAAATACGGACAGGACTTAACCGCCGAATTCTCAGTCAACCCCGA
>JBBRQE010000164.1:0-5512 GCA_038226905.1 Chthoniobacterales bacterium | reverse complement strand
CAGGTGCAGAAATGCGCCAACAATATCGCGCAGCTCGATCCCCGGCCGGGGGCCATCTTCGCCACCGCGCCGCAGAACTACGTCCTGCCCGATGTGACGGTGGAAAAGATCAACGGCGATTATCAGGTCATCCTGAACGGGGAACAAATCCCGCATCTGCGCATCAGTAACACCTACAAGGATATCATGGCGCAGGATGGCAACGGGAATGAGGTGAAGGATTACATTCGCGATAAAATCCGGAGCGGAAAATTCCTGATCAAATCCATTCACCAGCGGCAGCAGACCATCTCCAACATCGCGCACCAGATTGTCTCTCGGCAGCGCGAGTTCTTCGATCACGGTTCTTCTCATCTCAAGCCCATGACCATGGTGCAGATCGCCGACGCGGTAGGGGTGCACGAGACCACCGTGAGCCGCGCCATTTCGGGCAAGTACATGTCCACCCCGCAGGGCGTGTTCGAGATGAAATATTTCTTCACGCCGGGCTATCAAACCGCCACCGGCGAATCGATGAGCAACACCAGTGTGAAGGAAGCAATCCTCGACCTGGTCAAGAACGAGGAAGGCAATTCGCCTTTAAGCGACAAGGAGATCGTCGAGATCTTAAGCAAGCGCGGCATCCCCATCGCGCGACGCACGGTGGCCAAATATCGCACCGAGCTCAATATTCTGCCCAGTAACATGCGGCGAAAATACTGACCCCGCGGGGGGACGGGCGGTTGATGCAAAAGGATGTTTCATCCGGCCCGATCACTGGCTAAAGAAAAGATATGAACGCGTCTTTCCGCTCTTCTGTCATCGCCGAGTGGCGCGGGTTGCCGGAAGTAAAATCGCGACCGGACCGGTTTGAATCGACCGCCGGATTGTTGCCTAAAATCATGCAGCGTCTCGGTTTGAAAGAACGGCTGAATGAAACGGAAGTGATACAAGCGTGGGCGAAAATTGTGGGCGAGTTCATTGCCGCCCATTCCGCGCCTCTTTCCCTGCGGGAAGGCGTTCTCTACGTCCGTGTTCTTCAGCCCACCCTGCATTATCAGTTCGAGCAAATCTCCAAAGCCGATATTTTGCGCAAATTGAAGCAGCGCTTCGGGTCGAAGATTATTCGCGACATTCGTTTCCGCGTCGGCTGACCACTGTCCCTGTAGGACGCAATTGCACACGAGTCGACCGCCGCTAGGGTTGGCCCCCATGTCTTCATCGCCCGAACGCGTGCGGATTGCCCTGGTTGGCTTCGGCAAACTGGCGCAGCAGGTCTACACGCCTCTCCTCCGGAAGCGACGCGATGTGGAAGTGGTCTCGGTAGTCGATCCATTGGATGAACGTCGGGCAGTCGCTCGTGCGGCGTTCCCGCGGGCGGAGACCTTCGCTTCCCACGTTGAAATGCTGGCCCGCGTGGACTGCGAGGCCGTGCTCATTTCCACCTCCACCGGGACCCACGCCACTCTCGCCCTCGAGGCGCTGCAAAAAGGTAAGCACGTTTATCTGGAAAAGCCGGCCGCGGCCAACCTGGCGGACGCGAAACGACTCGTGGCAGCCCGGCGAGGGTCGGGCATGGTCGGAATGATGGGCTTCAATTACCGATTTAGCCGCGCCATCCAATCGGCGCGCGCCCTTTTGCAGGCCGGGCGTATCGGACAGGCTCGAATGATCCGGAGCGTATTTTCCACATCGATCGGCTCCCCGTCTCGCTGGCGGACATCGCGACGAGAAGGGGGCGGTGTCCTGCTCGACCTTGGGTCTCACCACGTCGATCTCTTCAGTTATCTGTGCGGTGCCGGAATCTGCGAGGTCCATGCCCATGTCACCACGGTTCGGACGGAGGACGATTCGGCTGTGCTCCAGATGACCATGCGAAACGGCATGGCGGCGCAGTCCTATTTTTCGCTGGGCGGGGTCGAGGAAGACATCATCGAAATCTATGGCGATGCCGGAAAACTAACGATCGACCGTTACGGACTTGAAAGCGTTCGGTTTTCAGCCGTCTCACATGGGAAGGCCCGGTGGCAGCGTATGACTTCACCGTGGCAAGGCGTCCTCCCGAGCGCGCGACTTTGGCGGAAGCTGAGGGCTCCCTGGCACGAACCCTCCTATGGTTTAGCCTTGACGCGGTTTGTCGCGGCCGTGTGCGATCCTTTACTACGCGATTACCCAAACTTCGAAGATGGGCTGCGTTGCCAGATTATTCTGGACGCCGCGGAGCGATCCTCCTGCGAGGAGAAGTCGATTGAGTGCGAAGAAGTGACCGGGGAATGAGCGCCGCTCTCGAGCCCGCCCTTTCCGTCATCCTGGTAACCCCGGATCGTTACGCGCGACTGCGCCTAACCATAAAACATTTGCTGCAACAGACGGCGCGGGCGCGCCTGGAAATTGTGATTGTCGCGCCGTCGCTCGTGCATCTTCAGGCGGATGAGAGTGAACTCGGCACCTTCGCCAGTTTCCAGTTTGTCGAAGTAGGAATCTTGCAAAACACGGGCGACCCTCGTGCTGCGGGTGCCCATGCGGCCCGCGCAGCCATTATCGTTTTTGGTGAGGACCATTGCTGGCCGGAGCCGGCTTGGGCGGCGGCTTTGCTGGAGGCACACGAAAAACCGTGGGCCGGCGTGGGCCCGACATTAAAAAATGCCAATCCCGCTAGTGTGACGAGCTGGGCCTCGTTTCTTTTGAATTTCGGGCCGGTCGCGGAATGCCGGAAGAGCGAGGCGCGGGGCTATATTCCAACTCATAATAGTTCCTACAAAGCGAGTCTGCTGAAGGCCTACGGCGAGCGACTTGGAGTCATGCTGGAAACGGAGGGATTGATGCAGGCGGAGATGCTCGCGAGCGGTCGAGAATTGCTGCTGCATTCCGGAGCCCGCACATCCCACGTCAATATTTCCACCCTTCCCCGCTTTGTGTGGGAACAATACTGGGGCACAAGACTTTTTTGGGCATGCCGCGCGGAACAGGAACGGTGGTCGCTGCTCCGTCGATGCGGTTGGGCCTCAGCCGCGCCCGCTCTTTTCCCCTTGCGCTTGCAGCGCGCGCTGCGCCATGCCCTGCGCATCGGTTTCCCGCCGTGGAGGCTTCCCATGCTGCTCACTGTTTTATGTGCCGGCGTCACCTCGATCTCCGTCGGTGCGATTTTCGGAATCCTGTGCGGTCGTGGACGAGCGGCCACCCCCGTCCGCGTGAACATGGAATTTCATCGATGCCGCTATTTGTGCCCACAAGATAAGCATCTTCTGCCCGATGATTAGAATTTCCGTCATCATTCCGACGTTTGCACGTCCGGAGGCATTGCTGAATTGCCTAACGAAGCTGGCGGAATCCGATTTTCCGAAAGAGGAATTCGAAGTGGTGGTGGTGGACGACGGTTCGCCCGCGCCGCTCGATCTCCCGTCGTCGCCGTTTCCGGGCGGCTTCAATCTGGTGATGGTTAGGCAAGAAAACGCCGGGGCGGGCGCGGCCCGCAATTTGGGCGTCCGGAAGGCGCGTGGTAGTTATCTTTTGTTTACCGATGACGACTGTCTGCCGGATCGAAAGTGGCTGACCACAATGGAAGCGAGTCTTACGAGCGATTCGGCCTCTGTAGCCGGGGGGCAGACGGTGAACGCCGCGAGCAATAATATTTATTCGCGGGTCAGTCATCTTCTGGCCCACAAGGCCTACGCAAACTATGAAACCGATCCGTCATCGGTGTCTTTCTTTGGCAGTAACAATTTCGGTCTGTCCAGGCAGGCCTTCGAACGAGAAGGAGGTTTCGATGAACAATTGCGCCCCGCCTACGAGGATCGCGAATTTTGCGATCGCCTCATGGCTCACGGTTATCGCTTCGTTTATCTGGCCGCCGCGATCGTCGCGCACGACCGGCGCATGCGATTACGTGCGCTGCTTGTTCAGCATATCGGCTATGGCCGGGGCGGCTTCCGTTATTACAGCCGGAATCGAAACCTGTGCCGAAAAAGCGCCGCGTCGCTCATCCTAAGCACCGCGCTCCAATCCATGAGGGAATCGGCCGGATGGGGTAAAATCGGGGCCCCGTTTCTGGTGATCCTCTCGCAGTTTGCCGCCTTCCTAGGCTATGCCCTGACCGCTTTAGCAAGGAGCCCGAGCCGTCCGCTGCGTCGGCTGGCGCCTGCGGAGTGAAGGCTACTGGTTAGCCTGGACCTAACCAGTGAACTTTTTGCTTGCCAGTTGAACCGATTTGCCTCAAACCGGCCTAACTATGAAAACGCTTCCTGTCGCTTCGCGTTCGTTTTTACTGCTCGTTCTGGCCTTGGTTGTCGTATCCGCCGGGATCATCGTCGCTGACACCAAAAAGCAGCCTCGGGAGAGGATCGTGCATTATTTTCTCGATATGCAGGAGGTCCAGGGTGCGACGGAAAAAGAGGTGGAGCAGGCGCTGAAAGACACGGACGCAGAGTACGATTACTCGCAAGACGGGCACCACCATCATCGGCATGCCGGCCTTTTTCATAGAGGAGACTGGCCCAAAACGAAGGGGGCTAAAACGAACGGTCACATCACCCAATTAGCTAATTTTCAAAAGGTGTCCGATCTCAAAAAATTCCTCTCCAAGGCAAAGATTCACGATCCTTAATTGAAGCGAGACCGCGTTTACGCGGCGACGGCAGCGCTGCATCTTTCGATCATCTTTGCCATCTGCTGCCGGGATACCTTCACCGTTCTTTCCGCCGGGCAGGTGCTGTGGCCGGATGCCTGGACGCGCTATTCATCCAAAGCCCAGCGAACTAGTGAAGTCCTCCTGCTGAGGTCATTGGTCAGGGAAAATCCGGTCCGGCAGGGTTTGTTCGCTTACCTGAACATGGCCGGGATCGAAAATGGGTACGGCTTCTTTGCGCCCCGGGTGCCGGATGCTTACCAGCTCCGTTTCGAACTGCACTACAAGGATGGCAGCGTTGGCTCCGAACAATTACCGGGGGATGCCGGTGTCTCCGCTTTGCGTGTGGACAGTTTGCTCGATGTGATCGGTCGCGCTGACGACGCCGTAGTGCGGGAAGGCATTATCCAGCTGCTGGCCGACCGCATTTGGGAGGAACACGGAAACCTTGAGAGGGTTCGCGTGTTTTTCGAGACGGTCAGTTCGCCTCCGTGGCGCGACTTTGCAAAGGGGGCCCAAAACTCAATAGAAATTCTCTACACTTACGACGTGGGATCGGAAACGGTGGAGGCGGCGGCGCCTCCAAAGCAATGATCAGCCGCTCGCTAGCCGAGAGGATCGTTTGCTTCTTCTTCCCACGAGACTCGGGAAACTGGATAGCTCTGTTGCGCGTTGGCATGGCGGGACAGGTGATTGGGTATTGTTTTTCTCTGCGCCGGGATTGGAGTGACGTGCTCGCAAGTCAGGGAACGGGATTGATTGGCCGCGAGCTGTCGGAGATCTGGGCGACAGCGGACAGCCGGCTGATTCCGCGAATCAGCTGGCTGGTCTCTGCGGGGCACGCGGTGGGTTTAAGTGAAGCGGTGGTGCTCAGCCTGGCCTGGAGTGCTTTGTTGCTGGCGGCCATTT
>JBBRQE010000163.1:0-5525 GCA_038226905.1 Chthoniobacterales bacterium | reverse complement strand
GCGCGACGATCTCGCCGGAATCGAGTTCCGCTTCGTGCAAGGCTTCTTCAAAGGTGATGACCGCCTCCTGGATGTGCCTGGCCTCGCGCAAAGCGACTCCCAGGTAATAGACCATCTCGGCCGTCTCGGGGAAGCGGCGGCGTGCTTCCGTCAGCACCTTGACGGCGCGCTCCGGATTCTTGACCGGGCCGAGCAATAGTTCGGCCAGCCGCAGGTAGGTAATGGCGTGGTTTGGATTGACCAGCAGACTCTGCTCATAATTCGTGGCAGCCTTGTTGAAGGCCATCGCGGCGTCATCGAGCTTGTTCTCGCGCTGCCAGGCGCGCCCCTGGTCGTCGAGGACCTGGGCAAGCAATTCGTAGGGCTGATATTTTTCAGGATGCTGTTTGATAATCTCATCCAGCATTTCGATGGCTTTGTTTCGTTGATTCGTTAGGATGAAACCGGTCGCGAGCTTTTCCCGCGCATTGGCGTCCTCTGGTTGGAGTTCGAGCACCCGCAGATAGAGAGGGATGGCCTGGCTAATTTGCTGTGAAGCCGCGTAGTAATCGGCCACGTCTTTCAAGATAGCCGAATCATCCCCCGCGTGTTCGGCGGCTTTCTGGAAGATCTCATTGGCCCGCGCCACGTCTCGCGGCGCCGCTTCGACCCCCGGTTTGAAGACGAGGGCCGCGAAAAGTTTCCCAAGTTGCGTCCAGAAGGTGGGATCATTGCTTCCAACCTGGCTGGCCCGCTCCAACACCTGGCGCGCTTTTGTTTCATTGCCAGCCGCGAGGTAAATCTCATAAAGGCGCGTGTAAGTGTCGATGTTAGCGGGTTCGAGGTTGATCGCACGATTCACGTAATCGATGGCCTGGTCGGATTTCTTCAGGTATTTGGCGTAGATGAAGGCCAGTTGCAGGAACGGCTCCGCCGCTTTTGGGTTGGCCTTGACCGCATCCTTCAAGATGTCGATGGCCTGGGGGAATTGATCCTGCCGGGTGAGCAAGGCGGCCACACGTGCAGCCAGTTGCGCCTGGCCGGGGTCGACGTTCAGTACCTCTCGATACGCGGCGAGGGCTTTATCCATCTCCCCGTCCTCCTCCAGGGTCGAGCCTTCCACGAACTTAGTCAGAGCTTTGGCTTTGAGCACGCCGTCCGGGCGCAAGAGAAGATCGCGGGCGGGCGTGGTAGTGGTCGAATCATCCTGCCGTGCGCTCTTCTTCTCCACGGGGGAGAGGGTGGCCTTCGGTCGGGGAGAAGGACCGGGCGTGCGGCCGGGAGCGGTGGCAGCGTAACCAGCGATCAAAGTCAGCAACAGAAGTCTGGCCCGCCTGGCCCAGTGCTTCTGTCTTATCATTTTCCGATTGTAACGGCGCGGCGAATGGTTCGCAAACTATCGAGCCTCTGGAAAATGCGCGCACGGCGCGCGGAGTTACGCCTTATAGCGAAGGCGTTTCTTATGACGATTCTCGCGCATGCGTTTGCGGCGCTTGTGCTTGGAGATTTTGGCTTTTCGTTTTTTCTTGAGAGAACCCATAAGCGCTGCCGCGACGCGAAGCTTTGGCAGCCGCCCATCCAACCATTGGGTTCAACAAACTGCAACTGACTTCTTTGCCTTTCATTGTTTTATTCTTAAGAGGGCGTCGAAAAAGTGGGGAGGCTCGCCCTCCGGGTTGCGTCGCTTTTGGCGCGGGCCGGCGTCGCTCGCGTGGCCCAGATCACGGCGGATATGGGCACTGCGCTCGCGCCTTGGCCCGCCCCAAAATCAACAGCAACGCGGCCCGCCCTACTTTTTAGACGCCCTCTAAGGCTTCCTGCAGAATAGCCACATGCTTTTCCGGCTTCACCCGGCGAAAGACCGCTGAAATCAGACCAGCAGGGCCGATCACAAAAGTCGTTCGCTCTATTCCCATGTGCTTTTTGCCCATGAAACTCTTTTCCACCCAGACACCGTAGTCATTCACGATTTTTCGCTCCGGATCAGAGAGCAAAGGAAACGGCAGGCTGAATTTATCGATGAATTTGCGGTGACTGGCCGGGTCATCGGCGCTTACGCCAAAGAGCGCCGCCTGGCCTTTTATTTCGCTCCAGACATCGCGGATTCCACAAGCCTGTACGGTACACCCGGGGGTGTCGTCTTTCGGGTAAAAATAGAGGATGACGGGAGTGCCGCGAAACTCCGCCAGGCCGACCTCGCGGCCTTCCCCGAAATCGCCGCCCACGGCCGTGGCGAGGAAGCTGGGGGCAGTATCGCCAATTTTCAGTTCAGCGGGCATTAGTGTTCAAAAAAGAGAATCAGCAAACCAACGAGGGCGAGGAGCACGCCCATGATAAGGCTTTCGTAGCGCTCCAGCAAAGCCAGTTTAACTCGATTCAGTCCAACCAGGGTGAGCGAGGTGAAGAGGACCATGCCCAGGACGGTCGCGATGGAGAGAATCAACGTTAGAATGGCGAAGCCGGTCCACCCGTAGCGAATGCCGGAAACGTAAAAGGGCAAAAACCCTTCGCAAGGGGATAGCGTCAAAAAAGCGAGCAGACTGAGGATGGCCGCGCGATCCGACGTGCGCTGACGCGGGCGCTCGTGCGGATGCGAATGCCCGGCTTCTGTGTGCAGATGTTCGTGTGGATAAGGGAAGTGAAGATGCCCATGGCCGCGCAATTGACGAAGCACATAATAAAGACCGAAAACGATCAGCGCACCGCCGGCTACGCGGGGAAACCAATCCCCAATCGACTTGCTCAGGGCTGTCCCGAACCAGGTGATGCCAAGGCCGAGGAAGGCGGTGGCGACCACATGACCGGTCCCGGCCAGAGCAGTCACGGCGATCGTCTTAAGGCGGCTCCAGCGCTGGACGCGGGAGGTGAGAACGAAGGGCAACCAATGGGTGGGGATGGCCGCGTGGAAAAATGCGACACCGAATCCGGTTATGGCGAGCGTGGCGAGAACGGCTTGACTCATGCGATGGCGCTGGGCTGGATCGGACGCCACCGAGGGAGTCCTGTGGATAAACCTTGCGCGAGGATCGACGGACGTTCCACCTAAATGAGGTAATCGCGCCCCGGAAACATTCGGGCTGCAGGGATTTGAACCCTGGACCTCCTGCACCCGAGGCAGGCGCTCTACCAAGCTGAGCCACAGCCCGTCACTGACGGGAAACGCTGGAGGATTTACCACGCTCCCATGCAAAAGCCAAGACGCGAATGGCCGACACGGACGAGGCCAAAACATCGACCCCAGCGCGGCCCTCGCGCAGGGCGATAACCTGCACCTGGTACCGAAATTGCTAAAAAAAACGACCGATTATCTGGGAACATGCTGAAGAACAGGCGTCGCAGGATTTCGGGATTTACACTCGTCGAAATCATGATTGTGGTCGCGGTCATTGCCCTGCTGGCGGCAATCGCGGTGCCCAGTTTTTTGCGCGCCCGCAAACGGTCGCAGGCGAGTCTGATTAAGAACGATCTGCGGCTGATCGATAACGCCATTCAGATGTACGCCATGGAAACGACGAAGAAGACGGGGGACCCCGTCTTCTTCGACGATTGGACCGATTATGTGAAGGATGATAGTCGGCTCAATGATACGGCGCAGGACGTTTTCGGGCATGACTATAACGACCAGACGGTGGACTCGCTCCCCGTCGTCCCCGCCGTGAGCTATGATGCGCTCTCCGATGTGGCGGACTCCGCTTTCTGGGCGCCCTACCTACGGGAATCAACCCCGCATGTGAAGCATAAGAGAAAAAAGGCGAGAGGCGGCTAACTACAGGCGGTCGGACAGAGTTCTCGTCTCCACCTTCTTATGCCTAACTTGTGGGGACAAAAAAGCGATAGGGCTTTCCGCTTCCCCTGGGTCGTACAATTCGTTTGACAAAAAATCAGGCCCCGCCCAAAGTGCAGGTCCCTTTTTAATGGCTACGCTTCTTCCGCAATATCGCCGATCCGGTTCGACTGAAAGCGGGCCCGAAGTCTTTGAATTCCCGACGGAAACGACCCGACCCGTCAGATCATTGCGCAATATGACCAATCAACTTCTCCAGGAAGCGGCTCAAACGATTCCTAACCAACAGGTCTTGATCAATGTGGTCTCAAAACGCGTGCGCCAGCTCAGCCTGGGCCACCTTCCCATGGTTGAAACAGGTCCGCGCGCGACCCTGACCGATATCGCGCTGCAGGAAATCATCGCCGGTAAGCTCACCTTCGAGTTTATCGAAGCCGACGAAGACGCTGCGGAAAAGAAGTAAGCAGGCCGGACGGTTTATCGACCGGTCCTGTAGGCCAGGCTGTCCGCTTCTCTTGTTAACCACGTGGGGGATCCGGAACCTGTCAGTTTCCCCCTGTGGGAGAACGACGTGAAAACGATTGCGGCCCTCTCGCCCGCTTGAGCCCTGTGCTAAGTTCATTCCATGGCGACCGAATCGATTCTTAATCGCAAGGCGCTGCGGGACTATCATATCGTCGAGCGTTACGAAGCCGGCATCGAGCTGAAAGGCAGCGAGGTAAAGTCCATCCGCGCGGGCAAGGCGAATATCGGGGACGCCTTTGCCCGGATCGAGAACGGTCAGGCGTTCCTCTACAACGCCGATATTCAGCCCTACGCGCAGGCCAGCCACGAAATCCCGCCGTCCAAGCGTGTGCGCAAGCTGCTCCTGCATCGGCATGAAATAGAAAAGCTTTACGGCGAGGCCAACGTGGCAGGCCATGCTCTCGTGGTTCTCAGCATTTACTGGAAGAAAGGTCACCTCAAAGCGGAGATCGGTGTGGGGCAGGGGAAGGTGGCGCGCGATAAGCGGGCTGACCTGAAGAAGAAGGCGACCGACCGCGAGACCGAGCGGGAAGTCGCGCGTTTCAATCGCAAGAACGGTTAGGGCAACCTGACTATTTCAGCGGATCAAACTGCAGGCGCGGCGCGAGCGGAGGGAACGAGGATGGCGTCGCGCATCCCGTGCAGTAATTTCTTGTCCGCCGGAACGATCGTAGCGAGCGCCCCGCGAAGCTTCACCCCGTCGTTTTCGACGAAATAGTAGGGACAAAGCCGCACCCGCCCCTTCATCACTTCCATTTCGCTCCCGTCTGCTTTCCAGTATCGGTGATCAAACAGGCGCCCCTTGTGAAATCTTTGCATGATCATCGGGGCCGTCGCAAAATTGGCGAGGGCCGCCTCGATGCGCTGTTGCCAGTCGTTTTGCGGGAGATCGCGGCCTAACGACACTCCGCGGCTGCCCCAGCCGAGCGGAGAAAAGCCGCTGACTTTTAAGAGAAGATCGCGCTCTTTTTGGCTGAACCGGCCGGCCTCACGCCAGTCCTGGATCTCCAGGCGCGGGAGCACGGCGTGCTGCGGAAGCGGAGTGGGATCGAGCAGCCATGTGTAAGGAATGACCTCGCGCAATCTGCTGAAATACCTGTCGCCCAGCTCGCGCCGCCAGAAATCGTGCAGGGGCTGTAGCCAGAAGAGGGCGAACCACATCTTCTCTTCCAGATAGGGTTTGATCGGCGGCGTCATGCTGCTGGCCCCCTCCGCGGTCAGACGCAGTGTTTGGTCT
>JBBRQE010000162.1:0-5617 GCA_038226905.1 Chthoniobacterales bacterium | reverse complement strand
CCTTCGCCTTCGCGCAAAAGCCCAAGCAGAATGTGTTCGGTTCCCACATACGAATGATTGAGGGCTTTCGCTTCCTTACCGGCCAGGGCCAAAACTTTTTTAACCCGGGGTGTATAAGGAATGTTCCCCACCATCTTGGTCTCAGGACCGGAGCCGACTTGTTTCTCGACTTCCATTCTGACCGTCTCCAGATCAAGACCCATCTTCTGCAGAACATTCACGGCCACCCCCTGCCCCAGCTTGATCAAGCCGAGAAGCAGATGCTCGGTGCCGACATAATTATGATTAAAGCGGTCGGCTTCCTTGCGGGCTAGCGCCAGAACCTGTTGTGCGCGCGGAGTAAAATTATTCATCGTTTGATGGAGAGGCAGCGGCACCGTTGCCCGACTCCCTCACCAGTTTACTAATATCAGGTTTAGGGAAGACTTTCAAACGCTCCCGGATTATTTGGGCGCGCAGATGGTCCCGTTCTTCGGCGTTCAGCTTCTGCTGCGAACTCTTCTGTAAGTGGGCGGGTTGCGTATCGATGAACAATTCGTCAATGGGCAGCCGGCGATCTTCCGGAAAAGCGCCGAGATCAACTCCCAGCTTGATGATGGACAAAAGATTGAGCGCTTCCTTCGAGGTCATGGCATGAGCGTAAGTCAGGACTCCGTAGGCCCGGCCAATCTGGTCCCAGAGCGTGTTGGATCGTTTCTGAATGAGGACCTGCCGCGCGTCATGTTCCTTGTCAATGATGGTCTCGATCACTTTGCTCAAGCGCGCGATGATCTCTTCTTCCTTTTCTCCCAGCGTCGTTTGGTTGGAAATCTGAAAAAGGTTGCCCATGGCCTCGGTCCCCTCCCCGTACAATCCACGCACCGCCAGACCGATCTTACTGACCGCCTGGATGACCTGATTAATCAGTTCGCTCAAAACCAGCCCGGGTAAATGGAGCATGGCGGAAGCGCGCATGCCTGTGCCCACGTTGGTCGGACAGGCCGTCAGATATCCAAGTTTCTGATCGTAGGCGAAATCCAATTTGGTCTCGAGCGCGCTATCGACTTTATCGACCAGCTTAAAAGCCTGTTTCAATTGCAGGCCCGACCGGATCGACTGTATGCGCAGGTGATCCTCTTCATTGATCATGATGCTGACCGTCTGGCGCCGATTCATCACCACCGCGCTGCCCACGCCCTTGGCCGCATGTTCGCGACTGATCAAGTGGCGCTCCACCAGAACCTGTTTCTCGAGAGCCGACAAGTCCTGCAGTAACTCGGAGAACGAATCCTGCATCTCGGGAAGCTCTTCCACGCGGGGCCGTATCAATTCGAGGACTTCGACGCGCGCCGGCTTCTTTCCCCATCCGGGAAAGGCCCGGTTGCGCAAATTGCGCGCGAGGCGGACACGACTGCTGATGACGATTTGATGATGCGGTCCTTCACCGCGCAGCCACTCCCCTGAAGTGGACATGACGTTGGAAAATTTCATAGCGGGTCAGGTCGCCATCTCGTGTTCGAGTTGTTTGATCTGGTCGCGCAAGGTCGCGGCCGATTCGTAGTTCTCTTCCGCCACCGCCTTCTGCAAGCTTTCCGTCAGGTTGCGCATGCGATCGCTCAATTCCATCGTGCGATGCGCGTGCTGCGGCAGCTTCCCGACATGTTCGGTGCCTTTATGCATGGCCTTGAGGAGCGTGGTCAATCCCTCCATGAATGTCAGATAGCATGAGCTGCACCCCAGACGGCCCGTCTTCTTAAAATCAGCCTGGGTATATCCGCAGACCGGGCATTTCTGAGTGATGGCGCCCTTCTCAATCTCCTCCGCTGCGCCAATGCCGAGCAGCAGATCGGCCAGGGCAAATCCCGTTGGATCCTGCACTCCTTTCTCCTTGGAGCAGGCATCGCATAGATTCACCTTCTGCATCTTCCCCTCCAGAATTTGAGTCAGGAAGACCGTGGCGTCATTACATTTGCAAACGTCGCACAACATCTCGGTAGTTAGACCTCGGACCTGCGAAATAATTCAACCGTCACTCTTAATTAGCACCTTCCGCGCCGGTGGCTTTTCGTCGGTCAAGTGTAGATGGGAGTTCCGCCCTCGTGCGTGATCTCGCGAAAACGCGCAATCATGCGCGTGCCGATCGGTCCCGGTTGGCCCGTTCCAATGACGCGGCCATCCGCTTTGATCACCGGAATAACCTCCGCCGCCGTGCCGGTCAGGAAGCACTCGTCCGCCACGAACACATCGTGACGCGTGATGTCGGTTTCAGTGATCTTGATCCCAAGCTCGGCCGCGATTTGAAACACCACCCCGCGCGTAATGCCGCGCAGCGCCCCCGCCGAAATGGGCGGCGTAAAGACTTGTCCATGTTTGATCAGGAAAACGTTGTCCGCCGTGCATTCCGCCACGTTCCCCTGGTCGTTTAACATGAGAGCTTCGTCGGCCCCGGCCAGATTGGCCTCGATGCGCGCCATCACGTTGTTCAAATAATTGAGCGACTTCACCGCCGGATTCAGCGAAGCCGGATTGGTACGGCGGGTGGCGCAGGTCACGACCGTCAAACCTTTGCGATAAACCTCCGCTGAATAAAGCGCGATGGTTGCCGCGATGATAATCACACTGGGCCGCTTACACTGCGCTGGATTCAACCCGAGGTTGCCCACGCCCCGCGTCAGAATGAGACGGATATAACCGTCGCGCAGATCGTTCTGCCTGATGGTTTCGAGCAAAGCCTCCGTCATTTCGGACAGGGAAATGGGAACTTCCAGGCAAATGGACTTGGCCGAATCCCACAATCTTTCGAGATGTTCTTCCAAACGAAAAACTCTGCCGTCGTAGAAACGAATCCCTTCGAAGACGCCGTCACCGTAGAGCAGTCCGTGGTCGAAGACAGAGACCTTGGCGTCGGCTTCGGCGTAAAATTTCCCGTCGATGTAAATTCGAGACTCTTTCGTCGTCGCAGACGCCGCTGGGGCGGAGCTCGATTCCAGGACCGGCTTGACCGCCGCTTTGCCGGCGACTTTCTCCTTCCGTGGTTCGTCGATGACTATCCCGTCCGCATTAGAGGTTTTCATAAGCGCGTAAAAAATCTCGGGCGTTTCCCGCGCAATTCAAGAGGCAAGTGATAGACGGGCCCGCTAAAAGCGACCGCGCCCCGCGCCCGTAGCGAGACGCTATTGCAGCGCGCCGTCGATCATTTGGAGTTGCCGGTCCCCCCGCGTGGCCAGACGATTGTCGTGCGTCACGACCAGCAAGGTCTTTTGGCGATCGCGCGCCAGTTGCAAGAGGAGATCAACGATGGTGTCCCCCGTCTTCGAGTCCAGATTCCCGGTTGGTTCATCCGCAAAGATGATGTCGGGATCATTAGTTAGCGCGCGCGCGATGGCGACGCGCTGTTGCTCGCCGCCCGAAAGTTCAGAAGGGAGATGATGCATCCGGTCGGATAATCCAACCGCGCTCAAGCTGCCTTCCGCCGCGTCGCTTTTCGCACGGCCTCCGATCATGCCGGGCAGTGAGACGTTCTCCAGGGCGGTCAGTTCAGGCAGCAAAAAATATCCTTGAAAAACAAAGCCCATCTTGCGATTGCGAAAGCGGGATTGCCCCGCCGAGCTCCCGCTGTACAACTGCGTCCCCTCGAACTCAACCACTCCCGAATCCGGCCGCTCCAGGCCCGACAAGGTGTAAAGCAAAGTTGTTTTGCCCGCACCGGAAGCGCCGCACAAAAAAACCGCTTCACCTTGCAGGATTTCCAGCGAAACGCTGCGCAGCACTTCAATGCGGCGGGAACCAATCGTGAAGGAACGATGAAGATCGCGCGCCACCAATTGAGGTTGGGGCCGACTGCTTATGCCAGACATCAGACAGGATTTACAGGATTACCAAATAATTGCCAATGGCAGGGACGGCGGCGCGCTGCGCCGTCCGTTCCCCGCGCGTAATCTCTTCCCCAATTTTGTGAGAGCGGTCTACCCGCGGAGTGGCTACCGCCGCGCGGCGTCCCTGCCATTTAAGTAATACGTACACAAAAAAGCCGCCACGCATCGGGCATGGCGGCTTCCCGTCGCGGGACCCTGTTACTCCATTCCCAGCGAAGCCAGCGTCGGCTGATCGATCGCAGCCGTCGTGTAAAGTCCGTGGTCCCGTTGATAATCCGCTAGCGCGGCCCGCGTGAGAGGTCCAAGGACCCCGTCCACCTCGCCATCGTAGTAACCCTGTTCCTGCAGAGCCGCCTGCACATTGGCAATCACCTGGTCGGGCGGAAGATCGTTGTAGGCGTAGATCGGGCCGTCATACGGATAATAGGCGTAGGCCGAATCGTAGCCCCAGGCCGGACACCAGAAACCGGCGTCCCAAAAATACCAGCCGCCTCCAATCAAAATAATACGGTTGTGATGCTGCCTCCACCAATTGTGATCGTGCCATTGTGAGTGGTAGTTGCGAAACGCCGAATAATTGTGACCACCCCATCTGTCGCTGCCTTCGATGTGGTGATTGGGGTTGAAGCGCGCGCTTGCGATGTTCGGATTGGGCGTATTGCTCACATGAAACTGCTGATGCGTTCGGCCGATGACCCGCCCATTCAGATCCACCCGATTGCGCAGATTCTGATTCACGTTCCCGTTCAGGTTCTGGGTTCCCGGCAGCGTTCCCTGCGGGAATCTCCGGTCGCGGTAAAAACCCTGATTGGGTGCGATGTGCGTTTTCGGCGCCACCTGCACCTGCTGCTGGACCGGCGCGCCTTTGCCGTTTCCACCTCCCTTGTTACCACGGTCGTTGTCCTGGTCGGCCTGGACCAAGGCAGCGGCGCCAGCTAATCCACAGACACAGAGACAGATTGTTTTCATAATGATTGGTTCTCTAATTATTACGTTCTTTGACCAGTCGCCGGTTCTATTTATTCAACCCGGCAGACCCTCACGGGTTGCGGTTTGTCATCCTACAGCGCAGCGCGGCTCGCGCTCGGTCCGGCTACAGAAAAGGGCCGCGCGATGTTTCCACCGGGCGGCCCCTCGAATTGACTCTGCTTTATTAGACTAACCCCAGACTGGAGAGGGTCGGCTGGTCGACCGCCGAAGTGACCGCCAGTCCGCGATCGGTTTGGAAATTGGCGATAGCCTGGCGGGTCATCGGTCCAAGATCCCCGTCGATCGGCCCGGAATAGTATCCATCCCGTTGCAATTGAGACTGCACATTCACGACCACCTGGTCGGGTGACAGATTATTGTAACCGTAGATGGGACCGTCATAGCCATAACTGTAGCCGGGATTATAACCCCACGCCGGATACCAGTAGCCGCTGTTCCAGTAGTATCCCCCGCCGCCAAAGAAGACGATCACGATGTGATTATTGCGGTACCAATTCCGGTTGTGGTAATGCCGATGGTAATTCCGAAAGGCCGAATACTGGTGCCCGCTAAACCGGGAACCGCGCCAGTTATTCGTTATCCGGACGTTCCTGTCGCTCGATCGATTGACGCTCGAGTTCTTCAAACCGTTGGTCGCGGAATTGTGATGCGCCGCCGTGAAGCCGGAACTTCGGCGGGGCGAAACAGCCACGTGGCTGTCGCTTGCGCGGACGTGATTTTGACGGAGGACCGTCGAATTATGGTGCGTCGTGTTAAGCGACTGATGGTGGATT
>JBBRQE010000161.1:0-5625 GCA_038226905.1 Chthoniobacterales bacterium | reverse complement strand
TATCCGGACATGCCGAAGAACTATCAAATCTCACAATACGACAAGCCCCTCTGCACGAGTGGGCGCGTGCCGTTGTACCAACTGGATTACCCCAAGGAGGTCCAAAAGAACATGGCCGGCGGGGGCCGGGAGGTGCAGCTGACCCGCATTCATCTGGAAGAAGACGTAGCTAAGAGTTTCCATTTCGAAGCGACGACCGGGATCGATTTCAACCGCGCCGGCACACCGCTCATGGAGATTGTAACAAATCCGGAAATTGGCGGGCCCGATGAGGCTTTCGCGTTTCTCACCGCGCTCCGGCAAATGCTGGTCTACGGCAAAGTGAGCGACGCGGATATGGAAAAGGGGCAAATGCGCTGCGACGCGAACATCTCCGTGCGGCCCGCCTCGCAGGAGAGCCTGGGAGCGAAAATTGAGATCAAGAATCTAAACTCAATCAGTGGAGTCCGGCGCGCTCTCGCTTATGAAGCGAAAAGGCAGGCGGACACCCTGGAGAGCGGGGGAACGCTGAGCCAGGAAACGAGAGGATGGGACGACGATCGCGGCGAGACTTTCCTCATGCGCACGAAAGAATCGGCGCACGACTACCGTTATTTTCCCGACCCGGATCTGGTGTTGGTCACGACAGCCGAACTGGTGAAAAGCGTGCGACCGAACATCCCTGAATTGCCGACGGCAAAGCGAGCGCGCTTTGTCGAGGAATACCAGGTCAGCGAGTACGACGCCGGCGTGCTGGCCGGCGATTTGGAGTTGGCCCGCTATTTCGAACTGGCTGCGGCCGGCGCCAAAAAACCGAAGACGGTGGCCAACTGGGTTTTGAACGATTTGCAAAATGCTCTGGGCAGTTCGGGTCAAACGATTGCGCAATGCCCCGTGCCGCCCGCTGCGTTGGAGGAGTTGATCGGCTTGATGGAGGCGGGCAAGATTAGCAGCAGTCAGGCGCGAGAGGTTTTTGCTGAAATGTTTGCCAGCGGGCGGAAGGCAACGGAAATCGTCGAGGCGCGAGGACTGGAACAATTGAGCGATGGAGCTGCGTTGGCCGCCTTGTGCGATAAGGTTATCGCCGAACATCCAAAGCCGTCGGCGGATTTTCAGGCCGGGAATGCGGCTTCCCTTAATTTTCTCAAGGGACAGGTAATGAAATTATCAAAAGGCCGCGCCAATCCCCAGGCCATTGGGGCGATTCTGGAAACGAAATTGAGGGAGTCTGGCGAGGCAGGCGACATTTCGCCGTCATCCCCATGAAGATTTTAATAGCTCCGGATAAGTTTAAGGGCGGCCAGACGGCGCGTGAAGTGGCGAGTAACATTGCGGCCGGGATGGGCGAGGTGCTGCCGGAAGCTGTCATCGAAATCGTAGCGGCGGCGGATGGAGGGGACGGAACCGCCGCAGTCCTATGCGACGCGCTAGGCGGAGAATGGCGCGAGTGTCAGGCCTGCGATGCGTTAGGCCGGCCCATCAATGCCCGTTATGTCTGGCTGCCCAGCCGGCGCACGGCCGTCATCGAAATGAGCGAGGCGGCAGGCTTGAAAGGTGTGCCCAGGGAGGAGCGGGATATCGATCGGGCGACCACCCTCGGAGTTGGCCAGATGATGTTGCACGCGGCCCAACATGATGCGCGCGAAATGATTATTGGCCTGGGTGGCAGTGCCACGAACGATGCCGGCTTCGGCATGGCGCGCGCTCTGGGATTTCGGTTTCGCGACGAGCGAGGCGGCGAACTGGGTCAAAGGACTGGCGATCTGCGAACGCTTGCTCATATCGAGGCGCCGGGAGGCTTTGAAATGCGCGGGGTGGTGAAAGTAGTCGCGGCGGTGGATGTACAGAATCCGTTGCTCGGCCCGAACGGAGCGACGCGGGTCTACGGCCCGCAAAAAGGGGCTAGCCCGGAACAGATTCCCCTGCTGGAGGCGGCGCTCGAGCATATGGCGAAAGTTGTTAGGCAGGATTTGGGTGTGGATCATCGGTCCACTCCCGGAGCCGGGGCCGCCGGGGGACTTGGCTTTGGCTTGATGAGCTTCGCTGGGGCAACCGTTAGATCGGGATTCGAAGTGGTGTCGCAGGCGATCGGACTAGAGGACAAAATGAGGGCTGCCGATATCGTGGTGACAGGGGAGGGAAGGCTGGATCTTCAGACGCTCGATGGAAAAGCGCCCGCGGAGGTGGCGCGCATGGCGCGGAGACTTGGCAAACGGGTTTTCGCGGTGGTGGCGTGCTCAGATCATGATGCGCGTTTGACGGAACTCTTCGATGGAATTTATGAAGTGGCCGATCCTGCCTGCACCGAAGCGGAAAACATTGCGCAGGCCCCGCGGTTGTTGCGCGAGGGCGGACGGCGCCTGGCCACGGATCTTCGGTAACGTTGGTGGCGGCCGACGCAGGCAGCCGCGCCACCGCCCTGCGAAGAGATTTGTGCTATCAGCGGGCGCTTTGCTATTGTCCCGGCGTCACCATGTCACGGGTTCATGCAGGATATTCCTCCACAGACGGTCACCCCCTTCGTTTTCTCTGATCCGGCCGGGAAGCGTTGGCCGCGTCTGCGTCTGATCCTGCTCATCGGGGGCGTGCTGTTTTTCGTCGGCGCGGTGTTCTTTGTTCAGACCTTGTTCGTCGCACCCCAGATGCGTGTGCCGTTTTCCCTGCGTCAGTTAAAAGGTCAGCTCAAAGTTTACCAGAAACAGGACCAGGCCGTCGGCCTCGCCCCTTCTCCCACCTCCGTGCTCTGGCAAAAATTCGGAGCGGCCCGCCAGGCGGCCCGTAAGATCGGGGGGCCCTCTCCAGCTCCGGCCCTCAAGCCGCGCAAGAAAGCGCCTAACAACGAGGTGCGTCTGGCCTTCTATACGAACGGCGATCCCTATAGTTACGCGTCCCTCGAAAAGCATGCCGCGCAGATCACCCATGTCTGTCCCGAGTGGATGGCCGTGATCAACGGCATGGGCGATTTGCAGATTGATGCGGATAGCCGGGTGCCCAAGCTGGCTGCCGCCCGGGGGATTACGCTTATGCCGCTGCTGACTAACCTACTGGGGGATGCGTGGCAGCCCGAAGCGATCGAAAACCTCGCTCATGGCACGGTCGATCGGCAGGACCGCTTCATCGAAAGCGTCTTGAAAGTGCTGCGCGAGGCCAAAGCCGGCGGCGTCGTGGTTGACTGGGAACAAATTGATCCGGTTTACAAAAAAGATATTACAGCCTTTATCGATCGCTTCAGCGGGGCGCTGCATGACGACCACAAAGAGCTTTGGTTATGCGTGCAGCCGGGACAGGAACTCGATTACATGGATTTCGAGGATCTGTCTGAAAACGTGGACCGTTTCGTCGCTTTGCTCTTCGACGAGACCTCGGATGTCGATTCACCAGGTCCGCTCGGTTCCCGTTCCTGGTTTGAAGGCTGGTTGCATGTTTTGCTGGAGGACGCCGACACCAGGCAATGGATCGTGGCGCTGGGAAGCTATGGCTACGACTGGACGGATGGAGCGAAGAAGGCCGAGCTTATCAGCTTTCCCGAGGCCATGAGTCGCGCAAATAGCGCGGGGGTCGATTCTCTCTCCGTCACCGCCCCCGGGTACAATCCTTTCTTTTATTATGAGGATGCGGATAAGGTTCACAGCGTCTGGTTTCTCGATGTCGTCACATTCCTTAACCAACTGCGGGAGGTTCGCGACAACAAGGCCGGTGGTTTTGCCCTCTATCGGTTAGGCACGGAGGACACCGCGATCTGGGATGCACTGAATGTGGGGCGCGATTTCGCTATCAAGGGCCGGACTCGTTCCGCCCTGGAAGTGCTTAAAAGCACGGACACGATTACAGATCTGGGTGAGGGCGAAATTGTCACGGTCGACGAAAGCCGTTCCGACGGGATGCGCGACCTGGCGATAGATAACGAAAAATACTTAACGGCCCGCTACAGCAAATTCCCGCAGTTCCCCACATTGTATCATCAGGGGGCAGGGGGACCGCATCAGGTAGCGCTAACCTTTGACGACGGACCCGACCCGGAATGGACGCCGCGGGTGCTGGATATCCTGAAGGCGGCGAATGTGAAAGCGGCATTTTTCGTGGTGGGTAAAAACGCGGAAAACTATCGCGGACTCGTGCAACGGATCGTTAACGAAGGTCATGAAATCGGCAACCATACCTATTACCATCCGAATCTGGCGTTGTGCTGGCCGGAACATATCCGGCTCGAGTTAAACGCCACGCAGTTGCTGATCGAGTCGATCACGGGCCGAGCGACCACCCTTTTTCGGCCACCTTATGCGGCGGATACAAGCCCCTCTCAATTGAGCGAACTGACTCCGCTGCAAATCGCGCAGGATCTGAATTATCTGGTTGTGCTGGAGAACATCGACCCGCAGGATTGGGCGAAGCCGGGCGCGGACATCATCCTGCAGCGCATCAAACAACAGCGACGGGATGGCAGTATTATTCTGCTGCACGATGCCGGGGGCGATCGTTCCCAGACGGTGCAAGCGCTGCCCCGCATTCTCGACTGGCTGCGCACTCGGGGTGATACGGTGGTGCCGTTAAGCACGCTGCTGGGGACGACGCGCGATGAGGTCATGCCGCCGTTGCCGGCCAGTGAGCGTACCATGGCGCGCCTGGTCAGCAGCACCGGTTTCCGCATTTACCATGCGATCGATGAATTCCTCTGGGCTTTCATGTTGGTGGCCACCGGCCTCGTAGTGATCCGTACTCTCATTGTGATCTGGCTGGCCTATCGCTTTCGCCGGCGTCCGATGAACGACTTTAATGTGCCGGTCACCGTCCTGATCGCGGCTTACAACGAAGCGAAGGTAATTGCCGGAACGCTGCAATCGCTCCTCAGTACGGATTACACTGCGGAGATTGAAGTCATTGTAATTGACGACGGCTCCCTCGATGGGACCGATGTGGAGGTCGAGCGAGTTGCGGCAGGTGATCTTCGTGTACGCCTTGTTCGGCAGGAAAATACGGGGAAAGCGCGGGCCTTGCAGCGCGGTCTGGTCGAGGCGCGCCATGGGCTTATCGTTTTCATCGATGCCGATACCCATTGCCAACGCGATACGCTTTCTCGTCTGCTCGAGCCTTTCGTGGACGAAAAAGTCGGAGCAGTGTCCGGTCACGCCAAGGTGGGCAACCTGCGTTCCTTCATCGCGAAATGCCAGGCCCTCGAATACACCTGCGGGTTTAATCTTGATCGCCGGGCTTATGATCGATGGAACTGCATTACGGTGGTGCCGGGTGCCATCAGTGCGATTCGCAAGACTGCCATTGACGAGGCCGGCGGACTCAGTCTCGACACCTTGGCAGAGGACACGGATCTCACGCTCTCCCTGCACAAGCAGAATCAGCGCATCGTTTATGTGCCGGGCGCCATTGCCTGGACGGAAGCTCCCGAGACCGTGCGGACCCTGGCGCGTCAGCGGTTTCGCTGGGCCTACGGAACCTTGCAATGTCTGTGGAAACATCGCGACATGATATTCAACTGGAACTACCGCGCGCTTGGCTGGTTTAGTTTGCCCAGCGTCTGGTTTTTTCAAATCTTCCTCGTAGCCATTACGCCCATGGTCGACTTGTTTCTGCTGGCGTCGCTGCCTTTTGGAGCGTGGCGCGCCCTCATGCCGTTCGTCCTGACATTTCTCT
>JBBRQE010000160.1:0-5833 GCA_038226905.1 Chthoniobacterales bacterium | reverse complement strand
TTCCGCTCCTCCCCTTCTTGGCTGCGCTGGTTTATCGATGGGTTGGGATTCACGCGTGGGTTGGACGAGTGCAGGCGGTCCTTTTGTTCACCGCCTCTTTGCCTTTTTTCTTTCTGCTGGTGCGAAAGCTCCTTGGAGGAGCATCCGCCTGCTGGGCTCTGTTCTTCTATGGTTTTGCGCCCCTCGGAATCATGGCGAGCCGATGCTTCATGCCGGATATTCCTTCTTTAAGCTTATCCATTATCGGTCTTTACCTTTTTCTCCGTTGGACCGAGACGAGCCGGCCTCACCTGCTTTTGTCCGCCGCGGCTGCCATCTCCCTGGCTATTCTCATTAAGGTCCCGACCGCCCTGATCGGGGTGCCGCTGGCGGTGCTCGCCTTTGAACGCTTTGGTTTCTCCGCCCTGCGCCGTCCCGCCCTGTGGCTTTTCGGTGCCATCGCGCTTCTGCCATCGCTGGCCTGGTATTGGCATGCTTACCGCATCGCCGAAGAATTTTATCCGTACCATTTCTTTGGCGCAGGCGGCATTCAATTGGAACCGTTCGCCTGGTATTGGCGGATCGCCCGGTTAACCGTCTCCTCCAGCCTCACCGTCATTCTGGTTGCCCTCGCCGCGGCGGGTCTGTTTTTCGGGAAAAAGGAAACGTCGCCACGACTTTTCCGATGGTGGGGTGGGGCCATGATCATCTTCATCATCGTGGTGGGTTATGGGAATCGGCATCCCTGGTATCAGTTGCCGCTCGTCCCCATCGCGGCCGTGTGGGCCGGCCGGTTCTGTGGCGCCGCGCAGCTGTTCGTTTTAACTCGCCCTCTTTTGCGCGTGGGTTCCGTGGCTTTTCTCCTGGGCTTTTGTGTTCTCTCCTATACCAAGACGAAATTGTTTTATCGGGAATCAGCCGCCGATCTGCGCCTGCTCGGACTGGAGTTGAAAGCATCCACCCCGGCAGATTCCCTGGTGGTGGCGGCGGACTACGGTGATCCGACGGTTTTTTATTATGCTGAGCGCAAAGGCTGGCATTTCCTCGAGAAGAGCGGGATGTACAACGGTCATCCTACGGTCAGCGCTGATGCCATTACCGATTTAGAGAGCTTGCGAGAGCGAGGGGCAACGCACATCGTTTTTTATTCGGCAACACTCTGGTGGCTCGAGTACTACAAGGAGTTGGCCGACCATTTGAATAGCGCAGCGATCCTGCAGGTCTCCACCCCCAGGTATAAAATATATCAACTTCGTTAGGCCGCCGCTCCAGTCTTTTGTGAGACAGAAAAATTCTGAATACATGCAGTGGGCCAAGACGCATAGTCGCGCCCGGTTTAATCTCGCCACCAGCGGTGTCGCCCCTTTTCCGTTAGGGCAGCTCCCCTTTGATCGGTTGGCCCTGGAAATCAACGGAGACAACAGTTACGGCTACGCGCCGCTGCAGAGGGCCATTGCACAACATTGCGGGGTCGATCCCGACTGCGTGGTGGAGGCGGCCGGCACGGCCATGGCCAATCATCTGGCCATGGCCGCCCTGCTCGAGCCGGGGGACGAAGTGTTGATTGAGCAGCCTGTCTACGGCCCGCTTCTGGATTCCGCGCATTACCTGCAAGCGAAAGTGAAGCGTTTTCAACGGATGGAGGAGAAAGGTTGGGCGATCGAGCCGGAGGAAATTCGACGGTGCCTTTCCAGCCGCACTAAACTGATCGTCCTAACGAATCTGCATAATCCCACCAGTGTCTTGACCCCAGATTCGGTCCTGCGGGAAGTAGGTGCACTGGCGGCCGGCGTGGGAGCGCGGGTCTTGGTCGATGAAGTTTATCTCGAATCGGTCCTGGCGCCGCCCCCGCGCACATCTTTTCTTCTGGGGAATCAATTTATCGCGACCAATAGCCTGACTAAAAATTACGGCGTGAGCGGACTGCGTTGCGGCTGGATTCTGGCAGAACCCAGCCTTGCGTGGGAGATGCGCCGGTTGAACGATCTCTTTGGCGCGACTCCGGTTCATCCGGGCGAGCTGCTGAGCGTCGAAGCATTTCGGCATCTCGATTTGTTGCGCCAGCGCGCGCGCGAGAAGGTCGAGGTGGATCGCAAGTTGCTCGCCCGATTTTTGCTGGAACAACCCGGTCTGGTGGCGACTCCGACCGATTGGGGGATGACGGTATTTCCGCGCGTGCGAGCAGGCGGCACCGAGGCCTTCGTTTCCCGGTTGCGGGCGGAATTCGATACTTCGGTGGTGCCGGGCCGTTTTTTCGAAATGCCGGAGCACTTTCGCATCGGGTTTGGCGTGAACCATGAAATGTTTGCGGAAGGTTTACGGCGCATCGGTCGGGCGCTCGGCTCGATCCCCTCTGGATAGCTCCAGGCGGTCCCGGACACGGCAACAGAGTGCCGTGGCACAGTCGGCACCAACCCATGGTCACGACGGCGCGTGTCCCTCCACGTTGGCACACGGGCCCTGGCTATTGGAAACTTGCGTTCCGGCAGCGTCGATTCGATGCGTAAAGAAATGAAGACACACGAGACACTCACCATTCGTCCGGCCGCCCGCGCGGATATTCCACTCATTCTGCAACTGATCCGCGATCTGGCGCTCTATGAGCGTGCGCCCGGGGACGTCACTGCGACGGAAGAGCGGTTGCAAAATGTTTTGTTCGGAGACAAGCCGTCGGCTGAAGTATTGATCGCGCGGGACGGAGATGAAGCGGTCGGGTTCGCCGTTTTTTTTCACAATTTTTCCACGTGGCTGGGGCGGCCCGGGCTCTACCTGGAGGATCTGTTTGTGAAGCCGGAACAGCGCGGCAAGGGTTACGGGCGTGCCCTGCTCGGGCATCTCGCGAGGATCGCGCAAGATCGCGGGTGCGGTCGCATGGAGTGGGCCGTGCTCGATTGGAATAGGCCGGCCATCGACTTCTATCGCAAGCTGGGAGCCAAACCGATGGATGAATGGACCGTCTTCCGCATGACCGATCCGGAAATCAGATCGCTCGCGCAATCGTAAACTTCGGGCGACATACGCCTGCATGAAGCCAGTGCCGGCCAGGATTGAAGATTACGGATTTCTCAGCGATACGCAGACGGCCGCGCTGGTGAGTCGGGACGGGTGTGTCGACTGGCTCTGCTTCCCGCGTTTCGATTCGGGAGCCTGCTTTGCCTCGTTGCTCGGAGGGGCCGAGAACGGTCACTGGAGATTCAGCTTTCGTGAGAAGATCTTGAAGACTTCTCGTCGTTATCGCCGCGACACTCTCATCCTCGAAACAATAATCGAAACGAAGAGCGGCGCCGTCCGTTTGATCGATTTCATGCCGCCCCGCGGGAAAAACCCCGATCTGGTTCGAATCGTGGAAGGCTTGCGCGGCAAGGTCTCGCTGGAGATGGAGCTGATCATCCGATTTGATTACGGACACATCGTGCCGTGGGTGCGGAAACGGGCCGGAGGAATCCAGGCAATCGCGGGCCCGGACGCGTTGATTTTGCACACGCCGGTGGCTACCTTCGGGCGCGACCTGACCACGGTTTCTGAATTTGAGGTGTGCAAGGGCGACCGAGTTCCGTTTGTTCTGACCTGGTTCCCTTCCCACGAACCGCCTCCAAAAAGGGTGCGGCCCCTGGTGGCGCTAGCCCAAACGGAACGGTATTGGAAAGATTGGGCGGGCCAGTTTCGCGGCAAGGGCAAATGGCGGGATGCGATCGTCCGCTCGCTTCTGACCCTGAAGGGACTGACCTACGCCCCGAGTGGTGGGATCGTCGCCGCCGCCACCACGTCTTTGCCGGAGAAAATCGGAGGGGTGCGCAACTGGGATTATCGATTCTGCTGGTTGCGTGATGCGACCTTCACGCTTTTCGCGCTGACCAATTCCGACTACGTCGAAGAAGCGCGCACCTGGCGCAGCTGGCTTTTGCGGGCCATTGCCGGGAGTCCCGACCAGATGCAGATCCTTTACGGGGTCAATGGCGAACGGCGTCTCGATGAATTTGAGGTGCCATGGCTGAAAGGATACGAGCAATCAGCCCCGGTGCGGATTGGGAACGCCGCATCAAAACAGTTTCAGCTGGACGTTTACGGCGAGGTGATCAGCTCGATGTATCATGCTCATCAGGTTGGAATCCCCATGGACAAGACGGCCTGGTCCTTGCAGGTCTCTCTCCTGTGTTTTCTCGAGTCACACTGGCAGAAACCGGACGAAGGGATTTGGGAGGTGCGCGGTCCACGCCGACATTTCACTCATTCCAAGATGATGACGTGGCTCGCTTTTCATCGGGGAGTCCAGTTGGTCGATGAGTGCGGCTATCGAGCCGATAAGCATGTGGAACGATGGCGTGCACTGCGTGATACGATTCATGCCCAGGTCTGCCGGAGCGGTTACCATATGCGTGCCCGGGCCTTCACCCAGTCCTATGGATCCAGCGCATTGGACGCGAGCCTCCTCCTCATGCCGCTCATCGGCTTTCTTCCGGCCAGTGATCCGCGCGTGTGCTCGACCGTCGCTGCCATTCAAAAAAGGCTCACGCGTAACGGACTGGTTATGCGGTACAAGACTTCCAAAACCGCCGATGGCTTGCCCGGAGACGAAGGCGTTTTTCTTCCGTGCTCTTTCTGGTTGGTCAGCTGTCTTGCCCTGATGGGCCGGAAAAAGGAAGCGCGTGCCTTGTTCGAGCGGCTCTTGAAACTGCGCAGCGATCTCGGTCTGCTCTCGGAGGAATATGATCCGGTGGCGCGCCGGCAGCTTGGGAATTTTCCGCAGGCCTTTACGCATGTCGCGCTGGTGATCGCGGCGCAGATGTTGAGTCAAGGGACGAACAAATCTGGAAAGGCAAGGTAGGGACACGGCCGCGCGCCGTCCCTGCCTTCAAGTCTTTGCTTCGGTCGACGAGACCAGACGCCGGATCAAATCTTCGATGGTCACGATGCCGCAGAATTGGCTTTCCCGGCTGAGGACGACCGCGAGGCCCAGGCGGGCCGCGCGTAATCGTTGCACAATTCGATAGGCGGGTTCGTGATCGTTCACCAGCACGATGCGCCTCATGTAGTGGGCGAGAGAACGCTCCCCATTTTTGTCGAGCAATACATCCAGGACATTGACCAGCCCGCGTGGTTGTCCATCGGCCGCCATGACGGGAAGACGATCCACTCCGGCAGCCGCGCTGATTCGCAGGGCGTCCTCGATGGTGCTGTCCGGATGCAACGTCACGACCGCGTCAGCCGGCACCATAACGTCGCTCACTTTTACGCCTCGGAAATCGACCACGTTATGAATCATGGCCCGCTCCGTAGAGGTAAGGCTGCCTTCCCGTTCGCTTTGTTCGGTGATCTGTTTCAATTCCTCGCGCGCAGCGAAGAAGCGACCTTTCTCGGCTCGGGGCAGAAGGAGGCCGCCCAGGCGCGCCGCGAGGCTGAGCAGGGGAGAAAGGAGAGTGGTAAGAAAAGCGAGCACTCCGGCCAGGCGGGCCAACGCGCGGAAGGGAAAGCGACGGAACAAAGCCTTGGGCAGCACGCCCAGAAGGAAAGGATAAACGGGCAGGGCCACTCCCAGAGCGATGGCGAATCCGGTGGTTCCGTGAGCGCGCACTAACTTCAGGGTCAGCAGCAGCAGGCCCACGATGTCAGCCCCGTTGGTGAAGATCAGAACAGTCACCAGCAGGCGCTCGGGTCGTTTGAGCAAGTGATTAAGAATAAGCGCCGCGCGAACGCGACGCTTCACGTTCTGGCGCAACCGCACCGGATCAATCGACAACAGACCGCTCTCGATTCCGTTGAAGAAAAACGACAGCACCCAACAACAGGCGATGAAGAGCGTCATCATGGACGATGGTGATCACTGCCCGGCGCCTGGTCGTCGTCGTCCTCGCCG
>JBBRQE010000159.1:0-6093 GCA_038226905.1 Chthoniobacterales bacterium | reverse complement strand
TGACCCTTGCTCCTGCGCCACGAACTGGCCGTCGGAGAAGTAAGAGCCGTTATAGATCCACTCTCCGTGGCTCATTGATGCCTGCGTCTTCAGATTGTAAATCAGGTCCTCCGCCGGAACCAAATGTTGCGTCGTGCCTGACGACCAACTGACAGAAATCTCGATGCCATCGCCTTTCAAAACAGGTGCAGCTGCCAAAGCAGCCGAACTAATGACTGACGAGGGCGCACTGGTTTCTGGCGGCAGCACGCCTTTCGCACCGAGTAATAGCATGACCGCGTGCAGATTCACGGGATCGATTTTCGTGACCAGAAGGCTTTCGTGGGTTTTCCCGCCTTCGCTCACGATCAAATATTCAAGCAAGCCGCTCGTCATGTTCACGCTGGCCGGGAACGAGACTGTCTTCCGCTTCGCGTTAACGACGATGCCGCCAACTTCAAAATTATCGCCGTCGATTGTCTTGCGCGGGAGGCCTTCGAGCTTCTTCTTGTCCTCACCTCGCAACGGCGTCGCGAGAAGCGTCCCTATTAAAAGAAGGGTCCATGAAAAACGACTCAGCACCGGCTTGAATTTATCATGTCGCCCTTCCGGCGGCAATCACACCCTGTGGCGTCGCCATCGCGAGCTTTTCCCTTTAAAGGCCGCCCTGTCCTTAACTCTTCGGGCCAAGACAAATTTCTCGGATAATTGGGTAAATGTCCTTCGCATAAACCCGCGACGAAAATGCCGTCTTATCAGTTTGCGCGATTATCATGGGGTGATCCTCCACATTGTCGGGAATCCGCCCATGCGAACCCCTAACGAGTGTGGCGTCCAGCGGGATCACGCTTAGAAGTCCGCGCAATCCGAGTTTTTTCTTCAGCAAAAACAGGGCGACGCGGGCTGCGGGAAAGTCGATGGCCGGATCGATGAATAACTCGACGGGGTCATATCCGATCTTGCGGTGAATATCGACGGTCCGCGCAAAGTCCGGAGCGATCGCATCGTCCAGCCAGTAATAGTAAGTGAACCAGCTGCGTGCCTGCGCCACGACCACCAGGTCGCCGCTGCGCTCGTGATTGATCCCCTGCTCTTTCTGCGCGCGGGCGTCGAGTACTTGCGCAATCCCTGGCTGTTTCTCGAGGAACGTCCGGACTGTTGGAACGAACGCGGGATCGGCAATGTAAATGTGGGCCACTTGATGGTCGGCCACGGCAAACACTTTGCTGGCCCCGCAGTCGAGCAATTCTAGTCCCAGTTCTTCCTTGATGGTGATCCATCCCCTCTCGCGAAAGAGGCGATTCAAATGAATGGGCTGATCCACCGCGGTGATGCCATACTCAGAAAGCGCCACCACTTCGACGGAGCGCTTGCGAAAAAACGTCAGCAGATCACCCACCAGCTCATCGAGCAAAAGCAAATCAGTCTCGAGGGCAGGATCGTCCGGCCCGAGCCGTTGCAGGTTATAGTCAAGATGTGGCAGATAAATGAGATTGAGGGACGGCTGGTGCTGTTCCTCGATCCACTTGGCCGCGGCGGCGATCCAGCGCGATGAATCAATACCCGCCCCCGGTCCCCAGAAGCTGCGGAACGGAAACTCCCCGAGGTCGCATTTAAGTTCCGTCCGCATCGTTATAGGCGACGTGTAGATGTCGAAAAACTTTCGGCCATCCGCCGGATATATTGGCCGCGGCGTGATCGACCAATCAGCCGTCGAATACATGTTGTACCACCAGAATAATTTGGCGCAGGTAAAGCCGGGGACAGTTTCCCGCAAATCTTCCCAAAGCTTTCGTCCGCGCACCAAGTGGTTGGATTGTTTCCAGAAATGCACCTCCGCCAGATCGCGATTGAACCACCCATTCGCCACAATGCCGTGCTCGGCCGGAGACAACCCGGTGAGGTAGGTCGCCTGCGCCGTGCAGGTGACCGCGGGAAAGGCCGGCGTGATTGTCGCCATCCGGCCAGCTGCGGCGAAGGCGCGCAGCCGGGGCATGCGCGAGAGGAGCGGTTGCGTCAGGCCAACGATGTTAAGAACGGCCGTGCGGGTCATGAGCGGGCCTCGCGCTCCCGCAACTCGTTAACCGCCGCGAGCAGAAGTTCCGGCGACATTTCGTGAACCTCTACGCCCACTCCAATTTCGCGCAGCTGAGTAATGGAAAGTTCTCCGCCAAGATGTTCGCGAAATTCATCGAGCCCGGCGACAACGGCCAGCTCGCCATCCACCGTTTTTTCAATCAACTCCGGCGCGAACAAACGGAAACGCAGTTTCTCGAGCAGGAGAAGAATTCGTTCAGCCGCGGCGGCCTCGAGAAGCCCGGATCGACGCGAATACGCCACGTCCAGGGCGATGCCAATGGCTACGCTCTGCGCGTGCCCGATTTGAAAGCCGGAGAGCTGCTCGATTTTATGAGCCGACCAATGCCCGAAGTCGAGCGGACGCGCCGAACCGAATTCAAATGGGTCGCCGCCATCGGCAATCTGTTGGATATGCAATTCCGCGCAGCGGCGGATGAGTTTCTGCATGACCGGCGGGTCGAAGCGAAGGAGTGCATCCGCGTCTTTTTCTATTTGGGCAAAGAACGCGACGTCGCGAATGAGCGCGACTTTGATGGCCTCGACGTATCCGCCCCGCTGTTGTTCCTCCGGCAGCAACCGGATGAACGCGAAATCATTGATCACCGCGAAAGGCGGCGCAAATGTTCCAATGAAATTCTTTTTGCCAAAGGCGTTGATCCCGTTTTTTACGCCGACGCCGCCATCCGCCTGGCTCAATGTGGTGGTGGGCAACCGGACATGTCGAATCCCGCGGTGCGCGGTGGAGGCGGCAAAACCGGCCACATCGAGCAGCGCACCTCCGCCCACCGCCAGCACGTAGGAATGCCGCGACAGTCCGTATCTTTCGATCAACACATGCAGGCGATCGACCGCGCCGCAGTTGGCTTTCAACGCTTCGCCCCCGCCTAACGGGACGGGCGCGCAGACGAGCGCTGGCATGGTCGGATGCGCGGCGAAATACGCGGCGATCTCATCCGGTAAATGTGGGCGTTCCTGCAGGATGGCTGACTCGAAGACGACCAGAGCCTTTTCAGCGCTGGCACCGCCGGCCCTCGTCAGGGTTGTGGCGAGGAGCAAGTTAGCGGGGCTGAAGACATCTTCCGTGAAGGCAATCTCATAATGAAACTGCACCTCGAGCGCGCAGCTAATCGGTTCCCGGGTCGTCATCAGGTCGCCGGAATATATCGCTGAAAGATCAGGGTGACCAAAAACAAGGCCGCAAACGTGGTTATCAGCATCAAATTGCGCGGCGAGACCGCCAGCAAATCAAGCAACACGATGGCGGCCAGGAGAAGAGTCACGGCGCGACCGATAGACTCCCGGGCTCGACGGTTCGCCAGGATAAGGCACCCGATCAGGGGAATGGAAAAACCGAGGGCACTCCAGGAAAGATGGATGGCATTGGCGACCAGAAGAGGGACGAGAGCGAAGGGAAGCCAAAGAGAAACCGGCTGGGCACCGCGGCTTTCCGTTCGGGCGAGCAGGCTGATCGCGAAAATATAAGCGGCGAGACCCAGGCCGAACGCAATAACCTGCCAGCGAAGATCAAAGGCCGCCGCGGACGCTGCTAATATATAGAGAAGGAATCGGCAGCCGGCCATGAGCAGCGGTCCGAACGCGCCGCGCTTATGAGTCACGTTATACACGACAATCAAAACCGCGAGGGCAGCTCCCAGGCACAACGTGCGCCCGCCCAGCGGGGCCAGCAGGGCGACCCCGAACACGAGTAGCGCCATGGCTGCAGTCAGAACAACGCGGCCGGACACGAGGCCGCCGGGAATCGGGCGCTCCGGGCGAAACTGGCGATCGAAAGCCAGATCGCAGCTGTCGTTGAGATACATCCCTCCGGTGTAGAGAAGGCTGGCAGCCAGCGCCACCAGAATGAATGGCCATCCCAGCCCGCCGCCCCCCAGGAGCCAGCCGGCCAGACAGTTAGACCAAACGGTCGGTAGATTGGAGACGCGTCCTAGGACAAGCCACGGGCGCACCCTTGCGCCCGGCCCTAAGCGAGGCCGCGAGCTCTTAACTGCGGCAGCATCCATTCGTATTCGCGAGCCAGTTGATCCACCACGTTCGCCGCCTTCAGTTCATCGGGCAAAACTTCCCACGTGTAAGTCTCCATTTCGAGATGGAAACATTGGGCCGGGTTCAGCGAAAGCCAATCCAATGTCTCAAAAAGATGCTCGATCGTATTATCGAATTGTCCGCCCGGCGGACTGTAGAGGGGCACATGGAAATGAACGCGCCACTCTTCGCACTCATCCTGCGCAGCCAGGGCCAGAGGCAAATCGGAGTAACGAACAAGATCCCCGTTACTTGATCGTCCGACCACCTGGTGCAGATAAACATCGTCGGCAAAAGCGTGTAATGCCTTCCTCGCCCTCTCCTCTGGTTTAACTCGTAACGCCGAACTCAGGTGCAGCTTGCTTATCCTGATTCCCGCTTCGCTCAGGGCCCGAAGAGAGGCAACCGGTTCTTCGTATTGGAGAGCAAAATGGCAGATATCGTAGTTTATCCCTAACGAATGATGCAATCTGGAGTCGTTGGGCCGGAGCATTTGCATCTCCTCGAAGAACGCGATCGTCTCGGGGGTGTTCTCGATGAGTCCGAATGGTTCGGGTTCCAATCCGAGATGAAGTCGATGCCCGGAACGCTCTTCCATGACATGCATCTCATCGAGGCAATGCCACAGGTTTTGCTGGATCGCGCGGACTTGCCCGGGTTGCCGAATGAAACTCTTATGCGACCCGGGCAGGGTACTGACACTACCTGCCACTCCGTCCGGCAGGAGTTCCGTCAGAATGCGGAAGAGGCGAAGGGTGTAGTCGAGTCGCTCCGTTGTTGTCCAGTCCGGGGCGAAGACCTGTTCCTTAACACGCGCGTCGTGAAACTGGCCGAAGGGAAAACCATTGATGGTAAAGACGTAGCAATCATTCGCCTGCAGCCAGCGCTGAAACCGGTCGAGGCTGGCCGAAACACAAAGTTCTCGCGAAGCTCGGTCACTTAAGCGCAGTCCTATGGCGAAAGGCGCGCCGGGACTAACGCGGTCGCGCACCGCCAGAGTATGGGTCTGCAGGGCGGCAAAAGTTTCCGCCCAGGTCTCGCCCCGATGAACGTTTGTGCAATAAGCGAGATGAATTCCGTGGTTCAGTTTCACACCGAGCCGCTCTCTTTCGCTTTTCGAAAGTTGCTGTTCTGACTGAGGAATCTCACCGGATTTTTATAGATCAGGCGATCGATCGCCTCTTCCCTGTGTCCGCGTCGACGCATCTCGAGGGCGGTTTTCGGAACGGCTAACGGATCGCTATTGCCCCAGTCACACGCACAGTTGAGCCAAAGCTGTTCCGTCCCATAAACCTCCACCATGTCGATCGCGCGTGGCGTCGTGCATTTGGATTCCGGATAGAGCGTAATGCCCGCCCAGAAGCCGGCGTCGAGCGCCAGACTCACCGTGTGTTCCTCCACGTGATCGATCAGTACACGGCCCGGGTTGATCCGACTGTCTGCTTTCAAGAGATCCACGATAAGCCGGGTCCCTTTGAGCTTGTCCTCAAGATGAGGCGTGTGCACGAGGATTAACTGATCCCGCCGGGCCGCCAGATCCACCTGCTTTTCCAGCACGGTGATTTCGTTGCGACTGTTCTTGTTCAGCCCGATCTCGCCAATGCCGAGAACGTTCGGCCGGTCGAGGAATTCCGGAATCAAGGCGAGCACTTCGTCGGCCAGCTGCAGGTCTTCCGCTTCCTTCGAGTTAATGCAGAGCCAGGAGAAGTGCGTCAGTCCAAAGCGGGCCGCTCGCTTGGGTTCGTAATCGGTCAGTTGCGAAAAGTAATCGCGAAATCCCTCCACCGAACTTCGATCAAACCCCGCCCAAAAAGAGGGCTCACAAACCGCGCGGCAGCCGGCCATAGCCATCGCCACATAGTCGTTAGTCACACGGCTGACCATGTGGGCATGGGGCTCGATGTATCGCATCAGCCGGGAAACTGCGGCCAGGCGCCCGCCGCCCCTTTGGTCGTGGCCACGTCCAACGGTTCAATCGTGGGATCGCTGAGG
>JBBRQE010000158.1:0-6245 GCA_038226905.1 Chthoniobacterales bacterium | reverse complement strand
TGGCCTCGACCTCGGAGTGCTATGGGGATCCGCTCGTGCATCCGCAGAGAGAAGATTACTGGGGAAACGTCAATCCGATCGGGCCGCGCGGCGTCTACGATGAGGCAAAACGCTTCGCCGAAGCCATGACCATGGCCTATCATCGTTATCACAAGGTCGATACCAAGATCGTGCGCATTTTTAATACTTACGGTCCGCGCATGCGCCTGCGGGACGGGCGCGTCGTCCCCGCCTTCATCGGTCAGGCGTTGTCTGGGACGCCTTTGACGGTTTTTGGCGACGGCTCGCAGACTCGTTCGTTCTGTTACGTTTCCGACCTGGTGGATGGAATTTTCAAACTGGCCCAAAGCGATTTCCACGAGCCGGTCAACATCGGCAACCCCCGGGAGATGACGATCAAGCAGTTCGGCGAAGAAATTATCCGGATCACCGGCAGCAAATCCAAGATGGAGTACAAAGCGTTGCCGGAGGATGATCCCAAGGTTCGTCAGCCCGATATTACGCGGGCCCGCCATGTCCTCGGCTGGGAGCCGCGCGTGCAGTTTGAGGAAGGAATCGTGAAAACCATCGATTATTTCCGCGGGCGCCTGGAGGAACCCGTTCTGAATCGTTGAAGTCTGCGCGTGTAAAGGAGTAGGATCGCACTTCTGGCCAGGAGCTTCCCCATGAAATCACTACACTCTCTGCTCGTCCTTGTCTGCGGACTGAGCCTGGCCGGCTCTCTGCAGGGGCAGGTCGCGCCCGGCGTTTTTGGAATTACCAAAATCACCAAGACCCTGATCACTTCTCCGCAGTTTACCTACTCCGGCGCCCAGGGATACCAACCGTATCAGGCCAATCAGCCTAACCAGTGGCTGGAAGTGGAAGTCGAGTTTTCCAGTACGCCCGAGTATGTGGAGGAGCTTACCCTCCGCTACCACGTGCTGGTGAACGGCAAGGTGCTGACCGGCGAGGTAACGCATACGAACGTGGCTGCGGGAAAAGGCCATCGTTCTGTTATGTACGTTCCACCGCAGGCTTTGTCCCGATTTATGGGGAATCGTCAACCAATCCAGCCGGCCGCCATTCAAAATATTGCCGTGCAGATTGTGCAGCAGGGCGCGGTCAAGGATGATACCAGTCTGGTGAAGGCTCCCGCTCAATGGTATGCGGCGTTGCCGCGCACGGCCGGACTACTTCTGAATAAGAACGAGACCCCCTTTGCCGCTCTTTATTGGGACCGCTACGAGATGATCAAGCCCGCCAGCCACTAATCCTGGAGACGAAATGGCCTCCGCCACGCGCATCATAAGTCTTAATATCGGCTCGCAGAGCCTCGGCCTGGCCGAGTTCCGCACTCTGCCGCATGGCGGTCTCGTCCTGCAGGATTATCGCCTGCGCGATGTTCTGATCGATGCGGGCTCCGAGGGACTGCGTTACACGCAGGTGGCGGCGGCCGCCCGGGAAATGTTGGACGAACTGAAGATCAAGTTCGGCAACGTCAATTATGCCGTGCCGGGTCAGTCGGTCTTTGCCCGCTTCGTCAAATTGCCCGCCGTGGAAGAGGAAAAAATCGATCGGATTATCGAGTTCGAGGCGCAACAGAATGTCCCTTTCCCCATCAACGAAGTGGTCTGGGATTACCAGCTTGTGGGAGGGGGCGCGGAAGAACAGATCCAGGTCGTACTGGTGGCCATCAAATCCGATTTGCTCGACGAAATGAATGACGCCGTCGAGGGCACGGGGTTGCGGACCTCGATTGTCGACGTGGCGCCGATGTCTCTCTATAATGCGTTTCGCTATAACTATGGCGATCTGACCGACTGTTCTCTCCTGGTCGATATCGGAGCGCGCACCACCAACCTCCTTTTTGTCGAGCCGGACAAGGTGTTTTCCAGGAGTGTCCCCATCGGGGGCAGCTCCATTACCTCGGCCATCGCGCGCGAATTCGAGGAACCGCTGGCCGCCGCCGAGCAGCGCAAGAAGCGCGACGGTTTTGTCAGCCTGGGAGGCGCCTACGCGGAGGCCTCCGACCCGGATGTGGCGCGCGTCTCGAAAATCGTGCGCAGCACTATGACCCGGCTGCACGCCGAACTCATGCGCTCGATCAGCCATTACCGTGCGCAGCAGCAGGGGACGGCGCCCCAGCGCGTTTATCTGTGCGGGGCCAGTTCGAGCACGCCCTACATGCGCGAATTTTTCCAGGAGAAACTGCAGGTCCCGATCGAATTCTTTAATCCATTGCGCAATGTGACGGTAGCGACATCCGACCGGGTGGGTGAAATCTCAAAGTCCGCTCACTTGTTAGGCGAGCTGGTCGGGCTGGCCCTGCGCACGGCCACGACCTGTCCGATGGAGTTGAACCTGCGCCCGGCCGCGGTGGTGCGGCGGCATCAACTGGAGAAACGGCGTCCTTATTTTATGGTGGCGGCCGCCTGCTTTGTTCTGGGCTTACTCGGCTGGGGTTTCTATTACACGCGGGCGGCTCACGTGACCGAACGGGCTACGGCCCGGCTTCAGGAGAAAATCGATGTCATGCGCGCGGCCGAATCGCGCCTGGATAAATTGAAGAAGGACGTGACCTCGGTTGACAGTTTGGCCAGTCCTTTAATTGACGCGGTGAACGATCGCAGTTTTTGGCTGGAATTGCTGAACGACATGAATACGCGCCTGCCCAAGGAAGACATCTGGATCACCGAATTGACGCCGACTTCCGGAGGGAAACCGGTGGGCGTCGGTGACAAGCAGGTGACCGAGGCTGCGCCGGTCGCCGGGCCGGCGGGGCGATCGAACGCGGCGCGACCAGCCGGGCCGGTCATTGATGGAATATTTGTGCGGGGCCTTTACCTGTTCAACCCGCGACAGCAGGAAGTGGTGGTCGACTACTTCAGGAATCTGATTAAATCGCCCTTTTTCGTGATCGATCCAAACAATCAGGCCCGGGTGATCAAGCCGACCACGCCAAATAGTACCGACTGGGCGTTCCCCTACGAGCTGCATCTGGATTTGAAGAAGCCGATAAAACTGCAATGAACTGGTTCCGACAAAACCGCTGGCTCGGCACATTTCTTATCGTGCTCGTAATTTCCACGCTGGGCGGTGGATATTTCCTGTGGCAGGCCAAAGGGAGCGCGGAGGACGCCTTGGCGGAATTCAACAAAGCCGCCGGGGAGCGCGCCCGTCTGGAGGGTCTCAACCCTTACCCGACGGAGGCAAATTACCAGAAGATGAAAGTCCACCTGGATAACTACACCGCCTCTCTGGATAAGTTAAAAGAGGACCTTAAAACGCGCATGCTGCCATCACCGCCCATGGCGCCTAACGAATTCCAATCGCGTTTGCGCCAGGCCATGGTGGCCGTGGCGGACAAGGCGCGTGCTAATCGGGTCAAAATTCCGGACAATTTCGCGCTCGGATTTGGCGAGTTTACCTCCGCTCTGCCCAATACGGCAGTGGCGCCCCTGCTCGGACAGGAACTGGCTCAAATTGAAATGTTATTGAATATGATGATCGACGCCCGCGTGGATAGCGTGACGGTTCTGACGCGCGCTCCCCTGGCCCAGGAGCGGACGGCCGCATCTGCTTCCAGTGCCGGCGGGCCCGGTGCTCGCAAACCTGTCGGGCCCGGTGCCACCGGTCCCACCATGCTCGAACGCGGAGTGGTCGACGTCACTTTCACCGCCTCGGCCAGCGCGGCGCGCAAGTTTCTAAACCAGCTCGGTAGTTCGTCGCAGCAATTTTACGTTATGCGAACGCTGCATGTGCAGAATGAAAAAGACAAAGGGCCGGTCCGCGAACAAGCGGCTGCCCCGGGTATGCCGGCGGCGGCGGCCACACCGGCGTCAGGCAAGGCGGGCCCGGCACTCAGTTTCATTGTGGGCAACGAGCACATCGAGATCTCCGCCCGGATCGAGGCCGTAAGATTCACGTTTAACTGAGATGATTTCTTCGCCTACACCGCGCTCTCCCCGCCTTTCCGCTCGTTTTCCTTTGGCGGGAACTACCCTGAAAGGTGGCCAGTTTTAAGCAATGGACTGGATCAAATCCCATTACGATCGCGTCGCCGTCATTACGGCGGCTCTCTTCCTCCTCCTGTGTTCGGCCATGATCTGGCGCAATTCTGTTTCGTTCGGAGACAACCTCCTGACGGCCCAGGCCTCCTCATCTCCGAAAAAACCCGCACCGCCGGGCAAGGCCGGTGATCTGGAGGCGGCCGCCAAGAAACTCGTGCAGCCGTCGCAATGGCCGTTTGGCGAGCGTTCCGGGTTATTTGTGCCGGAAAAACACTTCATTGGCGCAAATGGATTGCCCGCCACCCTCCACACCACCCTGGTGCATCCGCCTGTTCCTAACGAATGGCTGGAGCAATACAATCTCCCCATCGCCGACGCCGATGTGCTCTCGCAGGATCCGGATAGCGACGGCTTCACCAACCTGGAGGAATGGCAGAACAAGACCAACCCGATGGACAAGAACTCGCATCCCGATTTCCTGGCCAAGCTAAAACTGAAGGCTTTCACGGAAGAACCGTTTCGGCTCAAGTTTTCCTCATGGGTAGGAGACACCTTCGCCATCAACACAATCGACCTGAAGCAACCGACTCTTTTCTTAAAGGTAGGGGACATCATCACGGGAACGCGTTTTAAGATTGTGAAGTTCTCGGAAAAATACGCGCCTGATAAATACGGCACAAATGTCGACATATCCGAGCTTCTGCTCGAGCAGGACACGACGAAGGATCAGCTGACCCTGATCAAGGAGAAAGTGGCCATCTCGCCGGAGTCGGTCGCGACCTTCATCTACACCTGGGGGGAGGCCCACGAGTTCGAAGTTCGAAAAGATCAGGAATTTTCATTGAAACCACAGGAGGAAATCAAATATAAGCTAATAGACGTGCAGCCAACCAAGGCCGTCATAGTGAACACTCAAAAGCCGAATGCCCCGATTGAAATCGGCCTCGTCAGCCCCTAAATCCAAATGATAAAACTCTTCGCCGTGCGCGTTTGCTCCTTTTCTGTCCTTATTTGTGCCGCCTGCAGCCTGTGGGCTGGACACAGTCAGGCCCAGGGTGTGGAAAGAATTTCCCAGCGCGAGATCGCGCGCCGTCAGTCGGCCATGCCCCAGGGAGCCGACGCCCTGGCCCGCGGTCAGATCGCTCTGAAGGATAAGAATTACACCCTGGCCCACGATGAATTTCGGGTGGCTGTCACTTTTCTGCCGGACGCGGTCGTCTCGGGTAAGGCGCACGATGAAGCCATCGAGGGCTTTTGTGAGAGCGGAATGCGCCTGGCGGAACAGAGAATCGCGGAAGGTAAGTATGGCGAAGCGGAAGCTCTCTGCAGTGAGATTCTGACTGATCGCTACAATCCAAACTGCGACGAGGCGAGCGATCTGCTCAAACATCTGCGCACGCCCGGTTATTTTAACAAAACGATGGGGCCGAAGTTCATCGCCAAGGTCCAGGACGTCCGCCAGTTAATGGTCGATGCAGATGGATACTACGCGGCCGGCCGTTATGATCTGGCTTTCAAGAAATACGAGCAGGTTCTCGGTCTCGATCCCTACAACGTGGCGGCCCGGCGCGGTGAGGAGAAGATCGATCACACTAAAGCTCAATACGGCGAAAGCGCCTATAACGAGACGCGTTCCCGCAGTCTCTGGCAGGTGGAAAAAGGCTGGGAGAACCCGGTGCGGCAATATGGCCAGTCGGTCGGACCCCTGGCCGATGCTTTTCAGAAGGACGCCTCCGGGACAGCGCGGATTACGACCAAGTTGAACACGATCGTCATCCCCCGGATTGAATTCAGAGATGCCAGCATTCGGGAAGCGATTGATTTCCTCCGGCAACAGGCAGCCGCCAACGATCCCTCTACCGAGGGGCGTAAAGGCGTCGATATCGTGCTTCGTTTGGTTCCGTCGGGACAGACGGCGCCGCCGCCTATCCCGGTCCAACCTGCGGCGCCCGCCCCCGCGGCCGCCGGTGCTGATCCCGCCGCCCCTGCAGCCGCACCTGCCATCATCGCTCCCGCCGTGGTGGCTGCCCCCGCCATTTCTCCAACTGACGCTCGCATCACGATCACGCTGAATCAGATTCCGTTGGGAGAAGCCCTGCGGTATATCGCCAGCCAGGCTGGCCTCAAAGTCAAGGTCGAGCCCTACGCGGTTTCCATCATTCCGCTTAACGAACAGAGTGCCGATCTGCTGACCAAAGAATATCGTGTGCCGCCCGGCTTTATCAGCTCGTCGGTTAATGCGGGAGCTTCCTC
>JBBRQE010000157.1:0-6354 GCA_038226905.1 Chthoniobacterales bacterium | reverse complement strand
TGGTGTCGAATCCGAGATTTCCCTGCTGATCGGTTAACCTGAAATAGGGGGTTTGATAGGTAAATCCGGTAATCTTCCCTGCGGCAGCGTCCGCCAGAAGCATCGATTGTGAATCCTGGTCGGGCCGGACCAGCCTGCCGCCATCTTGCACAACGCCGGGCGAGGAGGTCCAATCTCCCACACTGAACGAAGCAGGTATGCTCGCCTGAAGTCGGGAAGAAACGACGCCGATAGCGTCTCCATCGCCCACCGTGCCGCCGGGACCACCCAGACCATTCTTGTTTACTCCGCCAAGTGTGGCCATTCCATTTGGGGCCAGATTGCTGGCCAGCATGGCAAAGGTCGACTTGGTTATATAGCCGGCATTCCGCCGATCACCCATGGCATGGTACTGTCTTGGTCTCCTAGTGCCCACCGGTGCGACCGCGTCGTAATCCGCATCGGTCAGGATCTGGCGCAACGGAGTTGGGGGGACAGTGCCACCCAGCAGTGTTTTAGAGCTTATGAATTTTGCGTTTAAGGCCAGACGAGGATCGCCGTCACCCGTATTTGCGGCTCCGGGATCCACGATGACCGACATCACGGTATCAAAGGCCGTGATAAGCGGAAAGTCCGCTCCCCAAACATCATCACGCAAAACCGTTATTGGATTCCCCGAGGTTCGAGTTTTGTTGGGATCTCCGGTCTTCAAATTGAGCCGTCCAGTCAACCCGTTTCCCGTTAATGGATTCGCTGGATCTATCATAAGGGGGCCGGAATTATCGGCGTAGACATAGATCGGGGGATACCCCCACGGATTGCTACCGGCCAAGCTAAAGTTAAATGTATTGATCGACCCATCGGTTGGCTCCGTGAGTGGCTTGGCCGCCGAGCCTATATACAAGTTTTTATAGAGCCAGACGCCGTTGGGATCAGATGCGCTTGTGGCTGAGGTCCAATTGGTGGTGATTTCAAGATCCGCCCATTTAGTTTCCCTTAGTTCCGCGGGCTTGGCTCCCGCGGCGATAGCGGCAGCGGTAGGCTGGTAGCCACCCTTAAAATTCGGATTAGGAAAGAAAGGCAGAGGATTGGGCAGAGCCAAGTGGGTTTTGTCAAGTTCTATGAAAGTCCAGTAGGGTGCCAAGGGAATTGGATATGATGGCGCGCTCCAAGAGGAAAAATCCACCTTATAAGATGTTATGAGCAGGCTGGAATCCGTGGTTGGATCCGTGGCGGGGTTTCCGTTCTTAATTCCATATATATCAACGACGAGTTCCGTGCCCGTGAATTGAAATGTGGTTGCGTTAGGGGATACGCCGATGGCAGAACTAATAAGGCCGTAATTTGTGTCGCTGACGGCGCCATTGTTGAAGTCTTTTACGCCGGTGATATTGCCAGCGGCATCCCGCTTATACATCGACAACATGAAGGAGGGGTAACCTCCCTGCCGGAAGTCCATCTTGCATGTCGCATTTCCAAAATTTATGGAAGTGCCGTTGGCGCTAAAGGAAGGCCCGGTGATTTTTACCCAAAAGACAGGCTGATTATTGCGCGTGCTGCCTCGGACAGGTGAAAAATCAAGCGCCAGGAACGCCCGCATCTGATTGGTTCGCGCACCCAAGGGGTATCCGTTAGTCGGATCCAGATTGATGAGATTTGTCCAGTTCCAGGGATTAGCTTGAACCTGGTTCTTTTGAGCAGCGGGAACGGCGGCAAGGTTGGGTGCTCCGGGGGTCAGTCGGCTGGTGGCGTAAAAGACCACGGCTGCCTCGTGCAACAAAGGAAACTCGCTCAGCGTCGTGGTTGGACCCGAGCCGAGATCCAATTTGAGCGGGATGGGAGAGAAAGCCCCGGATTCGTTATACGGCTTCACGGAGGCGTTGAGTTTATTTTTAAATCTCGCGAACGAAACGCCGGTGTAGGCATACAGCAAACTGCCGGTGCCGGCCGCATCGAGGGTGTATTGGTTAACGAGCGATCTCACTGAATTAAATGTGTTAGCCAGAATGAAATCGCGGGTCGGGGCGGTCACCTGATTGACAAAGCTTCCACCGAAGCCCGGGACGTTTTGTCCGGTCAATCTCTGCAGGTAGGCCAACAATTCGCGGTTCCGTTTGATGTTAGTGTAATCGGCCGTCGGGCTTTCAGGATTTTGCCGCTGGAAGTAATATTTAAGGCCGTCCGTGCGCGTGGCATCCTGTGCATCGAGGGTCGAGGTAAAGGCAAGGAGCCGCTCTTCAGCCCGCATCCAAGGATCATTTTTCAGGGCAGCCGAATCGGGATTGGGATTGCTCACAGCCGCCGTTTGACGATTGAGCAACGAAGCGTGAGCCGAGGGATAAGGCCAGGTCACCGGCCAGAGGCTCACTCTCGGTGTTTCAAAGAGGGTCGTCTCGGGCGCGCGGCTTTGCGAAGTCAGGAAGAAGCCCCGCTGGCTCAGCATCAGAGGCGTTACGGTAGGCGCCAACGCGTGATTTGGGTAAGTGAAGTCGAACTCATCGGGAGAGACGAAGAGTCGGTCGGTCTTCAGGGTTAACACCGTGCTAGGAATAGCGGGAATGGCGGGACTGCTCGCGTCCGGGCCGTAATCGAATTGGGCCGACTCCATCGGGTAGGTTCCTCCGCGCGAGCTGCCGTCGGTGTTAGTGATGTTCTTGTAGGGAACTCTCGGCGTGAAATCGAGTAAGGCCGCGAGCTTCGTTCGATAGGTAGGAACGTAGCTGTAAGGCGGCGTGGTGGACCACCTGTCTCCCGGATCCAGCTCGGGGAAAACGGCGGAGAGACTGGTCATGGCGGGATGCCCAGGGATACGGTTGAACTCCCCGTCGACGGGTGGATTTCCGGAAAATTGCATCTCGTTATAGGTGCCGGCCTTGGGCCAATCCCAGAAGGCACCTTCGCTGGCCGTGTTGATATTTACTTTCGACGTCTCATCATCCGTCCAGAAGGCGACTCGTCCCACGATTCGATTGGTGGCGCTCTCGCCGGGGACGGTTGCCGTCGTTCCCGTTGCGTTGGAGGGCGCGACCATGTTGCCGTTCTCCAGGACGTAGAGCCATTTTACTGGCATCGGCGCCTTATCGATCGCGCCCACGACAGGATTTGTCTCATCCACTGAAAATCCCTCTACGCCGAGACGTCCCAGACCAGGATTGGCCTCGGCCCGCGGATCGACGATTGGATAAATGTCGTTGACTGACTGATTCAGGTCGGTGAAAAGCGCGGTAGTTGTGCTCCAGCCCGAAGGAGGAAGTTGGTTCGCCGCGGATGGATCAAACTTTCCGCCTGCCGGAATTGTCTCGACGGGATTGTCCCAGGAATACAGCTTGTAGACCTTGCTCGGATCGCCGTTGGCGGCATAAGTGCGAACCATGCCGGGCTGTGACGACCACGAGACCGGGACGGCTGCTGTTCCCTCTTTGGTGGCGGCGTTAATCTCGCCGATGACCCGGCTGACAGCCATCTTGGCGATGTCCCGCACCTGGCCGCTCCGAGCGTAGGAATCCGTGCCCTGGCGTTCGCGGCCGGTGCTGGCCAGGAATAGCGTCGCGATGGTGGCCGCGAGGACGACCATGATGAGGACGAGGAGGAGGGCGAATGATCGATTTGTTAGGCGATATTTCATGGGAGTTCCTTTTATTGCAAGGCCGACCATTTGGCGCTTTGCACATCTATCGATGTGCGAAAGGTCCGGAAGCGGACGTGTAAATCGGAAAGTTGTTTGGCATAGGCCGTCAGGTCAGTGTCAATGCGAGCGCTGTCCGTGAAACTCGCAGCGGGAAGCTGCAGCGGGGCCGGAGGAGTCGCCCCCGAAAAATCGAATCGGGCGAGCGACCGACGATCAACGCAGACCATGATGACATCAATAATTGGCGGCGCCTGATTGCGCATGACGGGGATCAATCGCACGTCGGTTACCTTTCCACTGGCGGCCCGGGTGCCTGGGGGGTAACCGGTTTGCCAGGCGCGTGAATCGTAGTTGTAGTTAGGGGACAAAATCGATCCGACGTTGTAATTGCTCTGGCTGGGGTCTGTGTTGTACTGAATTTTCGGGACCACGCTGCCTGCCAGTGTCTCCTCATCCTTGGGCGCCAAACGAGGCCGCAGGACGAGAAGAAAGACATCCTCGGCGATAATCCGAGTTCGGACAGGCGTGCTCTTGGCAATTTTGAAGTCATCCAGCCAGGGAATCATGGCCGTGTAACTGGCGTTTGAGGTTGTTTTGTAGATACCCAGTTTCTCGGTAGGCTGGACCGCCTCCATCAAGCGGAAACGCTTCGGCTTGGTGAAGAAAGGTGTGAGCCAGGCGGGCAGCACACTCGCGTCGTCCGCCGAGCCATACTCAATATAGAATCCGACTGAATTTACCGTCCTCTCCAGGCTGGAGTAAGCAGGGGTCGCCGTCTCGCCGAGGGGCGCCTGGAAAAAAACGGCGTGCCCGGGATTCAAAACCGTAGTCGCATTCGTGAGGATTTGTGATGTGGGGCCAGAGATGAAATGCAGCTCGGATTGTCGTAGGAATTTGACCGGGACAAAGGCGTTGGGATTGTTTGGATCGCGAAAGGTTCCCGCGGCATCCACGTAATCGTTGTAAGTATTGAGCGTAGCTCGAGCCAGGGTTCGGGTGATTGTGGCGAAGCCGCTCCGCGCGCTTTGATAGGCGGAAATCTTGCCGACGCTCGACTTCCAGATCTCCCCAATCTTTCCTGTTACCTGGAGCAACACCACCAGGACGAGCAGAAGAATTGACATCGAGACGAGAAGCTCGATGAGCGTAAAGGCCGAAGGTCGCGGTCGACTCGACCGATTCAATATAACTCGAGGAGGTCGACGCATTTTATGTTTTAAGTCCCCCGATTAACGAGCAAAACACCCCTCTTCGAAAGAGTGGGGTCCGTCGGCACTGCGAGAGGATCCTTATGAAAGCCGATGGAGATGGTGGCGCGGCGCAATTCGGCAGGCTGGCCCGCGTTGGCCGGAATATCCGTATCGTCGACGATCGTGCAGCGAACTGTGTAGACGGCAGCAGCAGCAGTTTTGACCTGCAATCCTTCGACATCGTAGTAGGCCGGGAACCTGGCGCTCGCTTTATAGGCATCGAGCTGGGTGAAAGGCGTGGAACTTAATTCCGAACTGATGGTGTTGAATATCTCATTCTCGACGATTTGCCGGTCGGCGTCGTGCAGCACTCCCAATCCGACGGGCAGGAGGGAGAATATCACGAGCAACGCCGCACCGGCCACGCCGATCGCGAGGACCACCTCGATCAAAGAGAAGGCCGCGCTGGTCAAAGTAGGAGCCGGCGTCGGCCGGGTGGCCTGTCGCGCGCAAAATTTAGAATGTGTCTCGATTACGCGTGTAATATACGTTCTATACCGAAGTATCATAGCTTGTTCAAGCTAATGGGACGCGATGCGCGAAAAAACGCGGGAATGATTAACCACGGGTTACACGGACGGAAGACAGATTAGACCGTTCCGTTGTCTAAACATGGGCGATTCTTTTGAATCCAGCGGGGCCGTTTGCGTGACCGGCCAGTCCGGAGCGAACGATCAGCTCCTCTATTTCACGTCTTCCAGCCTGCTGGCGGACGATCGCCGGTTGATTTTTATCAGTGATCGGACCGGTGATCCCAACCTCTTCCTGCGCGACTTGGAAACGGGCCGGGAACGTCAGCTCACCGGCAACGCCGAGGGCTACCTCAAGTCGTATGTTTATCACGATGGGCAGCCTTATCGCGGCTTCGGCAAGGCGAGCGTCAGCCTGCACCCGGCGAGCGGTCGCACTTATTATGTACAAGGCCGGCAGATTTGTGTGGTCGATGCCGGGGGGAACCAGCGCGTCCTGGCCGAGTATCCCCATGGACAAATGACGGCCTTCACCCATGTCTCGGCCGACGGCACCCGTCTCTGTGTTCCGACGGTGGACGCGCGCGCCTTAAACGATGAAGAACCGCTGGCTATCCGGCCGGATTACGAAATCGACGAACGGGTGCAGCGCGAAAATCTTTCGTCGTACCTGCGCATCTACGACACCGGTACCGGCAAAGAGTTATGCGCCGAACCGGTGCGCCGCGGTTGGGTCACGCATGTTCAGTTCAGCCCGATCGATCCGAGTCTGTTGCTCTACAATCACGAATGGTCGGCGGACAAGGGCATCCGGCGCATGTGGCTATGGGATGGCCACAAGCACCGGCGCCTGCGCAATGAAAACGATGGGCGCAGCCGTGCCGACTGGGCCTGCCACGAAATGGGGGAACGGGAGGGCGAGTTTATTATTTATCACGGCGGCTACGCCAACAAAGGGCCGACCTTCATCGGGCGTATGCGCCCCGACGGGACCGAACTCAGGGAGATCCCGTTCCCGCCCGACTGG
>JBBRQE010000156.1:0-6587 GCA_038226905.1 Chthoniobacterales bacterium | reverse complement strand
TGATTAATTTCCGCACCTTGTTCAGATCGTCCTTCACGCCGTCGAGCACGCTTTCGAGATTCTCCTTGTCCTTCAATTGGCCGTAGAGTTTCCCGTACATTTGATACGGATCGGAAATGGGCGCGATTGGGTTATTGGGGCCGGCATAGGACATCCGCGTCCAAGGATCAGCGCGGTCAGTGACGCCCACGCCAAACTCGAGCGAGCCGAATCGGGTGCGCGTGTCTTCTTTGCTCTGGAAATAATTCTTCAACTCCTGATCGATGGAGATGCCGCTCGCCCATCCCGCCGGAGTGTCCGACCCGCCCTGGATATTGCCGGGGAAAAGTTCGATTCCGGTCAGGAGGCAGCTCATGCCACGCATGTGGTTGTCGCCGTCGCCCCGCACTTTGTTGCACAATCCCTTGAGGACTAACAAACGGTCTTTGAATGCCTCGAGCGGCTCCATAATCTCCTTGAGCTTGAAATCCTTGCCCGTCTCCTCGGGCCAGAAGGCTGTCGGGACGGTGCCATTCGGGCTGAACATTACTACCAGGCGTTGGCGCGGGCGCGCCGGACTGGCCAGCCCGAGGCTCGGCAGGCCCATCAGGAAAGGGAGGGAGGCCGCGGACAGTCCCAGAGATTTGATAAATTGCCGGCGATGAATTGCGTTCATGTCTTTTTCTTAGGAGTTGGGTCTTCGCTGCCGCTTCCGTGCAGCGCAGACACCGTTGCGATTTCGACCAGTAATTGCTTGATGTTGAATTCCGAGCCGACGAATGACTGCCGCAAGCGCGGCATAACCTCTGGACCATACGCCAGCACAGGCTGTTTAACAACCTGGTGGAAGAGTTGCTCAATGAACCCGTTTTGGGCGTGCTCGCTGCTGGCCGCGAACTCGGCCACGTCGCGCGCGCCCGCAAGATGAACTGTCCGGCCCTCGTCGGTCGTGTATTCGCTGCTGGAATTGATAGGCTGGTCACTCTCGCGAGCGCGGAAGCGGCCCACCGCATCATAATGTTCGAGGCTGAAGCCTAGTGGATTGATCACTGAGTGGCAGGTTTGGCAAGCCTGGGGGCGGGTCAGTTCCGCCACCTTTTCGCGCATGGTCAAATTAGGCGCGAAATCGGCGTCCTTGAACACCTGCGCCATCGGTGGCGGTCTCAGGGCGCGCCCCACGATGTTGCGGGTCAGAAACACGCCCCGATGGATGGGGGAGGAGGACTTCTGGTAGGAGAACGCAGAAAGCAAATAGGGATGGGTGATGACGCCCGAGCGTTCTTTGGCGTCCATAGTCACTCGGACAAACTCGTCCGTGGCATTGGTGCTTAAACCGTAGAACGCCGCCAGCCGATTGTTCAGGAAGAGGTAATCGGCCAGGAGCAGCTTGCGATAATCCGAAGCCCCGTTCCACACCGTGTCCTCCAGAAAAAGATCCAGCGAAGTCCGGAGGTCCGCGATGATCTCGGGCGTAAATCCGGGATACAGCGTCGAGTCCTTGGAAAGATCTTCCACCCGGTTCATCTGCAGCCATTGATGAAGGAAATACTGGATTTTCGCCCGGGTGCGCGGGTCGGCTAACATGCGGCGCGCTTGTTCGGCAATCTGCTCGCGATTATGAAGCGCGCCTTGCTCCGCCAGCTTCCACAGTGGCTGGTCGGGCAGGGAATCCCATAGATCAAATGAGAGCCGGGCCGCGACTTCGAAGTCGTCAGGTATGCCCTGGTCCAGGCCCAGATAGAGAAATCGCGGTGACTTCAAGGCGAGCAGCACGACACGTTTGACAGCATCATCGACCTTGGGCGCATTTTTGAAGCGCGCCAGGATGAAAATCCGCTTTTGCTCGGGTGTCAACGGCCGACGAAAAGCAGTGGCAACAAATTCGCTGCAAAAGTCCTGGACTTTCGCGATGCGATTGGTGTCAGCGGGCTTGCTGTGGGACAATCGATCCAGGTGTTTGACGACGTGGTTGGCGACTTCAATCGCCGCTTGCGTGGCCGCTTCATCCCAGGCTTTGGAAACGGCCACTCCCCGTTCGTATCCTACACTGCTGTCATCGGGAGGGAACCGGGTGCTGATGGCTACCGTCGGGTTTGCCCGGGTGGTCGAGAGAGCGCGAGCCGGAATGGCCTCCCGCGTGCCGTGCGGCGGCTTCCACTGCAAAGAGACGGAGATCGTTTTGTCCTTGAACCTGAAATAATCCAACCGGAGCGGATACGCCATTCCTCCCAGAAGACGAACGGTAGCTTTGTGCTCGGTAAGTTGCCCGGAGGCGACCCAGGCGTCGATGAGGGTTTCGTCCTCGTCGTTCACCCACAAACGCGCGCCATTGGCCGTTTTAAGAATGAATTCGTAATCGCCCGTTTCCTCTGCCAGCAGCGATCCCCGCCACTGGACGGAGAGTTCGTTGGTGCCAATCGGATCCTTCTCAGGGCCCGCCTGAACGAAATCAAAATCGACGCGGCCATCCACCCGATCGAACATCTTCTTTTCACGGCTGAAATCCCGTGATTTGTAGTAAGTGGCTTGTAATCCCTTCTCGCCTCTGGCGGGATCATCGCGGCCGGTGAAATGTTTGAGCAAGTCGGCGACGGTGTTGACATACTGACGATTGGTCAGGCGCACCAACTCGACGCGTGGAGGATGGTTCCGCGCGCGCGCCTCGCGCGAATAGAACTCGTCGTAGATAAAGCGGGCGACCGTTTCCGGGCCGGCGCAAGTTCCGGGGTCATCATCGGGCATCGATTTCCCGATATAGCGCGTGAGCTTTTCGATTGACCAATCCCCCTGCAGGGCATCGTCATATTTGCCTTTGACCCCTTCGCCGTTACGCCCATGGCATTTGGCGCATTGCTGGCGGTAGGTCTGACGTCCGGGCAGGGGCTGTTGTGCGCCGAGCAACCCCTGCTCGCACAAACCAAAGCACAGGAGTATCCCAGCGAACCACTTCATGCAGGTATATTAGATGCGGCCCCGCGCGTTTTTATTCAAGCGACATTCCCTCCGGAAAGCGGAAATCTCCTCCGAAGTGCCTCCACGAAGAGGGTGTTCCAGGGCGTCGAAAAAATTGCAGGGGTGAGAAACCAGGCTCCCGGAAAATGTGTCACAGGGCTCATGCGGCGTTCCCCTGAATCTTGATTGATGCTCCTCCGTCAAAGCAAGTGGTCATGACTATAAAGGCGAAGACGTTCGTCGCCCCTAAGTTCGGCGCAACCCCGTGGCCAGAATTCCGTTTATGGATACGCGCGTCGCAAGGGCCTTGTTTGGCCGAAAAATCTCTTGCCGCGAGCGTGATCGTCTCTATGCTCATGATTATGATGTTGCGCCGAACCCTATGATTAATCGACTGATTTCGGATATCGAGGGGATCGTCCGTCCTCGTCGCCTCTGATGAAAATCTGCATCCAGCGGTTCATCCTTGCTATTATCGCGCTGGTTGCGTTTTGGACCCGCGCGGTCGCGGCGGAGTCGGACGCCAGCAGCCCGCTTTACTTTGAAAACAATATTCGCCCTGTTTTCAAAGAATACTGTCTCAGGTGCCACTCCACGGAGAAGAAGAAGGGCGATATGGATTTGGAACGCTTCTCGTCATTGAACGAGGTGTTGCGGCATCCAAAGGTTTGGCAAGCGGTGGCTGAACAACTCGCCAATAATGAGATGCCGCCCAAGGACAAGCCGCAGCCGGCGCCCGTCCAACGCGAGAGGCTTGCAAGCTGGGTCAATTCCGTGCTCGAAGAACTGGCCAAGGTCCACGCGGGCGATCCGGGTCCGGTGGTCCTCCGGCGCCTCAGCAATGCCGAATTTACTTATACCATCAGGGATTTGACGGGGGTTGATTCCCTCGATCCGGCGCGCGAATTTCCCGTCGATGGCGCGGCAGGCGAGGGTTTCATGAACACAGGGAACGCGCTTGTCATGTCCCCCTCGCTCCTCACAAAATTTCTGGATGCGGGGAAGGACATCGCCAGCCACGCGGTGCTCTTGCCCGACGGCATTCGTTTTTCTCCCAAGACGACGCGGCGCGATCGCACCGAGGAACTCCTGGCGCAAATTCGCAGCTTTTATCGTGAGTTCACCGACCCCCGCGGCGGCGACAAGGTAAATCTTCAAGGAATTGTCTTTGAGACTAATGAAGGCGGCCGATTGCCATTGGAAAAGTATTTGGCCGCGACACTCGAGACTGGACCGGGGAAGGCAAGCGCCGCCACTTTCAACGAGCTCGAGGCCCTTGCTATCAAACGCGGTCTCAATGCCAAGTATCTGCGCGCGCTCTGGACAACCCTCAACACCACCGAACCATCTCTGGCCCTGGACGGTCTCCGCGCTCGCTGGCGGAGCGCCAGCCCGGCTCAGGCCGGCGCCCTTGCGGCTGAGGTGGAGCAATGGCAAAAGGCGCTCTGGAAATTCAGCAGCGTCGGGCACATCGGCAAGGCTGGCGGCCCCAAGGCCTGGATGGAACCGGTCAGCCCACTCATGACGAAGCAGGAAGTGCGTTTTAAGATTCCCGTTTCGCCGACTAACAAAGAAGTGACACTCTATCTTGTGGCCAGCGACGCTGGAGATGGCAACGAGAACGATTACGCCGTCTGGGAACAACCGAGGCTGGTCGCGCCCGGCCGGCCGAATTTGCTGCTCCGCGACGTGCGCGAGGTTTTCCATGAATTGACCTCGCGGCGAGAGCGGATGTTCGCGACCACGGCCCGATGTTTGCAGGCGGCGGCTGAGGCCAGCACCGGAGAAAGCAGCGACGTTGCCGAACTCGCGCGCCAGCACGAGGTGGAGCCCGGGGCCTTGGGTGCGTGGCTGGATTATCTCGGCATCGGAAACAGGGGCGCGCTGAAGATTCAGGGTTATTTTACTAACATGATAAAGAGCGCCTCCGGTTACGATTTTATCAGAGGGTGGGGCAGCTCCGAGACGCCAAATCTCCTCGCCAACTCCTCCGGCCAGCATGTGCGCATTCCGGGCAATATGAAACCGCATGGCCTGGTGGTCCATCCTTCGCCAAAATTGCAGGCGGCGGTGGGTTGGAAAAGCCCCATCGCCACCATCCTGCGTGTGGAAGCGACGGTGACCCATGCGCACCCGGAGTGCGGCAACGGCGTGACATGGTCCCTTGAATTACGCCGGGGCGTGACCCGCCAGCGCCTGGCCACAGGCACCGCGCAGGGCGGCAAACCGGTGAAGGTTGGGCCTGTCGAAAAGCTATCGGTCCATGTCGGCGATCTCGTCTCGCTGCTCATCGGCCCCCGCGGAGACCATTCGTGCGATCTAACGGACCTCGAGCTTGTGCTCACCAGCGCTGGGGAGGGCGGACGCCAGTGGAATTTGAGCCAGGACGTCTCAAGTGATGTCCTCGCTGGCAATCCCCACGCCGATCTTTTTGGCAACGAAGGCGTCTGGCATTTCTACACGGAGCCGGAGAAAACTCAGAGCGACACCGCGCCGGTGATTCCATCCGGTTCGCTGCTGGCGCGCTGGCAGTCTGCAGAACGGGCGGAGGAAAAGCGCCAGTTGGCGGAGAAGTTGCAGACGCTGCTCATCTCCGGACCGCCCGCTGCGACGAACAGTCCAGATGCGGCGTTGTACCGGCAACTCGCTTCTCTGGGCGGGCCTCTCTTTGCGCGAACCACGGCGAGTAGCGGGCTTCGTGAGGAAGGTCACGAAACTCCTGCAAAGGATCGCGGTGGGATATCGGCTGCTACGGATGTTGGATTGGATCCGGCAATGTTTGGGCGACCCTTGAAGGGCCAAACTGCGGCGAGCCAAAGCTCCGCCCCATTGGACGCCACCAGTCTATTCGTGCGCGCGCCCTCCGTGATGGAGATTCGTCTGCCGGCTGATCTTGTGGCGGGTTGTGAATTCGTCGCCACCGGCATGCTCGACCAACAAGCAGGCCAGGAAGGGAGCGTGCAACTTCAGGTGCTCGCCACCAAACCGGCAAGCCAATCCAAACTGCTTCCGAGCACCGTAACAGTGACAGATGCCAGCGGGCCATGGACTTCCGATAACCACAAACTTTCCCACGCCACCCCCATCCTGGTGAATGAGGGCAGCGCCGCCCGCAAGCGAATCGAATCCGCTTTGGACGAATTCCGCGGCACTTTTCCCGCCGCCCTCTGCTACACGAAAATTGTGCCCGTCGATGAAGTGGTGACGCTCACGCTGTTCTATCGCGAGGACCATCACCTTGCGCGTTTGATGCTGGACGATTCGCAAAAGGCGAAACTCAACCGGCTTTGGGACGAACTGCATTACATCAGCCAGGACGCATTGACGCTCGTGGATGCCTTTGACCAAATCTGGCAATTCGCCACACAGGACGCCGACCCCAAAGTATTCGAGCCGCTTCGCAAGCCGATTAATGATCGTGCTGCCGCCTTCCGTAAACGGTTGATTGAAACTCAGCCAAAGCACGTCGAGGCGCTCCTGGAATTTGCCGAGCGCGCTTATCGGCGTCCGCTCAGCGACGGGGAAAAGGACGAATTGCGCGCGCTCTATCGCCGGCTGCGCGAGCAGGAACTGCCGCATGAAGAAGCAATCCGGCTTGCTTTGGCGCGCGTCTTCGTGGCCCCGGCTTTTCTCTATCATCTGGAGAAGGCGCCGCC
>JBBRQE010000155.1:0-6658 GCA_038226905.1 Chthoniobacterales bacterium | reverse complement strand
TTGCCGGTCAGTTCGGCGATAAGGCGCTCCGAGATAAAGGCGCGGAGGCGTTTCGTGCTCTTTCGCTCAGCTCCGGCAAATAAAAACAGCAGCACGGGCAGACCCAGCAGGACCCAAAACCAGTGGAGCGCCCCGAAGCTCATTTCTTTGAACACTTCCATCAGGGCAGCTTCTTCCAGATGGTTTGCGCGAGGAGCAGCTGCGCAATCAAGATCCCGCAACCGCCCATGATGCAGATGGGAAACAATTCGCGATACTCCTGATATTTCTGCACATTGATCGTCGTCTTTTCCATCTTGTCGATATCGCGATAGATCGACTCGAGGGACTGCGTGTCGGTGGCGCGGAAGAATTGACCGCCCGCCAGACGAGCCACTTCCTTCAGTCCCGCTTCGTTGAAGGAAACCTGGGCTCTCTGGTAATAAACTTGTCCACGAGCGTCCGTCACCACCTGCCCGGTCCGGGGATCCATCACGGGATAAGGTGCCATCCCGTTAGTCCCGATCCCGATGGCGTACAGGTTAATGTGCAGCGCCTTGAGCGCCTCGGCCGCCGTGTTGGGGGGAATTTTGCCGGCGTTGTTGTCGCCGTCTGTCAGGAGAACGATGGCGCGACTCTTCGAGTGCTTATCATCAAGCCGGCTTCCCGCCGCTGCCATGGCGGAGCCGATGGCCGTGCTGCCTTCGATCAACCCGATGTGGACGCGATCGAGATTTTGCAGCAACCACTCGTGATCCAAAGTCATGGGGCTGACTACGTAGGGCTGCGCGCCAAAGGCGATCATGCCGATCCGATCGTTGGCCCGGCTTTCAATGAATTTGCGTGTCACATCGCGGACCGCATCCAGGCGCGTGGCTTCTTCGCCGCCAATCGTGAAGTCTTTGGTCAGCATCGAATTGGAAACGTCGAGCACCAGCATGATATCGATGCCGCTCGCCTCGACCTGATTGAGAGTCTTGCCCAGTCGCGGTCGAGCCAGGGCCACAATCAGAAGAGCGAGACTCAGCAGCAGCAGGCTGCGCAGAATTTGGCCAGCCCGCGACGCGCTCCGCTTGCCTAACGCGGCCAGGGTGGCGGTGGACGAGAAGGTGAGAGCAGCGGCCGCCCCTCGTTTACCGCGGAGGTAAGCCAGCAACGGAACAGCCAAAAGCAGAAGTAGCAGCCACGGACGGGCGAAGGTCAACGCGGTCTGAGCGGGCCACCACCAATCAAGCAGATGCATGAATCAGTTGCCCTCCTTCCACAAAGCGCATTGCTTCCTCGAGGAGCAATTGACTGTCCGCCGGTGTCGCCGCGTAACGCGCGAATTTGATCAAGTCGCAGCGGTTCAGAAAATCCTCCAGAAGCTGCTTCTCGTCCTCCGAAAAACGGGGACCACTCTGGAGACGCTCCAGAAACTCGACCGACGTCTGACGCGTGACGGGCAGACCGTATTGGTCGGTCACATAGCGCCGCAGGATATCCGATACCCGGATGCTGAAGTCGTAGGGATTAATGCCGTCGATTTCCGCGCCTGCTGCGTGCAAGGCGGCCAGGGCGCCATCGCGCGGCAATTGCGGAGGCACGCCGCCTTGACGACTCCGGGCGATCAACCACCAGGCAATTCCACCGAGCAGAGACAAACCGATAAACGACGCCACGAACACGGCCCACGTCGGGATCAGAGAATAATCCACCGGAGGCGCGATATCGTGCAGCTCTTCCGCCAGAAATTGAGACATGCTCACGCCGCACATGATCTTACCGGATGGCCAGACGGAGCTCCCGCTGCTTGAAGAAATTGCGCAAGGCGGGTAGATAATCTTCGCCCGTGCGCAGGGCGATCGTATCAATGTTGTTGCGGCGCAGTGTTCGCAGTAAATCGGCTCCCTGTTTTTGCGCGAGATCTGTGAAACTCGCGCGGGTCGAGCGATCGGCCGTATTAATTTCGATCTGCTCGCCCGTTTCCGCGTCTTCCAATGTAATGATGCCCACGTTAGGCAGGACCGCTTCCCGTTCGTCATGAATCTGGATCGCGATGAAGTCATGCCGGCGTCCCGTTACGGCGAGGGAACGCGAAAAATCAGGCGCCTGAAAATCCGATATGAAAAATACCACGGAACGGCGCGTGACAATCTTGTTCAGATAATCGAGAGCGAGAGCGGGGTTGGTGCCGCGTCTGGCCGGCTGAAAAAATAGAATTTCCCGGATCAAACGCAGTGTGTGGGAACGGCCCTTCTTCGGCGGAATAAAAAGTTCGACCTGGTCGGTGAAGAGCAGCAGCCCTACCTTGTCGTTATTCCGAATCGCGCTGAAAGCGAGCAGGCAGGCCAGTTCACCGGCCAGTTCGCGTTTCGATTGCGTCGTGCTGCCGAAATTGCCGGAGGCGCTCACATCCACCACCAGCATGACGGTCAGTTCGCGTTCTTCCGTGAATTTCTTGACGAAAGCATTCCCCATCCGTGCGGTCACGTTCCAGTCGATAGACCGAATCTCGTCCCCCGGCTGATACTCCCGCACATCCTCGAAGTTCATCCCGCGTCCCTTAAAGACGCTGTGGTAGTCTCCGGCGAAGGCGGTTTCGACCAGGCCGCGCGTCTTGATTTCGAGGGCGCGGATTTTTTTGAGAATCTCGGTCGTTTCCACGTTATGAAAGTAACTGGTGATTGGTGACTGGTGATTGGTTGAAGAATTCCGCCAGCACATCGTGGCCGTAAGGGGGTTCTTCTTCATTAGCGCGCTCACCTTGGGGCCGATAATCGGTGGAGGGCGGGTTTTTACAGAAGTCGTCTGCTCGATCAATCATCCGCGCGAGCATTGACCTGATCGAAGAGTAGGCGCCGTTGAGTTCAGTAAACTGTTGTTCGGAGAGATATCGACAATCAAAGGCGTCATCCAACCCCGATTGCGTTTCATTCGACTCAGCTAAAGCTTCGTCGATTTTATTGACGAAGGCCGCTTTGTAGCGTCGCTTTGCCCACGCCTCCGCAACCATCGCTTTGACGGCGCGCGAGCTACGGCGGATCTGATCGGTGAGAGAATATCGCTCCTCCGCCGGAAACTTTTTGCTCAGCGCGAAGATCGTCTGCGTACTCTCCCGCGCTAATCGGTAAACATTAAGTTCACGGAACGACTTAACGACTCCCATACCATTCACCATTCACTAATCACCATTCACCCTCTCAATCACGGAACCGGCAGGCCGGCAAAATCCGTTCAATAATCGTCTCGCTCGTCATGGCCTCTGCTTCGGCTTCATAACTAATAATGATGCGATGACGAAGAACATCCGCACCGATGCTCTTCACATCCTGAGGAGTGACGTAGCCGCGTCCGTTCAAAAAGGCGTGAGCTCGCGCTCCCAAGGCAAGGTAAATCGTGGCACGCGGAGAGGCGCCATAACGAATGAGGCCGTCCAGATGCAGATTATAGGAGGCGGGCTCGCGACTGGCCCAGACCACGTCGACGATGTAATCCTTTACGCGATCATCTATATAGATGCTGTTCACCACCTCGCGTGAGGCGATGATCTGGGCCGGATCAACCACCGCGCTGACCTGCAGGGCCGGCGCCGACGTAGCCATCAGATACAGGATCTGTCTCTCCTCCGTTTTCGCCGGGTACCCTACATTCAGCTTCAACATGAACCGGTCGAGCTGCGCTTCCGGCAGCTGGTAGGTGCCTTCCTGTTCCAGGGGATTTTGCGTGGCCAAAACCAGAAACGGATCGGGCAGGGGATAGGTCTTGTCTCCGATCGTCACCTGTCGCTCCTGCATCGCTTCGAGCAAAGCGCTCTGCACTTTGGCTGGGGCCCGATTAATTTCGTCCGCCAGAATCAGGTTCGAAAAAATCGGACCAAGCTTGGTCGAAAATTCACCGCTGCGCGGATTGTAAATGAGCGTTCCGACAAGATCGGCCGGCAGCAAATCAGGGGTGAATTGCAATCGCTGGAAGCCGGTGTGAATACAGGCGGCTAACGTCTTGACCGTCAATGTCTTGGCCAGACCCGGCACGCCCTCCAAAAGAATGTGACCGTTCGCCAGCAGACCAAGCAACAGGCGATCAACCAGATATTTCTGGCCGATGACCACGTGGCCAAGCTGTTCCCGCACCGCCGGAATCCATTGGCCTAGTTGCTGAACCTGCTGAGTGATTTCCTGAGTGGATTTCATGTGAGTGATGAGACAAATACAAAGCCCGAATGTTCGATCAAGCCGGTGGCTTTCGCCCGGCCTCCCGTCACTGTTTTCGCGTTTCCTTCCTCGGCCGGCAGGTCACCAGAACAGGCAGGCCGGGATAAGGCTGGCAGTCGCGCACCCGGGCTTCCAGATAGCGACCATACGTTTCGCTCAACAATTTTGGTTCGTTCACGAAAAACACAAACTCCGGCGGCGGCAACGCTCGCTCCGGCGTGCCACTCGATTGGGTCGCGTAAAACAATTTCAGTCGCCGCCCCGAAACCATCGGGGGCGGATTGGCATCAAGGGCCGCGCGCAGGACGCGGTTCAACACTCCCGTTCCGATGCGCAACTTGCTGGCCTGCTGAATTTTTGCGATGAGCGCAAAAAGCCGTTCCACATTCTCCCCCGTGGTGGCCGAAGCAATCAGGATGGGCGCGTAGCCTAGGAAAAAAGCTCGGCGGCGCGTTTCTTCGATTAGTTCCGTCATCGCTTCCCTCACTTCGCGCTTCGGTTTCACCAGGTCCCACTTGTTCAGGATGATGATGCACGCTTTCCGCGCCTCCTGGATGAGCCCGGCGATTCTCTTGTCTTGGGCCGTCACGCCGGACGTGACGTCGACCATCAGGATACAAAGATCAGCCCGACGGATACTGCGTTCTGCCCGCATCACGCTGAATACTTCTACCGGCGTGGAATGTTGACCGCGCCGCCGGATGCCGGCCGTGTCGATAAACATGAAGCGCTCCTCGCCGCGCGCGTAAACGATATCGACCGCATCGCGTGTCGTGCCGGGTATCTCGCTAACGATGGCGCGGTCGCTCTGCAGCACGGCATTGATCAGGGAAGATTTGCCGGCATTCGGGCGTCCCACCACCGCTACCGCTAATGGCCGCGCCTCCAGGGGCATGGCCTCTCCCTCTTTCTCGGCCGGCAGGAGCTGTTCGATGTGTTCGAGCAAATCGGATATGCCGCGTCCATGGGCGGCACTGATCGGTATGGCGGTGGCAAATCCGAAGGCTGCGAAATCCGCTGCCAAATCTTCATGCATCGGTTCGTCGATTTTGTTAATCGTTAGGATAACCGGCTTGCGCGATTTGCGCACCATGCGCGCCAGTTCCTGATCAATGGGAGAGAGCCCCTGCTTGGCGTCGACCACGAAAAGCAGCACGTCACTTTCGCGAATGGCTTCCTCCACCACCTGTCGCACTTGGCGACTCAACTCCGATTCGCCGGCCCCGGCCACGCCGCCCGTATCCCACACATTGAAGGGACGCAACCCGCGTGTGCAGACTCCGGAAATACGATCCCGCGTGATCCCGGGCTGATCATGCACAATGGCTGTGCTCTTCTTGACCAGCCGATTAAACAAGGCCGACTTGCCCACGTTAGGCCGGCCCACGATCGCCACGTTGGCGGTCGGCCGTTCCGTCTCGGTGTAAGTCCTCTTGCGCATCTACTGCACCCGGGCGTTGGCGTGTCCCTCTACCTGCAACTGCCGGACCCCGTCAGCCACGTAGATAACTCCCGAGATAAAGGTGAAGAGAGCCGCCGCCACTACTATATAGAGCAGCGGCAGGAAGGTCAGCTGCAGCATGACCCAGGCGATCGCCGCCATTTGCAGGACAGTCGCCACCTTCCCCGTCCAACTCGGTCGCACCTGGACCTTGCCATTCAACAGGTGAAGCAGAACGCTTCCGACCAGAATAACAACGTCGCGCGTGATCACCAGGACGGGAAACCAAAGGGGGAATCTTCCGTAGTTCGGATCGGCCTGGCTCCAATTGCTTATGCTCAGAGTAATGATGCCGCTGAGGAGCAGTCCCTTGTCCGCGATCGGATCGAGGATGACCCCGAGTGCGCTCCGCTGGTTGTAGCGGCTTGCCACGTATCCATCCAGGCCGTCGCTAACCGCCGCCAGCAGGAAGATGAAGATGGCGGAAAAACGCTGCCACTCTTCCGGGCTGCCTTGCTTGATGCTTTCCCCATAATAAATGGCCATAAGCACGAAGGCCGGGATCATGGCGATCCTAACGATGGTGATTTTGTTGGCAGTTGTCATGGCAGGGACATAGTAGGGCGTTTCTGGGAAACCGCCAAAGCTGCCGTTCCTTTCCCATTTCCTGGGAGCACAGGCTGTCAGCGTGTTGGTCGTCGTCCGCCTGCCGGCAACCATCAAGTCGTGTGGCGCGGAGTCCAGCGTGTGCTCAAATCGCGAGACCCGCGAAAACTGGAGGGGAAGCTGCTAGCTTCCCATTCCACAAAATCACCAAGAGTTACGTTTCCAAGCCCGCTGTGCTGGACGCCATCTTGGTCGCATGCCGGCCTTCGCTGAATTCTTCGATCATCTTCTCATTGAACGCCGGAATATCATCCGGCTTGCGACTCGTCACCAGACCATTGTCCGTCACCACTTCCTCATTGACCCAGTGCCCGCCCGCATTTTCCACATCCGTCCTGATGGCCGGCCAAGAAGTAAGCGTCCGCCCGCGCACCACCCC
>JBBRQE010000154.1:0-6685 GCA_038226905.1 Chthoniobacterales bacterium | reverse complement strand
CGGAGCGACGCTTGTCGGACCGCGGTCTCGGCACCTTGAACCGAACCGACCCGGTCTTCCTCGGATTGCAAAAGACAAGATTGCACGATCCGCTGCTCGGCTTCCTTGGCTCCAACGATCATCCGGGAGATTACCGCTCGAGCGGATGCTCGGCTTGTCACGTGGTCTACGCCAACGACCGGTCCCCTACCAACTCCGGGTGGTGGAGCAAGTATGGACATCAGGGGCTCAGCTTCACGGCGGACGAATCCATTCCGAAAGCGGAGCGCGGTCACCCTGTGCTGCATCAGTTCACTCGCTCCATCCCTTCCAGCCAATGCATGAATTGTCACATGCATCAGGGCAATCTCTTCGTGAATCCCTACCTCGGTTACACGTGGTGGGACCAGGAGACAGACGGTGAATTGATGTATCCGAAGGAACAGCACGACCCGACCGATGCCGAGTTGGTCAGGTCAACCCTGGAAAATCCGGAAGCGGCTGCCGCCCGGGGGCTGTGGGGGGACAAGGATTTTCTGGAGCGCGTAGCGGAATTGAACCCGCAGCTCAAACATACGCAGTTCGCCGATTACCATGGGCATGGCTGGGTTTTCCGGGCGGTCTTCAAGCATGATCGCAAAGGCAACCTGCTCGACCTGGAGGATAACGAGATTGCGCAGGACGATCCGCACAAGTTTTCCAAGGCGGTGCACTTGAAGGACGTACATCTGGCGCACGGCATGCAATGCGGCGATTGCCACTTCAACCTCGACGTGCACGGCAACGGCATGCTCTATGGCGAACCGCGCAACGCCACCACCATCACCTGCATCGATTGCCACGGCACCATCGCGCAACGGCCCACGCTCATCACCACGGGCAATGGCGGCCAGGTTGATCTGCTCCACACCAGTAACACCTCCTTCGGCCCGCGCTTCGTTTGGGAGGGCAGCCGGCTTTGGCAACAATCCTCCATGGCGCCGGAAACGCGCTGGGAAATCCCGCAAACGATGGACACGATTGATCCTCTCTCGTCTCATTACAATCCGAAGTCGGCCTACGCCAAGACCCTGCAACGTGATGGCAAAACATGGGGGGGAGTCAGGGCGGCCAGCGATCCCGCTTCCCCTAACGAACGACGCGTCAAACTCGCGCACGACAATTCGGCCATGGACTGCCAGATCTGCCATACCTCCTGGGCGACCAGTTGTTTCGGATGTCACCTGCCCATGAAAGCCAATCAGCGCGTCGCCCAAAACAAGTTCGAAGGCGTGACCGATCGCAATTACACGACCTACAATCCCCAGGTGGTGCGCGACGATGTCTTCATGCTCGGCATCGACGGCACGGTTAAAAAGAACCGCATGGCCGTGATTCGCTCCTCCAGCGCGGTAGTGGTCAGTTCGCAGAATTCGAACCGCGAGTGGGTCTACTCACAGCAGCAAACCTTCTCGGCCGAAGGCTACAGCGGACAAGCTTTCAATCCGCACTTCCCGCACACCACCAGCAGCGTGGGGACGACCAAAAATTGCACGGACTGCCATCTTTCCTGGAAGAACGATAACAACGCCTGGATGACGCAATTGTTAGGCTTCGGCACCGGGACGGTCAATTTCTTCGGCCGTTACGCCTACATCGGCGAAGGCCGCGAGGGATTGCACGCCGTCACCTGGACGGAACCGGACGAGCCGCAGGCAGTCATCGGCAGTCATCTCCAGGAGATTGCCTACCCAGCCAATTATCAGAAACACCTCGCGGCGAATTCTCAATTACAAACAGGCTTCGAACATTCCGGCAAAGATATTCAGGACATCGTTCTCCGTGGTGAATATCTCTACACGGCTAACGGCCCCGGCGGTTTCGAAGTGTTCGATGTCGCCAACATCGATCAAAAAGGATTCTCCGAACGCATCGTTACCTCGCCCGTTTCGCCGCTCGGTCAGCGCACCTTCGTTCATACCCCCTTCGCCACCTCGGTCGCGTTGCCCAGCACACTGGCCCTTGATCCGGCGCGCCAGCATCTGCCCGAGAACGAAGAACAGCCCATCGATCTCTTCTATGCGTTTGTCTACGTCTCCGATCGGGAGGAAGGACTAATTGTAGTCAACGTCGCCACGCTGGTGGACGGAAATCCGGGGAATAATTTCCTTAAGAAAGACGTCTCGTTTAATCCAAATGGCGTGCTGAACGGCGCTACTTTTGTGGCGGCCGCCGGGCACCGCCTATACATGACGACGCCACGCGGACTCTACGTCATCGACGTGAGCGATCCGATGCACCCGCGCATGGCCGGTGAAATCACCGGCAATTTTCTGCGCAATCCGCGCTGCGTTTCCGTGCAATTTCGCTATGCCTTCGTCACGGACGACGACGGATTGAAAGTGCTCGATATCACCGATCCGGATCGACCCATGGCGCTGCCCCGCTCGACCCTCCCCTTGCGCGCGGCCGGCCGGCTCTATGTCGCGCGCACCTATGCTTACGTGGCCAATGGTCCGGAAGGCCTCGCCATTGTCGATGTCGAGAACCCGGAAAGGCCACGCCTCGATCGAATGTTTAATGCCAACGGCGCCTTGAACGACACTCGGGCGGTCCAGGTCGGCAGTGTCAGCGCATCGGAGTTTGCCCTCGTCGCTGATGGAAAAAACGGACTCCGCATCGTTCAACTGATCTCGCCGGACTCCGTGCCCGGTGCGCAGGGTTTTAGCCCGCGCCCCAATCCCAAATTGATCGCGACCTATCCCACGAAAGGCGAAACGATTTGCGTTTCCCGTGGATTAGAGCGTGACCGGGTGGTCGACGAAACGGGCGGACAAACCGTGGTCTTCGGCCGGCGTGGCGCTCGTCCTTTTCATCTCGACGAAATGGAACGCTTCTACCGCCATGCCAGTCTCGCAGAGGGTAAGGATGCCGACGTCGCGCGCAAAGGTGCAATTTATCGCGTGGAGGATGTGACGCTTTCGGGCGGAGTGCTCACCACCAAGAGTGGCGAAACGTTAACTCCGCAACCCCCGCCGACTCCTTCATCCAACCCCTCCACGTCGCCGGCGGAACCGGAAGTGGAACCGACTATCATCCCGACGGCCACCCCATTGAAGCAAATTCTCCCGGGCGGTTATTGATGTGTCGCCTTCGCCCGCGAACCGGACAGATGGCCGCGTGGACTGCCTGTCCGGCACAAGCGATAATTGTTTAAGGTCGGCCCAGCGGACTCGGACTGATCGAAGGACTTGCGCTAGGGCTAATTCCCGCTCCCGGCTGCGTGAAGTTTGAGCCGCGAGGATCGTTATTGGGCAAAGGACTGGCCGTCGCTGCGGGCGAGGTACCACTGATAACGCCTGATGGGCCGCTGTTCACACCAGTTTGGGCGCCTGCCCCGGACTGAGTATTTGTGCCTGTCTGGACCGACGTGCCGCTGGTCCCTTGCCCGGTTGTTCCACCGGCCTGCGTGCTCCCGCCGGTTCCCGTCGTTTGCCCTGAAACGCAGACGCACACGGCGAGGCATGCCGCCACGCTGCTCAACTTGATTAACTTTAACTGAATCATCTTATTCTCCTGATTGAATTTAAATTCCTGATGATTGCGTAAGGCTACCACGCCAGACGCTCTCCCTGGATAGAATCGCATGACACCCGGTCCCTGCGTGCTTGCGACTCGTCCTACGGCGTAAAATCCTGATCCTTGTCCAGTCGCACACAGAAAGCCGCCAGCAAACGCGCCGTCTCTTCCAGATCGCTCAACGAAAGCAATTCGTTAGGCGTATGCATGTAGCGAAGCGGAACGGACAGCAGGCCCGTCGCCATCCCGCCGCGGGAGAGCTGCATGACGTTCGCATCGGTCCCCGTAGCGCGCGCGGCCGACGCCACTTGATACGGAATCTTTTCCTCCTCGGCCGCTTCGACCAGCAAAGCGAAAACACGCGGATTAATGTTAGCGCCCCGGAATATCATGGGACCCTTGCCCACGTGAAAGTCGCCCGATTTTCGTTTGTCGATGCCGGGGGTGTCCGTCGCGTGCGCCACATCCAGAGCAATGCCCACTTCTGCTTCGCTCGAGAAAGCGCTGGCGGTGGCCCCGCGCAGTCCAATTTCCTCCTGCACCGTGGAGACGCCGATGACACAGGCCTTCAGCTTGCGTTTGTGCAGCAGCCGCAAAGTCTCGGTCACGATCCAGGTACCCATCTTGTTGTCGAACGCCATGGAAACCGCTCGTTCGTTAGCCAGCTCGATGTATGGCTGCAGGAAAATCCCCGCGTCCCCGATCGAGACAAGCTTGCGCGCATCCTTCCCGCCGCTCGCTCCGATATCGACGTAGAGCTCGTGAATTTTCGGCACCTTCTTGCGATCTTCTTCATCCATTAGATGAATGGCCTTTCGCCCGATCACCCCCGGCACCAGACCGTGCCGGGTCATAATGGCCACGCGTTGCGCGGTCGCCACCACCGGATCGACCCCGCCGATCGGCTCCAGGTGCAGGAAGCCGTCATCCGTGATGTACTGCACAATAAAACCAATCTGGTCGCAGTGCCCCGCCAGCATGATACGCGGCCTCCCCTTGGGATTGCGTACCCCGAAGACGTTACCCATCACGTCCGTGCGAACGCTGTCGCACCATGGCTTGATGCGCGCGCGCACCAGTTTCTGCACCTCATGCTCGTAACCGGAGGGGCTGGGTGTCTCGACGAGTCGCTTGAGAAAATCTTTGCCGTCCGCGTTCATTTGATCGGTTTATTCTTTCCCACGAACCCGAACGACAAGCAATCCATTCGGCAGCGGATTGTCTTCGCGGGCCTTCTGCCCTGGTAGTCTTACTCGGCTCGCTGGGTCGTCACGACAAGTTTCTCGCGGTCCAGGCTGATTTTCCGGATGTGCCTCCAAAAGGCGGCAGTGCGCGGTTCTTTCTGGATGGATTGCTGGAAGCCCCTGCTAAAGCTCTGACTGAACGTCGAACCGAATTGAGAATTGAGTATCCAACCGGGCATCCGCCAGTCGCCTGCGCGGAAGGCCATTGGTTCGATCCTGAACTGATCGTATTCGTAATTCAAAGTGAACCGGGCCGATCCATTGAACCACCGACCCGACAGACGCGGGATTCGGACGGAGTTGATCGGTACACTCAGATCGAGCATCATGGAGGAATCAGCGATGCCAAATCGGACGCGCCCTCGAGCCTTGGTAAAATCAGGATGCCGGGCGACCAATGCATTCAAGTCATCCGCCGTAAACTCGATGACCTCTTCGCGATTGGCGGAGACCGCTGACCGAAATCGATTGAGGGCTACATTCGCAATTTGATAGTGCGCCAAGGGCGAAGCAACCGTGATGTCGGCCGGTTGCCTGGCCGTGCAATGATCGAGTGTTCTGACGTACAGATAGAAAAGACCGGCGACGAAGATTGCGCCGAGGGCAAAGCTTCCCAGGAATGCAATTAGACAGCCTTTGCCGACACACCCTTCTTTTCTGGCCACCTGCTCAGTCACGCGATCAGACGCTTACTAAGTCGAGCTCGACTTGAAAAGTGAATTTCCCAGCGGGATACGCGACCAAGGCAGACTTCGTTAACCTCGAGCCAGATCCTGCGGCGAGAGGACCAACCGTTCCACCCGGCCTCCGCGCGCGAGCGCTTCGACGATCTGCGGCACGTCAGCCACCGTGACCTGCCCGTAAAAGAAGTGGTCCGGCTCGACCAGGATGGTCACCCCGCTGGCGCATTGATCCAGACAACTGGAGGTGCAGGCCCGGGCACCCAGTGCGGCCAATCCGGCAGCGGCAAGTTGGTCTTTTAAGGCGGCGCGAACCGCCTCAGAACCTTTGGCCGCGCACGATCCTCTCGAATCAGCATCCGCGCGCCGATTCGTACAAATGAAAAGATAACGCGCGCGCTGAGACATAAGAAGCAGTTCAGATTAGAAGATAATCTGAGCATGCGAAACCGGAAGAATCCATTCTTAAAACGCCTCAACAGAGTGAGGCGAGTACCGCGGAGAAACTACCGGAAGGCGTTCAAGGAACTGCCCTGTAGGGGAAAGTCTCGCCCTGAGTGAAGTCGAATGGGCTGCTAGCTTCCCATCCCAACGGTTCACTTCGACAGCTTCCCGTCCCCGCGATTCATTTGCCCGATTCCAGTTCGGCTCCCATCGCCGAAATGTTCACCTCGGCCGGCGTGAAGCCGGTATCTGTGTATTGAATGGTCAGACTCATCTTGTCTTTCGAGAGAGCAATCACCCCGGCCATGGTCTGCAGCGAGGCCATGCCCTCCTTCCAGCCGCTCTCGCGAAATTGGGTTCGCCAGGCTTCGGCCATGGCCTTGGCCTTCCCCTGGCCTACCTTAAATTTGATCGAGTCGGACGTTTGCTCCAACTCGTTCGCGTCGTTAGGCAGAGCTACCGCCACCTTGGGCAGCGGCTTGTGCGCTTCGGCGAAGGCGGCCGTCTCCTGCGCGTCGCGACGTTTCATCTCCGCTTTCAACTCCGGCAACTTCGCTTGGTACTGTCTTTCCAGCTCAGCCAGATCGGCCGCGCTCTGATGCCGCAGCGATACCGGAACGAGACCGTTGCGCTCTGTAGAAAACGACAAAGTCAGCATGTCCTTGTTGGGATTGCGAAAAATCATGGTCGGTTTTTCGTCAATATCGACGGTCTTATCGAGGGTCGACTGCCACTGTCCCCGCCCCAGCGCTTTCTTGTAGAACTCGACCACCGCGTCCT
>JBBRQE010000153.1:0-6755 GCA_038226905.1 Chthoniobacterales bacterium | reverse complement strand
CTCAACACATCGTTCAACGAAAACGAACCGGTCGTCTGCTACCCGGAAGAAGCGCTTGATTGCTTCCTGCGTACCAGGATGGATGTGCTCGTCCTGGGAAATTTCTGGATCGAACGGACGGCTCAAGGCGATTCGAAGGAAGAGACCCACGTACCAACCGGTTGATCTTGGCCCGAGTAGTCGCAGCTGTCTCTTGTTCGTTAGGCCAAAGACTCACGCGATGTACTCTTGCCGTCATGTTCTCCGACCAACCTAAAGCGCCTAACCCTGCGACCAGCGAAGGCCTGCCCGATACGCGTTTCCATTTTCCAATTCGATTCAGCCTCGCTCCGGGTAGTCGTAATTGATTTTCGTTAGGCCCTGACACTCTTATGCTTATCCACATCAATAACCGCGAGCCGCGACGTGACCGGGAGGGCGCGATCATCGATGCCCACGACGGAAGTCTGGAGTATTTCGCCGGCCGCTTTTACTGGTATGGCACCTCCTACGGTGAGACCGAGGGATTTACCGCAAGCAACACTTACCGTGTGTATAGCTCGCCTGACCTGACGGATTGGACTAACCACGGTGCGATATTGCCCGAGCACCCTCCGGGCGTTCATTACCGGCCTTACGTCAAGCATTGCCCGGCCACGGGTCTCTATGTGCTTTGGTATAACTGGTATCCGACGCTCTGGGCCGGCCAGTATGGCGTCGCCGTCTCCGAACGGCCGGAAGGGCCGTTTCGTATTGTCCATGAGCACGCACGCGTTCGGCACGAGCGTCCGGGCGATCACGGGTTGTTTGTCGATGACGACGGAGTGGGCTACCTGATCTACACTTCTATCGCTCAGAAGCATGCCATTTCCATCGAACGGCTGACGCCTGATTTTCTCGCTTCGAGCGGCGAAGGCAGTCCGATTCTCTCGCACGGCGATGAAGCCTGCACGTTGTTCAAGCGCGGCGCGATCTATTATGCGCTTTTTGACACAACCTGCTGTTTCTGTCCGCAGGGGAGCGGGGCCCAGGTGGTCACGGCGAGTGCGCCCTTGGGGCCCTACAGCTTTCAGGGCAACATCAATCGGCACGTTACGCCCTGCGGAGATGTGCCGATCATCAATGCGCAGCAGGCGCACGTCGCCCGCTTTCCTACGGCGGAAGGCCCGATTTACGTCTGGACGGGTGATTGTTGGGGATCACGTCGCGACGGTATCAAGGGGCACGATTTCCAATACTGGAGTGAGCCCCTGACCTTTTCCGATAATGGCTCCATCGCGCCTCTTTATTGGACGAGCGAATGGTCATTTCAACTGCCACCGGCTTAACCAAACGATCAGCTTCCCTCGCAACGCATCCACGAACGTGAAACGGAATGGATGATCGGGCGCCCGTCGTGATTCACTTTCTCCCGTTAGCGAGCCAATCACTTTACCGATCACCATTCACCTCTTCAGCCGAGGGTTGAAGCGGCACGTGCCGGAAACGCGCGCGCAATCGCAGCAACGGCCGCTCGAAGCCATAGAAGGATAATGTAGCCACGGCGAACACCGGAATCAGCCAGGTCGGAAACGACAGCCACCAGACCGGGCCCACCCCATAACTTCGCGGCGGTGTGCAGAAAATCATCTGCCAGATATAGAGCGAGTAGGAGAGAACGCCGATGCGCTGGACCAGCGGCAGATTGAAAAATTTATACAATCCGCGCCGCGGGATCAGGATGCTTTGCAACACCAGAACGGCCATTCCCATGCCTTGCAAGGTGGGCGCAAACGCCACCAGCATTGTTCCTTCCGGCAGCGATTTGCCGAGAGCATACGGCACCGCCACCAAAAGCAATCCCACCGCGGCCCACAGGCCGCTGCGTTCGCGCAGACGCTCGATCGTTTGCGGCCGGTAGGTCATAAGGGCCGCCGCCGCGCAGCCCGCCGCGATCGTGTCGAAATAGTTAAAGAAAGAAAAAACCGAGAGCAACGGATGTCGACTCACCGCATGATGCGTCTCGAATCCCACCACGCGCGAAAGGGCGGCCCCGGCCATCACGGAAACGACCAGGCCGAGACCAATCGATCGAGCGCGATTCCAGCGCAAGATTATTCCGAGGGTCACCGGCCAGATCAGGTAAAATTGTTCCTCCACGGCCAGCGACCAGAGATGAGCGGTGGTCCACGATGGATAAACGTAATCGGTGGTAAAGGTAAGATTGGCGAACCAGGCGAGGAGACTCTGGTGAAACGCGGTAAAGACTGAAAGCAAAGCAACCGCCGCGAGAAAGGCCCAGTAGACCAGCAGAATGCGAATGGCGCGCCGGATATAGAAGTCGTTCAAATTGATCCGGCCAGTCATCTGGTGTTCACGCAGCAACAACCACGTAATCAGGAAGCCGCTGATCAGGAAAAAGCAGCGCACCCCCAGATCCCCATCGAAAGCCCAAGTGAAGGCGGGTTTCCAGGTTGACGGAAAACCGACCGTCACCATGGAGTGCGCGCCGAGCACGAGGATAATACTGAGGGCGCGCCACCCGTCGAGCGACGGCAGTCGCGTCCCGTCGAGGCGGGAAGAGGCACGGATCGGGCGGCAAGTGGAGGGCAATGCCGCGCCGGTCCGGATGGTTGGTCGCTGTAGAGAATAGTCTAACAAAGGCATGGAACGTGAGATTGCGGTGGCTAAACACAGTTGGCAGGTAATGCGTTGAGCAAATGATGAGCCTTGGCGCGGGTTGAGCTTCCTTGGACGGCGGATTAAGCTCACTTTTCCCCGATGCCCCAACTCACCGATTACTCTGGGTCCACTTTGCGCCAGCTCAAGTTTCTGGTCGTGGTCCTGATCGTTTCGAATCTGGTGCTCGGATTCTTCGGCGTCCATCTCCTGCGCGACGTCGATCGCAAGTATTCGGCTTTGATCGAGCAGGCAGTGCCCTCACTGAACGAGCTGCAAACCCTGACCGCGCTCAGCATGGAGGCGATGCGGAACACGAATCCAACTTTGTTTGTGGCTCCAGCCCAGGGTCGCGCCGAGATGGTGACGCGGGCCCGTGCCGCCCTTGATCGTGACAGGGATATGCGCAAACACGCTCTGCAACGGGAATGGCTCTCCGTGAAAGGGGACGATCGGCCGAATCTCGAGGAATCCGGGCAGGCCTTTAGCCGGACAGCAGCCCAGGTCGTTAATCTGATCGAGTCGGGGGACGCCACTGGCGCCGCGCGGTTGCGCGAACAATCGCTGCGGCCGGTGTTTGATCGCTATATTGCGGACACCACCAAAACAACGGATATCCTCGAGGCGGAAAGCCTGCGGAGCAACGATAGGTTGACCACCCAGACCGGAAGCATGTCGCACATGTTGATCGGATTGGCCGGCTGGCCGGTAATGTTCATAGTGCTTTTTTTCCTGATCGCTCTCATTTTTGTCCTGACCGTCCTCCTCAAGGTCTTGATCTTGCGGCGCGCGGAAATCTAGCAAAGATGTGCGGCATAGCGGCAGTTTTTGGATACGGCGCATCGGCCCCTCCGGTTGATCGCCGGGAAGTTTTTCGCATGCGCGACCAGATGGCCGCGCGCGGCCCGGATGGCAAAGGCGAGTGGTTTTCCGAGGACGGGCGGGTCGGCCTGGGGCATCGGCGGCTCTCCATCATCGATCTTTCGGATGCGGGCGCCCAGCCCATGTTCAACGCCGACCGCTCGCTTGCCCTGATCTTCAACGGCGAGATCTACAATTATAAAGAGCTGCGCCAAAAACTCCTGAGCGAAGGCCGTCAGCTTCGATCCCATTGCGACACGGAAGTCGTGCTCGAGCTTTACGCCACGCGGGGCGCCGAAGGCATGATGAACGAGCTGCGCGGAATGTACGCTTTAGCCATCTGGGATAGCAACAAACGGGGCATGTTGCTGGCGCGGGATCCATTCGGGATCAAGCCACTCTATTATTCGGACAATGGAAACACGCTTCGTCTGGCCTCCCAGGTAAAGGCCCTGTGTGCCGGCGGTCATATCGATCTTGCGCCTGATCCGGCTGGCCACGTTGGTTATTTCCTTTGGGGACATGTGCCCGATCCGAACACGATGTACCGCAATATTCGGAGCGTACCTGCCGGAAGCACCATATGGGTCGATCGCCAGGGACCGCAGCCGCCCCGGGTTTTTTGCGACATCTCCTCGATTCTCAGAGAATCAGAAAAGCGGACGGAAACCCCGGGCGGCGAAAACTCTCAACTCTCAACTCTCAACTCTCAACCAGCCGCAGAGCGGCTGCGCACGGCTCTACAGGAGACCATTCGCTACCACATGGTGGCCGACGTGCCGGTAGGCGTTTTTCTCTCCGCGGGCCTTGATTCTACCACTATCGCCGCCCTCGCGGCAGAGCAGGGTGGGATGTTGCGAACAGTTACCCTTGGTTTCGAGGAGTATAAGGGGACTAATGCGGATGAGACGCCGTTAGCCGAACAATTTGCTAAGTTGTGCGGCGCGACCCATCAAACCATTTGGGTATCTCGTGCGGATTTCGAAGCGGAACGCGATCATCTTTTTGAGGCCATGGATCGACCCACCACCGACGGGGTGAATACCTTCTTCGTTAGTCTGGCGGCCAAACAAGCCGGCCTGAAAGTGGCACTTTCCGGGGTAGGGGGGGACGAGCTTTTCGGCACCTACCCAAGCTTCACCGATATTCCGAAAACCGTTCGACTGCTCAAGCCTTTGATGCCTATCCTGCCGGCCTTCGGGCGCGAATTGCGAGTAATCACCGCGCCCATTCTAAAACGATTCACCTCACCCAAGTACGCTGGCATGTTTGAATACGGCGGCAGCTACGGCGGCGCCTACCTTTTGCGAAGGGGTATGTTCATGCCTTGGGAGCTGCCGGAGTTTCTCGATCCTGACTTCGTGCGCGAGGGGTGGGCTGAACTCCAAACCCTCGTCCGGCTCGATGAAACGTTGGATGGAATTAAGAACTCGCGTCTTAAAATTTCAGCGCTGGAAATGAGCTGGTACATGCGCCACCAATTACTCCCGGATTCCGACTGGGCCGGTATGAGCCATTCGCTGGAGATTCGAGTCCCCTTTGTTGATGTCGATTTGCTTCGTCAACTGGGACCGTTGCTGGCCAGCGAAAAGCCGCCGACCAAGCGCGACATGGCCGCATCCGCCTCGTCGCTCATGACGGCAGAAATCCTGGACCGTCCCAAGACTGGGTTCCAAATTCCGGTGCGCGATTGGCTCCTCACGGATGTTCCCGAGTACGGGAGCGATTCCTCGGACCAGATCGCGGAGCGCGGCCTTCGCGGTTGGGCCAAACATGTTTATCGCAGGTTTCCCGGAGCGCAGCTCACCGGACAAAAAACCCGGCGGTTGGCCGCGGCGCGCCCCCTAACAAGCAGAGATGACATTCAACCCCGGGAAGAGAGTACTTCCGGCGCCATGCTCTCGGCGCCCAGCCGTATTCTTGTCTTTCGCATCGGTCAGCTCGGCGACACCATCGTTTCCATCCCGGCGATGCAAGTAGTGCGTAAATCTTATCCGGAGGCGCACATTGCGCTCCTCTGCGATCGGCACCCCGGAAAACGACACGTGGTGGCTTCGGACCTGTTGCGCGGATCAAAGTTGTTTGACGAATATATTTCCTACCCGGTCTCCGCCTCGGCGGAACTCCTGCGCAGCGGCCGCATGGCCGCGCTTCTCGTGCGCATTCGCCGTCGGCGCTTCGGCACGCTGGTTTATCTCGCCCCGACCAACCGCAAGCCGGAACAGATCGCGCGGGACCGGAAATTTTTCGCCATGGCTGGAATTCGCAACTTCATTGGGATGAACGGATTCACCGAACTCGAGCCGAAGCGGTCGGATCAGGGGTTGGCGGAAACGCCGCGCGAATCGGAGTTGTTGCTTCGTCGGTTGGCCGAATCAGGCCTGGAAACGGAATGGGCGATCGGCTCGCAGATGGATCTCGGCCTGGGGCAGACGGAAGAGATTGCGGTATCGGAGTGGCGGGCGCGGCTCGGGCCGGATGAGGGGCGTCGCTGGATCGCGGTTGGCCCGGGTTCCAAGATGCCGGCGAAACGCTGGCCCCTGCGACGATTTGAAGAAGTAGTCACTCAATTGATCTCCGAGCTAAACATCTGGCCGGTCGTGTTTGGCGGACCGGAAGACAAGCTAGTGGGCGAATGGCTCCTGAAGCATTGGGGATGCGGTTATAACTCAGCCGGGGCGCTCGGAATCCGTCCCAGTTTGGCCGCCCTGAAACGGTGCGCCATGTTCCTGGGTAACGACACCGGCACCATGCATATGGCCGCGGCGGTCGAGGTCCCGTGCGTCGCCATTTTTTCCTCGCGCGAGCGACCGGGCCTTTGGTATCCGCATGGCGATGGCCATCGCATATTCCGCTCAGAGATCGAATGCGAAGGCTGCGGCTTGGTCGAGTGCGTCGAGCGCGGTAACGAATGCCTGAAGCGGATTGCGGTCGACCAAGTATTGATGGCAAGTCGTGAGATGCTTGGCGCTAAAGTCGAACCTGGCATGGGGACGAACCCATTCGCGTTATCGGTTAATGGTCATTGATGCGACAGACATTAGAAATCCCATCTTCCAAGTGCGATCTCCTATCTTCATTCTTCCCCGCTTATAAGTGCCTCAGCATGCTTCTCGTCTTTTCCGTTCTCAGAAGTGTGATATAAATAAATCGCGATGAGTCTCGTTGAGATAGAAAGCCAACTGCAGAATCTGACGCCAGACGAATTGCGCGAACTCGCTTTGAAATCGTGGGCAGTTTTCGCGGAAAAAGAAGGG
>JBBRQE010000152.1:0-6889 GCA_038226905.1 Chthoniobacterales bacterium | reverse complement strand
CCTGCAACTCGGGCCGAGCGGAGACATCGGCATGATGCAGCTCAATCTGATCGGTAACCGCTAAGCACGGCTCCACCAGTCAATCGTAATTTGACAGGCCTCGCGCAAGCGAGGCCTGTTCATTTTTTCCCTTTGCCAGAGCCGCTGCGATTGAGCGAGCGCAGCTCTTTGGGCAGAAACTCGCCATCACGGCGAACCAGCTTGCCGTCGAAGAAAATTTGGCCTCCGCCGTATTCCGGACGCTGGATATTGACAAGATCCCAATGTACCTGGCTACGATTCCCGTTGTCCGCCTCTTCATAGGCCTGGCCCGGCGTAAAATGGAATGAGCCGGCAATCTTTTCGTCGAACAGAATGTCCCGCATCGGATGCAGGACGCGCGGATTGAAGCCGAGGGAAAACTCGCCGATGTAGCGTGCCCCCGCGTCCGAGTCGAGAATCTTGTTTAGTTTGTCCGTTTGGTTACCGACCGCTTTAACTACTTTGCCCGCCCGGAAATCGAGACGAATACCGTCGAAGTTTGTGCCTTGGTAGATGGAAGGCGTATTGAAGGTGACGTGTCCCTCCACACTGTCCTTGATCGGGCACGAGAAAACTTCGCCGTCCGGGATGTTTCGATCGCCTCCACAAATGATCGCTGAAATACCCTTGATACTGAAACGCAAGTCCGTCCCCGGTCCCTTGATTTCCACGCGATCGGTTTTTTCCATGAGCGCCTTGAGCGCGTTCATTCCCGGTTTCAGTTTTCGATAATCCAGCGTGCAAACGTCAAAATAGAAATCTTCGAAAGCCTCCGTGCTCATCCCGGCCAGCTGGGCCATGGACGGGGTCGGCCAGCGTAATACGACCCATTTTGTCTTTTGCACTCGTTGATCGAGGACGGGCCGCATTTTTTTGCCTAACAACTTCAGGCGATCGACCGGCACGTCGGATAATTCCGTGATGTTATGGCTGCCGCGTAAGGCAATATAGGCCTGCATCTTTTTCATGCGCGTCAGCTCGTGTCCCGCCATCAGAGCGAGTTGCTCTTCTGTCGCTTCGAGCGCCAGGGCGCGGCTAACGCGGGCTCGCTGGATTTGCACGAAGGGAGTTCCGCGCGCCGCCCGCACCGCCCTGACCAGCGAGATGGCCATTTCATCCGGCACATCGAAAGCGTCGATCAGAACGTTTTCCCCGGGCTGCAGTTGGACGGAGTATTCTACCAGTAGTCGCGCGAGCTTATCAAAACGTGGATCGTGCATAGGAGTGTAATAATTCCATTCAACCCCCGCGATGCAACCCGCCCGGCACAGAACGCCTTCCACAGAATGAAACGCTGTAGGCGCGTCACTCTGGTGAGGCGTTCTTTGGTTGGTTGGCCTTGTGGGGGAAACGGCGACAGAGCGGTCATCGTCTCCGCTCACCGAGGCTCTCTCACTGATAGATCAAGCACTCGGGGTGCGAACTAGTTTGGCCGCGTAGGCGCCGTCGACCTTGTCGATGAAAGGGCGGGAGAATTTTTGTTCGACCAGGCGCCAGTTGGAGAATTCCAGCAGCAACTGCTGCACGGCTTCTTCATTTTCCTCGGGTTCCAGGCTGCACGTGCTGTAAACCAAAACGCCCGCGGGTTTTAACAAACCGGCCACGCGCCGGAGAATTTCCAGCTGCTGGTTTCGCATCCCGGACAGGCTTCCGGGCTGGAGTCGCCACCTCACATCCACGCGGCGGCGCATGACTCCCGTGTTCGTGCAGGGAGCGTCCACCAGGATTCGGTCGAACAGGCCAGCCTGCTCAATCTTTTTCGGAAGGCTGGGTTGAAGCCAGTCATGCTGGCAGATGTTCGCGATGCTTACACCCAGTCGCCCCAGGTTTTCTTCCAGGGTGCTGATTCTCTTGGAGTCACGGTCACACGCCACCAGGACGCCTCGATTCTGCATGAGTTGGGCGAGATGTGCGCTCTTCCCCCCGGGCGCGGCGCAGGCATCCAGAATTGTTTCCCCGGGCTGCGGGTCGAGCAGCTCTCCCGCCAGCACCGTGCTCGGGTCTTGAATGTAACAATGTCCCCGCTGGAGCGCTTCTGTCGGAATATCGGAGCAGAGGAGGAAGTCGGGCTGGTTAGGCACCGCTTCGATCTCCGGATAGCGCTGGGCGAACTGTTCCTGATCGATCTTTAAACGATTAATCCGCGCATAGACCGGGGCCGGCTGGTTGTTCCATTGGCAAAGCGACGCGGTTGCCTCCAATCCGAAATTCCTCTGCCATCGCGTGATGAGGAAGGGGGGATGCGAGGTGCGCACGGCGAGGGCTTGCGTCTTCGCCCGAGACCGGAGTTCGTCCCGATCGCGCACGGCGCTTCGGAGTATGCCGTTGATCAGTCCCCGTTTTTTCGGCAGGGCCAGTTCGACTGATTCGTGGACCGCCGCGTGGTCGGGCGTTCCTAAAAAGAAGAGTTGGTAGAGGCCCAGTCGGACTATATCGCGCAGATCGTCCTCGATTTGCCCAAGGCGCAGGCAGCCAATCCAGAAATCCAGTAACGTCAGATTACGCAGGGTTCCGTAGAAGAGCTCGAGGGCGAAGGCGCGGTCCGATTTCCTCAGGTCTGCCTGGGCCAGAATGGTCGAGATGATCGTGTCGGCGCGGTCGTGATAAGTCTGCCAGGCCCGCAGGGCGAGCCAGGCAGCTCTGCGAGCAGAGGGCGGTGTCACGAAGAGTCTACGAAGGCGTCACGGTGGCGCGTCCGATCGAATGATAATGGAAACCCAATTGGGCCATCGTTTTCGGATCGAACAAATTGCGGCCATCAAACACGATCGGCGTGGCCATCTTCTCTTTCAGAACAGCCAGGTCGACGTTGGCGAACTCGCTCCATTCCGTGGCGATGATGAGCGCCTCGGCGCCGTCGATCGCTTCCATGGCGGACGAAACCAATTGCGCGCCGCTGATGCTCTGGACCTCACGCGCTTTTTCCATCCCTTTGGGATCGTAAGCCACGACGTGCGCGCCCTCCCGCAGCATGTCGCCCACCAGATCGATTGCGACAGACGATCGGATATCGTCCGTGTCGGGTTTGAAGGTCAGTCCCCACACCGCGATTCGTTTCTCCCGCAAGACCCACAGGGTTTCGCGAATGACTTTGAGGAAGCGCTCCCGCTGGGTGGCGTTGATTCGCTGGACCTCTTTGAGCAAATTAAAGGGCACACCCAGTTGCTCACTGATCTTGATAAAGGCAGCGATGTCCTTGGGGAAACAGGAACCGCCATATCCGATTCCCGCGTGCAGGAAACTACGGCCGATGCGCCGGTCCATCCCGATTCCATCGGCTACCTTTTCGACGTCGGCCCCGCTCGCCTCGCAGATGGCGGAGAGCGCGTTGATATAGGAAATCTTGAGCGCCAGAAATGAATTAGCTGCGTGTTTGATTAACTCGGCACTGTTGATGTCGGTAACCAGGATCGGGGCCATGAAAGGTTCGTAAACCTTTTTCATAAGCGCGATGGCCTTCTCGTTTTGAGCGCCGATGACAATGCGATCGGGCTTCATCAAGTCGGCCACGGCGCATCCTTCGCGCAGAAATTCCGGATTGCTCACCACGTCAAATTCGGCGCCATGCCGATTATAGCGCTTGATCGATTCCGCGACTTTTTCTCCGGTCTTAACCGGGACAGTGCTTTTGTCGACAATGACGCGGTAGTCCGTCAGGACGCCGGCGATTTCCCGCGCCACCTTTTCGATGTAGCTGAGATCGACCTCGCCGCTCGCCTGCTGCGGGGTGGGGACGGCGATGAAAATGATCTGTGAATTCTCCACCCCGTCCTTGATGCTGCCAGTGAAGCGGAGCCGGCGCGCGGAAACATTCCGGTGGATAACTTCCTCCAGGCCCGGCTCATAAATGGGGATTTTCCCGGCCTGCAACGCCTCCACTTTACGGGCATCGTTATCCACACAGATAACGTTATGGCCCACATCGGCGAAACACGCCCCCGTGACCAGCCCTACATAACCGGAACCGACAATCGAAAGATCCATAAATTGTTTACTGGGAAACCGCTACCTCAGCCGCGTGGCCCGGGCCACGCGGAAAGACCGTGCCTGCAGAAGCAAACGCAGTGCCGCTCACTGCCCTGCGCCGCCTGGGTCGAAGTTAAAATCAGCCCCTAGTTTGGGGAAAGCTTTAAGCGTGAAAGTAAGCAAGACTCCATACTGTTTCACCCCGCCATTGTCTTGGATGACAGCGCCAAATGAAGCCACCCAGGTGGTCAGATCCCGATAAATCGAATAGCGCTGCTGTTCCAGCTTGTGCGTGACCGCCTCGTATTGTTCCTGCATCCCCACACCCCAGTTGTCGTCGACGCGGTAATATCCGCCGACTACAAACAGACTGCTGTTTTTAAAGAAGGGATCCGAATTCAGGTAACGATGTCCCGCACTCACCTGGAGATTGGCCACCGGCTGAATGACAACATTGGTATTTACTTCGGTGAATCCCTTGTCGAAGGCAGGCACCTGTGAGTTGACCACGAGGGAAACCCAGGGGAGCGGCGTAAAGCGAAGAGTGTTGAATAAGTTTGAGTAAGGCGTCCGGTCGTAGGGATTGTCGATGTTTACGTCGACGTAACTTTCCAACTCCAACCAACTGACCGTAAGATCATCGCGGCGCGTCTGTAAACGGTTCCGCACGCCAAGTCTGGCCACCGTCCAATGATCAATCGAGTCAATCGACGTGAATTGGGGAAAGTCGATCGGGCGCAGCTGGGTGGAGGGCTCAAATCGATCGAATTGCAGAATTTCCGCAGGGTCGGAGCCCCCGTCCGATACCCAGGAAAAATTGGTGAACGGCTGGATGATGTGGCGTAGCCCGTCCAATCCCAGAAACCGGCTTTGCACGTCCTCCCATTCCCGCGAGACTTTGAAAGAGGCCTCCGCTCCGGCATTGACCACTGATCGGAATTTTCCATCCCCGTATTTAACGGGCAGCTCCAACGTCGGATCAGGTAGAAGGAAATCGGGCACCAGCGGATTACCGCTCGGCTGAAAGGTCAACCCCGTCAGATCGCGGGTTTGCGTGTAGTAGGTTTCCCGAAACCCGACCCGGGGGACCACCGAAAGCCATCCGAAGTAAGTGTTCGGGTAAGTAAGCTGATGAAAGGAATCGAAACGCACCGCGTTGTAATTTTCAAAGTCGGAACCGCTCGCGAATTGCCGATGCAGATTGGCCAGGCCGGTTTCACCCTCATAAAAAATTGGCCCGTTAAATAAAGGAGTGCGATTCACGTCCAGCACGACTTCGGGAAGACGCTCCGTTTGCTCGAAAAATTCGTTCGCCTGAAACCGCGTGATCGTCGTCAAAGTGTAGTTAGGGCCGGTCTTTGCCACCGAGATGACATTGTCCGGGACCGGATTGATCCGGAACTCGCTCTGGTAGAAATCCTGCATGAGGAAGGCGTCGCTCATTTTCGTTACGTCAAGAATGGCGTAGAGGTCGTCGCTAAAACGGGTCAGGTCTTCGACCGAAACACGGTAACGACCGGTGGAGATGAGACCGCGCGGCACGCTCGTGCGGTTGATCAGCGGGTTCTGGTCCTGCAGATAATAGCTCTTCAGCTTGGCCCAGCTGTCGTCGTTCTTGCCGTAGGTCATGTTCGCGTCAAACCCGATGGCCACGCCGCGACGTGACCGGTAGTCGAGGTGGAACGTCCCGTTCAGTTTATCCGTGATGGGGAAAGTTACCTTGGTCAGAAGGGATGTACCCCACGAACTAAGAAAGGCCGGTGAAACAGAAAAACTAAACGCGTCATTCAGCGATTGATAGACGTAGGGCCACCACAGAACCGGCACTTTCCCAATGTAAAACGTCACATTCTGGAAGACGACGTAGTCCTTTTCGTAGATGCGAATGGTTCGCGCATGCAGATGAAAACTCGGGTCGGGCGCGTCGTGGGTGGTGAAGGTGCCATTCTCGATGCGATATCCGTTGGCGGAGATGGAGGTAATGTTTGCTCCCGAGACGAAATAGGGCTCGTAGTCGGTCCGCATTTCGTCCGCCTTGATTTGCTTGGTCTCAGTGTTGTAAATCGCGTGGTCGGTCAGGTAGAGACTGACATCGCGATAGATGCGGACATTGCCCTGCACCGCAATGTCGTGGGTCTGCGAGTTGTACTGCGCGGAATCGGCGTAGATATCGGTGTCGCCCACGTGAATGGCCACGTTGTCTGTAGCCGTGGCCAAACCGTTTTCGTAGTTGGTCTCGCCCGTGGATGTGATTTCGACAGGCTGGTTCTTGGGCGTTTCGAGGGCGCCGGTGACAAAACCGGCCCTCAAACACAGGGCAAGAAGCAACCAAACCGGCTTTCGCATCAGAGGGGCCGAAGGTACCGCAGTGGGAGTTCGTTGCAAAGGCGAAAACCGGGAGTTCGGATGGATCTTCCGCGCCAAATCACCCGTTTGATCATTCCGACGAGAGACACAGGGCAGAAACCTGCTGGTTTAGACCGCAACTCAAAGCAACTGCCTCCCCGGGAGTTGGACCCGCCGGGGACAAATTGATCGCAAGAAAGGGCGCATCGGCCGGACCGTGCAAGAGGGGCGGAATCGTTTGGGTCAGGAGTGCGTGGGCGGCGATGATGGTCTGCCAAAGGCCGCTTGCGCCGACACTCTCGCCGAGGGCCGACTTCACACTATAGACAGGCGCATTCCCACCGATCCGCGCAAGGGCTGCTCTTTCAGCCGCATCGATGAAAGTACCGTTGGCGCTCGACACCACGAGCGACCCGGGCGAGGCATCGATCTCTCGCAAGACTTGCCTGGCTATCCCGGCGAGGTGCTGTCGCGTCTTGTAATAGGCGCCGGCGTGAGTGGCCTTGATGCGAATTTTTCCCTGCCGGGCCACCACGATTGCACCTGCCCCTTCGCT
>JBBRQE010000151.1:0-6897 GCA_038226905.1 Chthoniobacterales bacterium | reverse complement strand
ATCCCCCTGGCCGGCACCGTCTTTCTTTGGCGAGCAGTTTTCCAGGAGAACGGGGGCGGGCTGCACGGATACGATTACGGATCAATGATCTATTACTACCTGCTGGCCATCCTGGTGAGCAACCTGGTCACACCGGCAGAGGACGAATGGCAAATCGCGGCGGATATTCGGGAAGGTCAGATCAATTCGTTTCTCACCAAACCCGTCAGCTATCTCGGCTATCGTTTTAGCATTTTTCTGAGCGGACGGCTCGTCTACACCTTCGTCACCCTGCCGCCCATCGCGCTGATCTTTCTCTATTACCACCAGTACGTCGTGTGGCCGGCGCATTTCATGACCTACTTCTACGCCTCCCTCTCCATGGTCATGGCCGCCTTCATGCAATTCTTTATCACCTACACCCTGGCTATGATGGCCTTCTGGATCCTCGAGATATCGACCATCGTGTTCATCGTTTATTCCTTCGAATATTTTCTCGGCGGACAAATGTTTCCCATAGACATCATGCCCGCCGGAGTGCAGGCCGTCATGAAATGGCTGCCCTTTTATTACGAGCTCTTCTGCCCGATCGCCATCTTCCTCGAACGCTTGAAGGGACCAGCCCTTTTTCAGGCACTCGCCATCCAGGCCGGCTGGATGTTGCTGATGTTAGGCGCGGCCCATCTCATGTGGAAGCGCGGCCTCGGACACTACCAAGCCGTTGGCGGTTAGGCCTGCCAGCGACAATGGACAACAACGCACCGTAACGGACTTCGACGGAAGTGGCGCGGCAAAATACTACACCGTCGAGATCACGAAACTGATGGGCCTGGTCATTATGAGGCCGCCGGCAATTGATAAAATTACTTCTCCGTCGGCAATCCCAGCGCTTTCCAGGCTTTGAAGCCGCCCGCCATCGAGCGCACATTCGTGTAGCCCCTTTTCTGCAGGCTCTCCGCCGCCAGGGCGGAACGTCCGCCGCCGCCACAATGGCAAATGATCAGGGCGTTCGGGTCTGGAATTTCTTTTTCGATTTTCCAGTCGACCGTTCCCCGGCTCAAATGAATCGCACCGGGCACGTGTTCCTCATCCCATTCACCTTTTTCTCTCACATCCACCAGGATCGCGTCGCGGCTTTTGTGGGCGGCTGCTGCGTCGGTCGGTGAGATTTCCTTAATTTTTGCCTTCGCCGCGGCGACAAGTTTTTCGTAGCGATCCATATTTGGAAACCTCGGCCGGCGGAAGAGAAAAATCAAGACGGCCAAGCCCCGTAGCACGTACTCTGCGGCCGTGTTCGCGGCCCTGCCAATAGTTAGGCCAGCGCGGTCCGCCTACCCCCCTATTCGTAACGCAAGGCGTCGATCGGATCGAGCCGCGAGGCTTCTCGTGCCGGATAAAAGCCGAAGAAAATCCCGACGATCGCACTAACGAGAAAGGCGATCAGCATCCAAAGAGGAGAAATGACAGTCGGCCAATTCTTGATCATCGAAATCGCTTTCGAGGCAACAATACCGGCCACTATGCCGATGACGCCGCCCAGCGCGCTTAAGACCACCGCCTCGATGAGGAATTGCGTAAGGATATCGCGGCCATGCGCGCCCACGGCCAGTCGGACCCCGATCTCGCGCGTGCGCTCGGTCACGCTCACCAACATGATGTTCATGATGCCGATTCCTCCGACCACCAGGGAAACGCAGGCCACCGCAAAGAGAAGCCCTGTCATGACGCTGGCCGTGGCGTTGGCCGTGTCCGCCACCTCTTGCTGGTTTCGCACCGTAAAATCGTCGTCGCGTCCGGTGCGAATATTGTGCCGCTGGCGGAGAAGCGAAACGATCTGTTGCTGGGAGGATCCAATCTCATCGGCCGAGCCGATCTGAACATTGATGTTGCGTAAGGTGGTTCCGCCCGCCACTCGTTTCATGGCACTGGTAAAGGGCATGATGACAACGTCATCCTGGTCTGTTCCCTGCAAACTAAATCCCTTCGGAGCGAGCACTCCGGTTACGATAAAAGGGACCCCCTTGATCCGGAGGACCTGGCCGATGGGATCTTCATCGCCGTATATATTATAGGCGGCGGTGTGCCCGATGACACAAACCTTGTTCGCGCCGCGCACATCCTGTGAAGTAAAGCCCGCTCCACCGGCCATCTCCCATTGCCGAATGTCGAAATATTCCGACGATTCCCCTAGAATCCGGGTGAACCAATTTTGATTGCCGGCCGCCACCTGGGCATTCGAGCTAACCTCTTCGCTCACCGCCACCACTCCCGGGACTTCGCGACGAATGGCATCGGCGTCCCCCACCTTCAAAGTACCGGCCCCGCCGAAGCCGGTGCGAAGCCCACTGGAAGTGACGCTGCCCGAAAAAACCTGGAGGATATTCTGTCCCAGGCTGGCAATCTGCGCCTGGACCTGGGCCTTGGCTCCATTGCCGATACTGACCATGGCGATGACCGCGCCCACGCCGATGATGATGCCGAGGGCCGTCAAGGCGGAACGCAGTTTATTTTTCCGCAGCGCGCGTCCCGCAACTTTGAAAGTGGAGCCGAGTCTCATCTGGTCCCTTGAACTTCGACCGCGTCCACTTCGACACTGCCGAGTTTCGCCATCTCCTCAACGGCGATGAGACGTTGCAGGACGGCGCGATCGGTTCTGATCAAACCATCCCGCATGACGACATTGCGGCGCGCGTAGGCGGCAATGTCGGGCTCATGCGTTACCATGATCACGGTGATTCCACGATCGTTGAGTCTCTGGAAGATTTCCATGATTTCGATACTGGTGCGGCTGTCCAGATTCCCCGTGGGCTCATCCGCCAGCAACACTTCCGGATCGTTGATCAGGGCCCGCGCAATGGCCACGCGCTGCTGTTGTCCGCCCGAGAGTTGGCTGGGGTGATGGTCCTCCCGACCCGCCAGGCCCACGGACTTGAGAACCTGGTCCGCCCTTTCGCGCAGCTGAAGATTCGTTAGGTGCCGGTTCCCATAAAGCAGGGGCAGTTCGACGTTCTCGCGCGCTGAGGTGCGCGGGAGAAGATTGAAACTCTGAAAAACGAAGCCCAGCTTGCCGTTCCGATAATCGGCCAGTTCATCCCGCTGCAGGTGAGAAACGTCCTGCCCGTCGAGCAGGTAACGACCGCGCGTTGGCCGGTCGAGACACCCGAGGATATTCATGAGGGTTGATTTCCCCGAACCGCTCGAGCCCATCAGAGCGACGAATTCACCCGCCTGGATCCGGAGCGAGGCGCCGCGCACCGCATGCACTTCCATTTCGCCCGTGCGATAAATTTTATGCACGTCATCGAGCTCAACCGCGATGCCGCTGTCTGGATTGCCCTCGACCACGCGTGCCCTCGTTCCTTCCAATTTAAAAACGCCGGGGCGCACCGGCGAAGGGATTGGTCGAGGCCGGGGCCGGCGCCGATCCACTGCCCAAAGTGCCAGTGACGACGACGTCACCTTCCTGCAATCCTTCCAGCACTTCGGTGGCTACGCCGTCGCTCATCCCGGTTTTGATTTGCACCGGCTGCGGACGGGCCGATCCTCCGCGCAGAACATAGACGGTTCGCTCCGGAGTTCGACGCTCGCGCGGTCCGGCCGGCCGCCCTCCGCCTGCCTGTCTTCCCCCACCCGCCGCCGGCGATCCTGCAGCCGCCAGCTCAGCCGGCCGGTAGCGCAAGGCCGCATTGATTAATTTAGCCACGTCGTCCCTATGCTGGATTACGATAGAGACGTTCGCGGTCATACCGGGTTTCAGTTTCAGATCCGCATTCGTCACACCGATGACTGTGTCGTATGTCACGACGTTTTGCACGGTGATGGGCGCGTTGCGGACCTGCACAACCTTGCCGTGAAAAGTCCGCGCCGGAAATGCGTCCACCGTAAATTCGACATTTAGATCGACCGACACGACCCCGACATCAGCTTCCGCCACGTTGGAGTCGATCTGCATTTTGGTCAGATCGTTGGCGATGGCGAAGATGACCGGCGCCGACAAGCTGGCCGCCACGGTTTGGCCCACATCGACGCTACGTGAAATCACCACACCATCGATGGGCGACGTGATCGTGCAGTGGTTCAAGTCGGCCTTCGCCTTGTCCAGCGCGCCCTGTTTGATTTTCACATTCGCCTCGGCCTGATGCAGGTTGGCTGTCGCCTGGTCGAGGTCGGCACGCGCGGAATTCTGCTTCTTCACCAAATCCTCCGTCCGACCCATGTTGGCCTGGGCCAGCTCCAAGGCCGCCTGGGCTGACGCCATATCACCCTCGGCCTGCGTGACTGTTGCCTGGAAAATGACCGGATCAATTTGGGCGACCACCTGTCCCGCGGTGACTTTTGAATTAAAATCGGCAAAGAGCTTGGCGATGTTTCCCGAAACCTGACTGCCCACCTGAACCGTGACGACCGGATTGAGCGTGCCGGTGGCCGTGACTGCCTGGGTAATGGGACCGCGCGTCACCGCAGTGGTCTGATAACTCGGCGAACCGCCCTGCCGGCATTGGTGGAGTGCAAACAGGAGAATGAGCAACGCGGCGGAGAGAGCGATGATCGAACGAAAGCGGGTCATGCAGGCGAGAGTTGACTTCCCATATAAGTAAATGACAGGAAACGGTGATGCGGCGTTACATCGAAGTCTACTCCATTATCCTCCGCAACTCCCTCATTCGCGAGCTGAGTTTCAAAGCCAATTTTCTGCTCTGGATGCTGGTCGAAGTGCTTTGGTTCTGCGGGCAGATCGTTTTCTTCAGCATCATCTTCGGGAACGTCAGCCATATCGGGGATTGGTCGAAATGGGAGGTAGTCCTGCTGCTCGGAACGCATCAAATCATAGCGCAACTTTTCCAGGCTTTCTTTTTCGTCAATGTGGCAAATATTCCGGAACTGGTGCGCACCGGCAAACTGGACTCGCTCCTTGTTCTCCCGATCGACAGCCAGTTTGCCGTCTCGACCAAACAGTTCAGTCTCGACAGCATCATTAACGCGATCGTCGGCGCCGTTGTCGTCGTCGTTTCCCTGTCAAAGCTCGGGGTCGTACCCGCTTTTTCGTCCGTCGTTCTGTATGTCATCGCGCTCGGGTTCGGCGTGGCCGTTCACTATTCCATCATGCTCAGCCTGGCCGCCGTCAGCTTCTGGATCGTCCGTGCGCAGGGACTTGTTTACGGGTACTTTAATTTCCTCAATATCGCGCGCTACCCTGACGTCATTTTTCCCTCCATTTTTCGATTTGTCTTCGGCTGGATCATTCCCGTCATCATCGTCGCCAATATTCCCGCACGCCTCTTAATCAAGTCGCTCGGTCACTCCGGCTGGCTCATGTTGCAACTGGTTGTCGCCTCGACCATTATCACGATGCTTTCCCGGTCGTTCTGGCGCTTTGCCCTTCGGCACTACTCCAGCGCGAGTTGCTGAAAAGAGCGTAAGAAAAGGTCAGGGAAAAGGGCTCCCCGCACAGGGAAATCTCTGCTTGCGACTTTGGGGAAATGGCTTAATTATCCCTCCGCTCGGCGCCGGTTCTAGCCGGCGCCTCTTCAATTATGGCCAAATTACCGAAAAAGAAGACGCCTCCCAAGAAAGCTGCCCCTCACAAGGCAGCGGTGGCGCACAAGTCTTCCAAGGCCCGACCGCTTGCAAAAAAGACGACGCACACGCCCGCCAAGGCCAGTCGTCCAAACCACAGTTCCGCGCCGAAAAAGGGAAGCAACCACACTTCCGATCTTCAACTCTTGCTCGGCCCCAATCAGAAGGAGCGGAAGCTTGATCCGTTCACCCGCCAGCAGAAGGACAAGCTGCTCCAGTTGCGGGATGCCATGGTCGATTCCATGGCGGGCGTGGCCCAGGATACTTTGCGTTCGCGTGCCGAAGGCAGCGAAGCTTCCGCTTTCGGAATGCACCAGGCCGACGCAGGGTCGGACGCCTACGACCGGGACTTTGCTCTCAGCTTGCTTTCCCAGGAACAGGACGCTCTCTATGAGATCGACCAGGCCCTCAAACGGATCGAACTCGGCACCTACGGAGTTTGCGAGATGTCCGGAAAACACATCCTCCGCGCCCGCCTCGAAGCCATCCCTTTTGCCCGCTTTACCGTCGAATGCCAGTCTCAGCTTGAGAAGCAGAGCAAAGCTTCGCGTGTTCGCCAATCCGTCACCTCCCTCTTTGGACTGACGGACGAGGAAGGTGGCGAAGGCGAAGAGGAAGAGGCACCGGCCGCGGAATCCAAGGATTAACTTATGGCGCAGGAAATTATCACACTTGAATGCACCGAGGCGAAGGCTCTGGGCAAACCTGCCTCGCGTTACATGAGTAAGCGGAACAAGAAAAGCCCGCGCACTCCGAATCGCTTGGAGAAGAAAAAATACAATCCGTTCCTGCGAAAGCACACCCTGCATCGCGAAACGAAATAACCAGCCATGCAACCAAAAACCGCCAAACGTCGTTCCGCTTTCCGTCGTGCCAACCGCACCATGCCGCGTCGTCGTATCGATATCTCGATCGAAGCCATCGACTATAAGAACCCGGACCTGCTCAAGAAATTCGTGACGGAGAGCGGTAAGATTCTCCCGCGTCGCGTCACCGGAATGCCCGCTCACCTGCACCGCAAGATCACCCGCGAAATCAAGCGCAGCCGTTCCGTCCTCTTAATGAAGTAAACTTGTGGCATCGGCGCCCCCTGCCGATGATTGGGCCTGGATCGCGAGCCCATGTCACGGGCCCTACGCTTTCCGCGTCCGCTCGCCCTGCTCGATCAACTTCCAGAATTCGCGCGTCTCGCCGAGTTGCGCATCTTCCGAGAAGGGGAGCTTGCTGCGAAATAGAAAATCGCGCAGCGTGTTCTTGTGCAGGACTCGATGGATCGTGATGCCCTCTTCGCGTTTGTCGAAGTAAATCCGGTAATCCTTCGCGCGATAACGATATAGTTTT
>JBBRQE010000150.1:0-6926 GCA_038226905.1 Chthoniobacterales bacterium | reverse complement strand
CTGTCTCTCCGCCTGCTCGGAAATCTTCTGGACCGTTCGCTCGTCCCGGTGGCGAAAATAGAGCGACCGGTAGGCCTGGCCCCGCACATAACGACTGTGAAAATCCATGTAGAAGGCGAGGTGTTCATCGGCCAGCGGATCTGGGATCAGCCCCAAAGCTTCACACAACATGCAGAGCATGCCGGGCTCCGTGTAGGCGGTGTCGGCATAGCTATTTCGTTTTTCGATCGAGCAAAGATTATCAACCGTCAAAAAACCATGAAGCTGCGCGGCCGCTTCCATGCGCAGCAGTTCGGGAGCAAACCAACGAAAAAACACGTTGTCTTTCGCTTCCGCCAAATCGCGCAGATAAGAGATCCCCGCTTTGCTGCCGAGGTGGAGTAAAGCAACGGCCGCGGCGGCGCGCACGCTTTTGCATCCATACCAATAGTGATCATCCGGCACATTCGGTTCGCTTACTAAATCCGTTAGGCAGGGAACCGCCTCCGCAGCAGAGAGACGGGCCAGAGCGAAGATAGCCGAAACTTTACTGTAGAAGCGCGAATAGCGGGCATTCTCAATCAAGACCGGAATTAGAGCCCGGCCATTCCACTCACCCGTGAGCCGGGCCGCCTCCGAGGCGAGCACGGGATCCGAACCGCTCAGAGCATCCCTCAGGATGTCATGGCAGCTGCCACTCAAGGGTCTGGGTAAACTCATTTCTTCCTTAAAGCACGCTCGTTCCTAGAACTGGTCGAATGCGATGTGGCTGCGCGGCACGCCCAAATCGCCCAGCATTTTCGTACAAGCCTTAATCATCATGGGCGGACCACACAGGTAATATTCGAGCGCTTTGGGGTCGGCATGATCCTTCAGGTAGTGCGTGAGTACGACTTCGTGAATGAAACCAGTGTGTCCGGTCCATTGCTCCTCGGGCAGCGGATTGGAAAGTGCGACGTGAAACTGGAAGTTCGGGTGCCCGGCGGCCATCTGTTGGAAAAAGTCTTCGTAGAAAACTTCCTGCCGGGACCGCGCACCATACCAATAGCTGACCCGGCGATGAGTCTTCTCCGTTTCGAAAAGATGTGCGAGGTGCGCGCGGAGTGGCGCCATGCCCGCACCGCCACCGATATAGACCATCTCGCGCTGAGTGGGCTTGATGTGAAAATCTCCGAACGGCCCAATGGCGGTAACGGAGTCGCCCGGTTTTAGGTTAAAGACATATGCGGAGCCCACGCCCGGCAGGCAATCCTGTCCGGGTGGCGGCGTGGCAATGCGGACGTTGAAGCGCAGGGTCCGCTCGGTCTGTTGATTGCTGGCGAGCGAGTAATTGTTTCGACGGCCTTCTTCCGTGTTGCGCGCCACCAGATCGAACACATGCTGTGCTTCCCAGACGCTGGCGTAAGGCTCGGGGATCGCGAGCTCGCGGAAGCGGATGTTTTCGTAAGTAGGAATGTCGATTTGAATGTAATCGCCCGGCGTAAAGGCGACCGCTACCTGTCCATCAACCGGCTCCAGCACTAGCTCCTTAATAAAGGTGGCTACGCTGCGATTACTCACAACGCGCAAGTGCATGGTACTCTGCTCGCGCGCGTCGGCGTCGCGGGCGCGCAGGACGTTGAGAAAAAGACGGCCGCTCCGTTCCTCGATCGGATAAGTGGCGAGCCCGCGGCAGATCGGGGTGCGGGCCGGCGAACCGTCATCGAGGAAAAAACGTCCATTGTGCTTCGGGCACTCAATAATGTTTCCCTTCACCAGGCCGCCCGAGAGATGCGTGTTGCCGTGGGTGCAGATGCCATCGAGCGCGTAAAGAATTCCTTCGCCATCCCGGACGAGGACGTAACTCTTCTTTCCATGATCGAAACGGATAACGTCGGACCAGCCGAGACCGGCGCTGGCGCAGACTTCGATCCAACCTTTTGCATCGGGGCTGGCGTCGGAGGCGTAGCCTTCTTCGTGGACTGACGCCTTCGGCTCGGGAACCGTGCGTTTGACGTGATAGGCCGGGTCTTTCACCTGCCGCAGAACCGCCGGAATGATCTCGCGATAAGTGGCGAGCAAACCCTGATAGGGCGTCGGCATGTCATCCTTCACCGCGTCGTGCAGCCGGGGCAGGGCATGGTAAGGCACCAGAGGAAACATGTGATGTTCGACGTGGTAGTTCATGTTCCAATAAAGGAAACGATGCACCGGGTTCATGTAAACGGTTCGGCAATTAAGCCGGTGATCGAGGACGTTCTCAGCCAGTCCGGCATGCTGTGTCATCCCGTAAACAGGCATCAGCCATGAGCCGAAAAAATGAACACCGCCAATCAGAAGCAGCGGAAGAATACTCTGCAGGAAGAGAGCAAGACCTATCACTGAAAGATAGATCGCGAGATAGATGCGCGCCCTGACGTAGATCTTGGGAAATTCGCTTTCAGGAATGTAGGTCTTCTCGTCGGCGCTCACTCTGCCGAAGGCGTGCAGCACGATGTGCTGAAAGTATCTAGGGTAAGTCGTTAGCCCAAAGAACCCCTTCGTCATTGCCTTGAGGTCGGGCGGTCGCGGCACGGCGATCTCCGGGTCCCGTCCGACAATAAGCGTGTCGCTGTGATGCCGCGTGTGACTCCAGCGCCAAATGGTGGATTCGCGCATAACCATGAACGACGCGATCTCGTAGAGCACGTTGTTCATCCAATCGGTCTTGAAAGCGGTGCCGTGACCGGCTTCGTGCCAGCGCGAATCGGAGGTCGAGGCATAAATCGGCGCGTAAATGGCATACGGAATCAGCGCCCACCAGGAGGGCCAAAGCCAACACGTGGCCACACCCGCACCGATAAGAAGCGCGAACCAGATGAGCGTGTCGCGGATGGCGGGGCCGTCACGCCGCTCGAGGAGTTTCCGCAGGGCCGGTCGAGGCACCGGACTTTGATACCAGTCAGCTTCCGCCAGACCGCGTTCAATGGCGCGCGCGGCATTTTCTCCGGTCAGGCTATAGTCAAGGCTGGTGGCCGGCATCAGGAGAACGGCAGTCGTTTCGTGACTCATGCGTTAGGGCGACGTAAATAATCGTAACGACAATAGAGGATGCTCGCAACGCCCGCTATATACCGACACAAGCACGCCAGAACTCAGCCATGCGTTCATGTCCGATTCGCGTCGGATGAACTCCGTCGCCGGCCCAGTGAGCCGGGGGCGCTTCTGACAAGGCCCGATCAAACATGTCTTGAAACGGCACGTGCAGGGCGTCGAACTCACCCGCCAAACGCAAGACAATCTCCTGGCGTCCGCGAATATCGTCCTCCCACTCTTCCGTGACAACGCCGCACCTCAGGACAAAGGGTTCGCACAAGACCAATCTACCCGCGGGCAGATGCTTGCGCGTGTCTTCCAGAAGCATGCGGTAAACCTGTTCGTAGCGGTCGAGCGCCACTCCGTTTCGCGATCCGAATTCGTGCCAGGTATCGTTGACCCCGACCAGGATGCTGATCCAATCCGGCTGCAGGTTGATCGCATCTACTTTCCAGCGGGCATAGAGATCGACTATCCGGTGGCCACTGACTCCGCGATTGAAAATGCGCAGTCCGTGATCCGGATATTGGGCTCGCAGAGCGGCGCCTAGCAGGCCCACGTACCCGTTCCCCAGCCCGCGGCCATCGTTCGGATCCTGCGCTGCCCGTTCGCGTCCGCAGTCCGTAATCGAATCTCCCTGGAACAGGATGCTCTGGTTAGGTTCCAGTTTCATTCGTTATCTTACAGGTCGTTAGGCTATTGTTTAGGAATGCGGTAGAGATGGACCGCATAAGGCGCGAAAGCATCTCTGAACCCGCCATTCCTCATGGAAAGAGTGCGACTTTCCCCAATCACTTCGACGGGCGGCCCCGCTGACGCCTCGACCTTCCGGTTAGCCGGGGCGCGCAATTCGAAAGTATGAATCGCATCCTGGGCCAGGGGAGAGGCGGCAAAAATGTAAAAGCTGTCTTTGTCTTCGCGCACCACCGCGCCATCCTTGATCAGAACGCTCCCGCCCGGAGCGCTGGCCTTCAAGGTCGCCGTGGTCGGCTTGGGACTATTGATGACCGAGGCCAGTTGATGAATCTGGCGATTGATGGCCGAGACACCTTCCAGCAACTCCGGATCCTGCAGGAGACTCGCTTCCACGAAGGTCGGCTTGAATTGATGCACGAAATAAATGATCCCGCGCGACCCGGCGATGATGGACATCCATATCTCGGACTTTATCTGGGCGGCCGTCGGCTTGGTCTTCACATTGCCGATGCGGCTCGCCTCGATGCAATCCCAGATAATCTTGTCAGGGCTGGACCACTTGCGCAGATTTTCCACGCCCGTTCGGACGAACTCGAGTTTGCCCGCGATGGCCGGCGCATCGTGCACCGCCGGATAGACATCGAAAGAGACCACATCGCCGCCTTTCATATATTCGGCATAATCCTCCTGGTGACCGGTCCGGACGCCGCGACCGATATATTCCTTCCAGGCCACGCCCTGACCGAGATTCAATAAGACCGGACGGGTCCTATCCCGGTCGCGCATCTTTTTATACTCTTCAATAATCCGGGCCGGCGCAATCGGTGGTCCGTACCCTTTGCCGCCCGGCAGGGATTGCGCGTTGTCCGGTTCATCGCCACGCATCCAGCCGGCAATGACCGGATCATTGATGTATTTCAGGTAATGCTCATTTTGCTCACAGACCACGTACATTCCGATGCGCGCCAGTTCCACAAGTTGCGCGTCGCTCGCTTCGTCGGACAGCCCCACGTAGAAATCGATGCCGGCCGCCTTGTATTTGGCGGCATTGCGGACCCCCTGCACCCAGACGGCGATGGGGAAACAATCGGGCGCGTTGATTCTGCTGTTCTTCCAGTGGGGCGGTTCCATGGCCCTTGTGGGAGACGCGGCAAACATCATTAATAACAGCGGGCAAAGCAAAACGCGGCTGACTCGAAAATGCGGGGCTCGTTGATCGCGATACATGCGGCCAAAGTAGTGGCGAACCCGGCCTGCGCAAAAACGCCCCGGCCTCATCCAACCTGCGCAAAGTCCAGGCCGAGAAGCAGGGCCAGCTTCTGCAGTTTGTCCGCCAGATGACCGACGCCCACCGCGCAGTGGTGCGCGGGACCATGATTATTCCAGGCGTCGATGAAGCGCCGCGCTCCACCGGGAAAGCGGTAGCGGCTGTTCGTGTTGCCGATTTCCAGAATGGCGCCGGCCACCGACTCACCCTCTGCCACCAGCAGCTTCAGGCCTTTCGCATCGGACTCGACCACAGAGAGCAGCGTGACGGGGCCATGCCTAACCGACATTTCCACGGAAAGTCCGCGCCCCACCTTCCCGTGAAAAACACTTAAGGGCCGCACCTTTGTTTTTCCCTGGGCGATCGCAATGTGGCCGGGACCGTCGTGTCCCATGAGCACTACGTCGTCGCGAAAATCCATGGCGTAATATTCGGTGAAGGAACCGCCCGCACCGAAAGAATCCATGATCTTCATGGCCTGCGCGTTTTTCACTTCATACTCGCCGGCCACCGGAATGCCGCGCGCGGTCAGGAGCGAAGTGCCAAGGATGATGGAACTGATCGTGTCTTCGTTAGCCGCGCTGCCCGTCCCCATTTGGTAATAGGCCAGCGAACCAAGATTATGCCGCGCCACCAGTTGATCGAGCGCGACCGAGGTGCGCGCGGCCCGCTTCAGCTCGTCCTCCGCGCAATCCGGTTGCACATCGAAGCGCTCCCGAAATTCGGCCAGGCGGGCGCCGATTTCCTGGTCGCTCACGTCGACGCGGAGGGCGGCCAGCTCCTCGACCTCGATCAACTCCATGTGGCCCGCCGAACTTGGCGCATTGCAGGGTGAGATCGGTGTAGATGTCCAGCATGCCTCCGTAATAATGGCCCATCAGACCGAGCCGGTTGTGCTCCATGATGTGCGCCACCCGGGCGGCTTCGATCCAACCATCGACCTCGGCCCAACACGCCGGATCATCGCCCAGGAAGCCCGTCACCTGGTGAAAGGCGAGGCCGGCGCGACGGAGGACGTTGGCAATTTCCGGGACCGGACAGGCGGAACAAAAGGCCAGCCACTCGCCCGTCATGCGGGTGCGGTCGGCCATTTTGTTGAAGGTCGCGTAATCAATCGCCGGTTCCGGCGCGAGATTGAGAACGATCAACGGCACCTTGGCCCGCCGTACCACCGGCAGTACGGTGGAGGAGAGGGCGTAAGTCGTAACGTGGAGGAAAACCAGATCGACGTCGGCCCGGCGAAGCGCGTGTCCTGCCGTCACCGCCGCTTCCGGAGAATCGATCAGGCCCAGGTTAACGACCTCAAGGCCGGGCCGGGCCAGTTTCTTCTCCACTTGGGCGAGGTATCCGCGCAGGCGCTCTTCCAGTCCCGCAAATTGCGGCCAGTAGGTGTCGAGTCCTATTCCGAAAAGCCCGATCTTCAGCGTGTTCACAAGATTGGATGATGCCGGGTTTGTCCTGTCAGGCAAGAACGACGCCGACCGTGTTCCTGCCTTACTCTCAGCGGGTAGAAGCCCTTGTGCCGAAGAAACAATTAGAGATGTCTCGACGTTGCTCGACATGACAAGAAAGGAAAGCGTGCGCGGGACCGCATCTCCAGGCTCCTGGCAAATTCGATCCTTGCTCTCCAAAATTGATGGGCTCCATGGAGAAACGGCGGGCCCGTTCGTTTTCCAACGCCGCGTCCCAAGATTTGGAATCGTGAAACTCGAACCTTGTCGCGATCTGCAAGTCGCAGTGAGGGAGCCGGCAGACGGATTCGAACCGACGACCTGCTGATTACAAATCAGCTGCTCTACCAACTGAGCTATGCCGGCATTTACGAGGGAGAATAGCGGGTTTCTTTCTGTTTTCTACCGCGATTGTACCCGTCAATTGTACCCGTTGCCCAAAATCGAGCGGGATTATCCAGCGGTCCGGGCTTTCGGGG
>JBBRQE010000149.1:0-6947 GCA_038226905.1 Chthoniobacterales bacterium | reverse complement strand
GCGATTTGAGCGGTGCGCCAGATGTTGGGTCGAATGTTGCGGCCCACCGATTTTTCCAGATAGGGAATAATACGATGCCGGACACGATTGCGCAGCGGAGTGAGGTCGGCGTTCGATGCATCTTCCCGGAACTTCAAGTGGTGCTTCTCGACGTAGGCCGCGATGTCGCGTCGCCAAATGTGCAGGAACGGTCGCACAATCGTGAGATCGACCTGATCGACCCGCCGCTCCGAAACCTCGCGCATGCCCGTCAGGCCGGCGCCGCCCGCGCCGCGGAACAAATTAATCAGGAACGTTTCCACAAGATCGTCCGCGTGATGCCCGAGAAAGATGGTCCGGCAACCACGCCGTTTCGCCACCCCGGCAAAAAATGAGTAACGCGCCTGACGGGCCGCCGCTTCGATGGAAATCTTTCGGCGGACAGCCAAAGCGCGAACATCGGTGGCGCCCAGGGCAACTCGGAATTTCTCTCGCGCCGCCAGTTTCTCGACGAAGCGCGCATCGGCCTCACTCGAGCGGCCGCGCAGTTGATGATTGAGATGACAGACGACCAGATTCCGGTAGCCCCGCCCAACCAGCCAATGAAGCAGCGCACTGGACTCGCAACCGCCGGAAACGCCCACTAGATATTTCTCGGAGACAGGAAAATCGCTAGCCAACGAAGTTTTGGGAGAGAGCAAGGTCATGAGTGCCAACAGGACAGATGCCGACGGGGCTAGACTCTGTCGAGCCGACAAATCCCCAATCGAGCACCGAATCACACGTTTCAAGGCGGTTTGGTAACTACATCCGTGGTGGATTTGACAATGAATGAACGTTCATTCATTGTCCCGTCCGCATGTCCGTCGCTTCCATAGATAACCCCGTTGATCGTCGCGGGCAGATTTTGCACGCGGCCATGGCCTGCTTTGCCAAACAGGGGTTTCACCAGACTTCCATGCACGATATCTCGGCCGAGGCGGGGATCAGCGTGGGCCTGATCTATCGCTATTTCGAGAACAAAGAAGCCGTCATTTCCGCCATGGCCGAGGAACATAAGGCGGAAGTAAATCAATGGTTGGAGCGCGCGCGGCTCGCCCCCACTCTGCTCGAAGCCTTGGAGATATTGTTCACTTCCCACCGCTGCGAAAACACGCCGCAAGTCCTCTCCGCTTTTGTGGTCGATCTGTTCGCCGAGGCTGCGAGAAATCCGCGGCTGGCCGATCTCATCCGCGATGTGAGCAAGACTGCTCTGGACGGCTTGACGGACCTGATCGCCAACTCGCCCGAGGCCAGAAATGTGGTCGAGGATATGGACCCTCGCGAACTAGCCGAACTTCTTTTTGCTTTAAACGATGGCCTGCTTATGCGCCATGTCTTGATTGCCAATCCCGAGCCCTCGGACATTCGCGAACGCCAGCTCACCATCGCGCGGAAGCTCTGGCGTCTCCTCTTCTCCGCCACCTCCGAGCCGGCTCTGATCTAATTTCGATATGAATGTAAACGAACCCAAACGTCCGCGTCGCGCCGTCCTCAAGGTCGTACTTGGGCTGGTCGCCATCTTCGTGGTCATCGCCGGGACCAAGACCTTGCAGATCGTCAAGCTGGTTTCGACCAAGCCGGTCCTGCCCCCCACCACTGTAACGAGCGCCAAGGTGGAAAAGGCCGACTGGAAACCTGTTCTGCGAGCGGTCGGATCCATTTCTCCAGTCCAGGGCGCGATGATCAGTGCCGAATTAGCCGGCACGGTGAGCGATGTCTCCTTCCAGAATGGCGCCGCGGTCAAGAAGGGGGACGTCTTATTGAAACTGGATGCTTCCGCCGAACAGGCGCTCATGCGATCGGCGGAGGCGGACGCGGCCCTGGCCAAGAATGATCTCGACCGCGCCCAGGATCTCTCCACGCGAAAAGTGATTTCCAAAGCCGAGTTCGACGCCGCCCAATCGAAATACGTCCAGAAGAAAGCGGCCGTCGACAACATGCGCTCCCTCATCGACAAGAAGGAAATCCACGCGCCCTTCGACGGCACGGCCGGCATTCGATCGGTCAACACGGGCCAGATGGTGAAGGTGGGAGATCCGCTGGTCTCTCTACAGACCCTTGACCAGGTGTTCGTCGATTTCGCCATGCCGCAACAGCTCCTGTCCGAGTTGTCGACCGGCCTGCCGGTCAAAGTCACAACCGATGCCATCCCGGGACGCGACTTCGAAGGAAAATTGACGGCCATCGACTCGTCCATCGATCCGGTGACCCGCAATGTGTCGTTGCAGGCGACGATTGATAATTCGGATCACGCTCTGCGAGCCGGCATGTTCGCGCGCATCAACGTGTTGCTTCCGCAAAAGAATCCGACGCTCTACATCCCGGCTACGGCGGTGGCTTACGCTCCCTTCGGCAATTCGGTTTACATTATCGAGAAAAAAAAGGACGAAAAAACCGGGACTGAAGGGTTAATCATTCGCCAGCAGTTCGTCCGCACGGGCGAAACGCGAGGCGACTTCGTGGCGGTGACGCAGGGGCTTCAGCAGGGGGAGCAGGTGGTGAGCAGCGGCGTTTTCAAACTGCGCAATGGATTGAATGTGGTGGTGGATAACACGCTCGCCCCGAAACCTGAAATTGCGCCGACACCGGCCGACAGTTAATCAACCCTTGAAAACCTTTACCGATCTTTTCATCCGCCGGCCGGTTCTCGCGCTGGTCGTTAGTTTCTTAATCCTGCTGGCCGGGCTCCAGTCCTTTAAAAGCCTGAACGTCCGCCAATATCCACGCAGCGACATTGCTTCGGTCACGGTGCAGACGGTCTACGTGGGGGCGAGCGCCGCTCTGGTGCGCGGTTTTATCACCACGCCGCTGGAAAGGGCCATCGCCGCAGCTGACGGTATCGATTATTTACAATCGCAGAGTTCGCAGGGGGTCTCCACCATCACAGCCCGGCTCAAGCTGAACTACGATTCGAACAAGGCGCTCTCCGAAATCAGCTCGAAGGTGAACCAAGTGCGGGGCGATCTCCCGCCCGAAGCGGAGCTGCCCGTCATCAACATCGAGTCGGCCGACTCTCGTTTCGCCTCCTGTTATCTCAGCTTCACCTCCAAGATTTTGCAGGCCAACGAAATAACCGATTACCTCAATCGGGTGGTGCAGCCGCGCCTGACCGCCTTGGGGGGCGTGCAACGCGCCGATATTCTGGGCGGACGCACCTTTGCCATGCGCATCTGGTTAAAACCCGATCGCATGGCGGGACTGAACATTAGTCCGGCCCAGGTGCGCAAAGCTCTGGCCAATAATAATTATCTGGCTGCCGTCGGCAGCACCAAGGGGGCGCTCGTGCAGGTGGACCTCACGGCCAACACCGACCTGCACAGCGTTGAGGATTTCAGAAATATCGTCGTTAGGCAGGATAAGGGTGTGCTCGTGCGCATTGGCGATATCGCCGATGTCGTCCTCGGGGCGGAAGATTATAACGCGGAGGTCCGCTTCTCGGGCGAGCGCGCCGTCTTCATGGGCATTTTCGTGCTGCCCAACGCCAACTCCATCGACGTGGTCAAAAAAGTGCGGGAAGAGATGACGCAAATTCAGCGCGAACTGCCGACCGGCCTGGAAGGCCGCATCGCCTACGACGGGACGGCCTATATCAATTCGGCCATCCACGAAGTCTTTCACACGCTCGTCGACACCCTCCTCATCGTCATGGTCGTCATCTTCCTTTTCCTCGGATCGGTCCGCACCGTTCTGATTCCTCTCGTGGCCATTCCGATTTCGCTCATCGGCGCGTTGTTTCTCATGCAGATCTTCGGTTTCACCATCAATCTGCTCACCCTCCTGGCCATCGTTCTTTCCGTCGGCCTGGTGGTGGACGATGCCATCGTCGTGGTGGAAAACGTCGAACGCCATTTGCGCGAAGGCCTCTCTTCCATGCAGGCCGCCCTGCTCGGAGCGCGCGAACTGGTCGGTCCCATTATCGCCATGACGATTACCCTGGCGGCCGTTTATATTCCGATCGGCATCCAGGGCGGCCTGACCGGAACCTTGTTCCGCGAATTCGCCTTTACCCTGGCCGGGGCGGTCACCATCTCCGGCATCGTCGCGCTGACTCTTTCACCCGTAATGTCGGCGAAACTGCTGCGGGCCGGCGCCACCGAGCGCGGTTTTGCGGGAAAAATCAACCGGCTCTTCGACCGGGTGCGCGACGCCTATGGCCACGCGCTTGACCGGACCCTGCTCGTGCGGGGCGCGGTTTACACGGCCTGGATTGGGATTTCTCTGCTCGCCATTCTCTTCCTCAAGATGTCTTTAAGCGCCAAGGAACTTGCCCCCGCGGAAGATCAGGGGATCATCTTCGGCATCGTCGATGCGTCGGCCAACGCCACGATCGAACAGACGGCCGCTTTCGCCGACGCGGCCGGCCGCGTCTTCAAGAGCTTTCCCGAAACCGAGTTCAGCTTCCAAATCACCCAGCCGAGCAGTGGTTTTTCCGGCATGGTGCTGAAACCGTGGGACCAGCGCAAGGCCACCGCGTTCCAACTGCTTCCCGCTGTGCAAATGAAACTCGGCAGCATCCCCGGCATCCAGATGTTCCCCGTCATGCCGCCCGCCCTCCCCGGCGGTGGTCAGTTCCCGGTCGAATTCGTTTTGCTTTCCACCGAAGAGCCCGAACAGATGCTTCAGTTTGCCCAACAGCTGCAGGACAAAGCCATGAAGTCCGGCAGCTTTTACTTCCCGCCCCTGATCGATACAAAAATCGACCAACCCCAAGCCGAGGTCGTGATCGACCACGACAAAGCGGCCACCCTGGGCCTCGATTTGTCGGAGGTCGGGGCTGACCTTTCCGCCATGATGGGCGGTAATTTTGTCAACCGCTTCAACATCGCCGGCCGCAGCTACAAGGTGATCCCGCAAATCAAGCGGATCGACCGTCTTAACCCCGATCAGTTGAAGGATATTTATGTGACCGGACCCGAGAACAAATTGATTCCGCTTAACACCATCGCCACCATTCGGCAGAAGGTTGTCCCCCGCTCGCTCAATCGCATGCAGCAATTGAACGCGGTCACCATCAGCGGAGTCTCCGGTTTGCCGACCGACCAGGCCCTCAAACTTCTGGAAGATGAGGCCACGCGGATTCTGCCCAAAGGCTACTCCGTCGATTACACCGGCGAATCCCGCCAGTTACGCGTGGAAGGCGACAAATTTCTCCCCGCCTTCGCCCTCGCTATTGTCCTCATCTTTCTGGTGTTGGCCGCGCAGTTTAATAGTTTCCGCGATCCACTCATTATCTTGTTAGGCTCGGTCCCCCTTGCCATGTTCGGTGCCCTCATCTTCACCTTCCTCAAGATGCCCAGTCCGAACACGCCGTTTTTTACCAACGGCTGGACCACCACCATGAATATTTATTCGCAGGTCGGCCTCGTCACCCTGGTCGGCTTGATTGCGAAAAACGGAATCCTCATCGTGGAATTCGCCAACAAACTGCAGGAACAGGGGCGAACCAAGATTGCGGCCATCGCGGAAGCCTCGCGCACGCGTCTGCGGCCCATCTTGATGACTACCATCGCCACAGTCGCGGGTCACTTCCCGCTGACTCTCGTCACCGGAGCCGGGGCCAAGGCGCGGAACTCCATCGGTCTCGTCCTGGTTGGTGGGATGACCATCGGGACTATCTTCACTCTCTTCATCGTGCCGTCCCTCTACGTCCTGCTGGCGAGAGACCATCATGACAAGCCTATCGGGGACGAACCGGAAGAAGAGGAACTGCCCCTGCCCGAGCTTGCGCCAGAGTTGGTCTACGCGCGCGATGGTAAAGGCAACGGCTGGCAGGCTCACTAAGGTCGCTGACAAGCGCCTCGTTTCTAACGAGTAGCTGAAAAGCCAACCCTTTAGGACGGTGGCCGGGACGCAAAGGAATGGATCGATTTTGGCGCCACATCCGGCGACCAATCGCCCGTGCCATCCGAGGGGAATCGGAAATAACACTAGGGAACGGATCATTTGCGCCTAGGTTCATTCTCGTTAAAGCCGCGTCAGGATTCTATTTTGCCGCACGACTCCGTGTCGCGCGGCGCACGCTTTTCCCCGGAGAAAGATTTAAATATGCCAAAACAAAAAACGGCTACCAGTATAGCCAGCGGTCGCTCAGTTTCGAAACAGGCTGCGCCGCAACCGAAGAGCGCGTCGGCCAAGGAACGTAAACAACTGGCTCATAACGCTCCCGTCCGCCGGGCGGCCAGCAAGTTCCGCGAATAAGCACACCGCCATGGGAGATCGCCATGACTTGGAGGCGGATGTCGCCGCGCACCCGTTTCTGCTTGGTCTCAGCGAGCATCACGTTGGGTTACTCTCCGATTGCGCCATGCGCATCCATTTCGAGCGCGATCAAATCGTCTTTCGAGAAGGAGAGACCGCCAATCGTTTTTACCTGATCGACCGCGGCGAAGTCGTGCTTGAGGCGAGGGCCAGCCAGGGCGACCCGGTGGTAATCGATACGGTCAGGAATGACGATCTGCTCGGATGGTCGTGGCTTTTCCCGCCCTACGTCTGGCACTTCACCGCTCGCGCGACCAAGCCGACCACTGCCATTTTTTTCTACGGCACCGTCCTGCGTGAGTACTGCGAAAAAGATCACTCTCTTGGATACGAACTGCTTAAGCGCATGAGCGAAGTGATGACGCGCCGGTTGCAATTGGCGCGCGGGCAACTCCTGAAGGCGTATGCCCCCGGCGGGTCGGCGTCCGCATAAATCAGACGGACGGCGCTCGTTCGCTGCACCGTCTGGTTCGGCAAATCAGGCCTGGGACACCCCCGTAGGCGAAGCCGCCTGGGATAACGTTGGCATGGTCGAAGCCCACGGCTCCGCCGTGCCTTCATTGCACCGCCGCGAATGCTGGCGACAGGTCCTTGATCGCGGCGTCCTAATCTGCGCTGGAGATTCCTTCAGGGCCGACTCGACCAGCGATCACGCCTCCCATGGAGAG
>JBBRQE010000148.1:0-7115 GCA_038226905.1 Chthoniobacterales bacterium | reverse complement strand
TTGACCACATTAGCGTGATTGCTTGAGCCGAGCGATTTGGCCAGCACATCACGGATGCCGGCAGCTTCCACCACGGCACGAACCCCACCACCGGCGATAACGCCCGTGCCGGGAGAAGCGGGCCGTAAGAGGACGCGACCGCCCCCAAACTGGCCGATCGCCTCATGCGGAATAGTGTTTTCATGCAACGAAACTTTTTGCATCGATTTGCGAGCCGACTCGGAAGCCTTGCGGATCGCTTCCGCTACTTCGTTAGCCTTGCCGAACCCGACGCCGACCGAGCCGTCATGATCGCCCGCCACGATGAGCGCGCTGAAACTGAAACGGCGGCCGCCCTTCACCACTTTGGCGCAGCGATTGATGAACACGACCTTCTCGGTCGTATCACCGCGAGCGGCCGAGGTGCGGTCAGTGTTGCGTTCCTGTCGTCTGCCTGAGTTTTGTTGAGCCATGAAATTAGAACTTTAAACCGCCTTCGCGGGCTGCATCGGCCAAAGCTTTTACTTTTCCGTGATAAATGTATCCGCCGCGATCAAAAACCACCGCCTCCGTTTTTTTGGCGAGCAGACGCTCGGCGATTGCTTTCCCGACGACCTCGGCGTTCGCACGATTGGCGGCGGCTTTGGACTTGCCCAGGATTCCGGCCTCCTTGGTGGAGGCGGCCACGAGGGTGCGGCCCGCGTCGTCATCGACCACCTGCGCGTAAACGTGCTTGCCCGAAAAATAAATACTGAGACGGGGGCGCGCTGCCGTGCCCGACACCTTTTTTCTGATCCGCTTATGAACGCGCTGGCGCGTTGCTTTACGATTGATCGCCATAACTACTGAACCGTTTTGCCTTCCTTACGGCGAATCTGTTCGCCCACATAACGGACACCCTTGCCTTTGTAAGGCTCTGGCGGGTAATAGCGACGAATGTCCGCTGCCACCTGTCCGACTGTCTTCTTGTCGATCCCCTCGATACTGATCTTGGTATTCTCGGTCACGACAATCTTGATGTCCTGGGGAATGGGAAAAAGGACCGGGTGAGAAAAGCCCAGGCTCAAATTCAAATTGGAGCCTTGCACGGCGGCCTTGAAACCGACCCCTTCGATCTGGAGCTGTTTGGTGAAGCCCTGGCTGACGCCCTGCACCATGTTGTTGACGAGTGAACGGGAGAGACCGTGCAACGCTTTCACGCTGCGGGTTTCAGCATCACGCACCACTGAGATGCGATTGTCCGACACGGTCGCCTTGATATTGCGAGGGAGGGTCCAGCTTAACTTGCCCTTGGGTCCCTCCACCGAGACAGCCCCGTGGCCGTCCACGTTGACCTTCACCTTGTCAGGAATTTCGACGACTTTATTTCCAATTCTCGACATAAATTACCAGACGTAAGCCAGCAGTTCCCCGCCGACTTTTTGTTTCTTCGCGTCCCGTCCCGTCAGAACACCCCGCGGCGTGGAGAGGATGGATATACCCATGCCGCCCAGCACCCGCGGAATCTCGTCCGCCCCGACGTAGCGACGCAACCCGGGCCGGCTGATCCGGCGCAAGCCAGTGATGGCGCTCGTTCGATTCACCATCTTATTGGTGATCTTGATCCGAGGATGGGCCGCTGTGGTGTCGACCTCGTAATCCGAGATGTATCCTTCCTGCTTCAAAATTTTGATGATCTCCGCTTTGATGCGGGAGTAGGGAACGAACATGTCCGACTTGTGCGCCTGCGCGGCGTTGCGGATGCGCGCCAGAAGGTCGGCGATAGGGTCTGTAACAGTGCTCATGAAATCAAGTAGTGGCGGCGGCGGGCTTCTTAACCTTGTCGCTGAACGGCATTCCCATTTCGCTCAACAGCGATTTGGCTTCTTCGTTCGTCCGCGCGCTGGTCACGATTGTAACATCAAACCCGATGTTGCGCTTGATTTTATCAAGCTCGACCTCGGGAAAAATAGATTGGTCGGAAACACCCAGGGTGTAATTGCCGTTGCCATCGAACGAGCGCGGTGAAACTCCACGAAAATCGCGAATCCGCGGCAACGCTGTTTTAATCAGGCGCTCGAGGAACTCATACATCCGCTCGCCCCGCAAAGTCACCTTGGCCCCGATCACCTGATCCTGGCGCAGTTTGAAATTCGCTATGCTCTTCTTGGCCTTCGTTTCGGAGGGACGCTGCCCGGTAATAAGAGCCAATTCCGCCTTGGCGTCTTCCACGGCCTGTTTCACATCCGTCTGCGATCCGACGGAGGTGTTGACCACGACCTTCTCCACTTTCGGAATCTGGTTCACGTTGGTATAGCCGTGATGCTCGCGCAGGGCTGGCATGACACGCTCCTTATAATGCTGGTAAAATTCGTTTTCCATTACGCCTTAGCTTTAGCCGTTGCCTTTTTCGCCTTCTTCTTTTCTTTGGCCGGCTTGCTCTCCTTCTCCTTCTGCTCGATCAACCGCACATTTGAGATATGGATGGGACCTTCCCGTTCCGCAATCCGGCCCTGCGGATTGTCCTGCGACTTCCGCATGTGTTTCTTGATCATGCGAACGCCTTCCACCAGCACGCGCTGTTTGGTCCCCAGGATTTGCAGAATCTTGCCGGAGGAACCTTTGAAGTTCCCAGCAATGACCTCCACGTTGTCGCCTTTCTTGACGTGAAATTTCAGGCGGTTCATAAAACTTCCGGAGCGAGCGACACAATCTTCATGAAATTACGCTCGCGCAATTCGCGCGCGACCGGTCCAAAAATACGGGTACCACGGGGATTCAAATCCTTGTCGATAATGACGATGGCATTGTTATCAAAGCGAAGAACCGAGCCGTCCTCGCGTTTAATCGGCTGTCTCGTCCGAACCAGAACGGCGCGCACGACTTCGCCCTTCTTGACCGTGCCGGTGGCGCTCGCTTCTTTCACGTTAGCCGTAATGACATCACCAATGCCGGCAAACATGCTGTCGCCTTTGCCGATCACACCGATCATGGTGGCCATGCGGGCGCCGCTGTTATCCGCTACATCAAGTCTGGATCGAATCTGAACCATATAATTATTTCTGGACGACCTCCACCAGGCGCCACCGCTTCAATTTGCTGAGCGGCCGCGTTTCCATGATGCGCACGGTGTCACCTGCCTTGGCCTTGTTCTCTTCATCGTGCGCGTAGAATTTCTTCTTTTGCTTCACGATCTTTCCGAACTTGGCGTGAGGGACGCGCGTGACCGTCCGGACCACGATGGTCTTGTTCATTCCGCTCGAAATCACTTCGCCGGTACGCGTTTTGCGCGTGCCGCGTCCAACCGCCGTACTGACGGGCGGGGCCGCCGGAGACGGGGACGATTGCGCTACTGCTGGTTGCTCTTGTTCGGCCATAAATTACTTCTTCGCTGTGTCGTTCGTGCGTTTCGCCAGCACGGTTTCGATCCGGGCGACATCGCGGCGCAATAGGCGCAACCGGCTCGGCTGCTCCAGTTGTCCACTCTGCTGCTGCAAACGTAAATGCAAACTCTCCTGCCGCAGGTCGCGCCGTTTGGTCAGCAACTCGTCCGTGCTCAATTCGGCAATTTCTTTGATATCCATACGGTTAGGCCGAGACGTGATGTCGGGTTAGAAATTTTGTGCGCACCGGAAGCTTGTCCGCCGCCAAGCGCAACGATTCGCGCGCCACAGACTCGGGAACGCCATCCAGTTCAAACAGGATATTACCGGGCTTGACCGTGGCCACCCAGTATTCTGGCTGCCCTTTTCCCTTACCCATACGCGTTTCCGGAGGACGGGAGGTGACCGACTTATCCGGAAAAATCCGGATCCAAAGCTTACCCTTGCGCTTCATGTTACGAGTCAGGGCGACTCGGGCTGCTTCAATTTGCGTGTTGGTGATCCAGGCGCGCTCCAGCGTCTGCAGACCGAACTCGCCAAAATCGATGCGAAGATTGCGCGAAGCCGTCCCCTTGCGGCTTCCCCGCTGGGTCTTGCGATACTTCACACGTTTGGGCATCAATGGCATAAATTTTCCTTTGTCTCTGGCTTTTCGTTAGGCTGGAACCGGCTCAGGCGGAGGAGGAAGCGGGGCCGCCGGAGCTTCCGCCGGGGCCTCTTCCTTCTTACAGATCCAGCATTTCACGCCGATCTTCCCATAAACCGTGTTGGCCTCGGCAAATCCGTAATCAATCGGGGTCCGCAGGGTGTGCAATGGCACCTTGCCTTCGCGGTACCATTCCGAACGCGAAATCTCAGCGCCGTTCAAACGACCGGAGGAACGTAGTCGAATTCCCTGAGCCCCGAAATCCATGGCCGTAGCCACCGCTTTTTTCATGGCCCGACGATACGCTATGCGTCGCTCGATTTGGAGGGCCACGTTCTCGGCTACCAACTGCGCATCCAGCTCGGGCGTCTTAATCTCCTGAATGTCGATCTTGATCTGCTTGCCTTGCGCCATCTTCGAAATTTCTTCGGTCATCTTTTCGATTTCCGCGCCCTTCCGGCCAATCACGATTCCGGGCCGGGCCGTGTGGATGGTCACCCGGATACTGTTCCAAGCGCGCTCGATCACAATTTTCGCGACCGCCGCGAATTGGAGCTTCTTCTTCACGTAACCTCGAATCTCCAGATCGCTATGCAGAAAACCGGGCAACTCCTGGGGCGAGGCATACCAGCGGGAGCGCCAGTCGTGATTGACGGCGAGTCGGAAACCGATCGGATTAACTTTTTGTCCCATAACTTATTTCTTTGGCTTCGCCTTGCCCGATTTCTTCGCTTTCGGTTCGCGCTTCTCCGAAGTCGCCTTCTCGGCTGATCCCTCCGTCTGACCCTCTTTCCTGGCCGCGCGTTGCTCCTGCTTCTTTTTCGCTTTGCGCGTTTCGCGATTATCGATCGTGATCTCGTCGGTCAGGACAATGCGAATGTGACTGGTCCGTTTCAAAATACGGCTGCCACTTCCACGAGCCCTCGGCATCATACGCTTCATCGTCGGCCCCTCGCCCACGATGGCTTCTTTCACGACCAATCCCGCCACCTTCAAGTTCGCATTATTCTCCGCGTTCGCCACCGCGCTCTTCAGCGTTTTATTAATGAGCACGGCCGCCTTCTTGGGAGTAAATGCCAGAAGGTCGAGCGCAGCCGAAACCGGCAGACCCTGAATTGCACGCGTGACTTCGCGCACCTTAAAGGGCGAAATCTTCGCATACCTGTATATCGATCTAACTTCCATTTTATTTTAAAGTCACATTGGGTTGAGCATCAACCTGTAGTCGATCCCCCACCTTTATTTTTTCCTTCGCCGAATCCATCTGTTGAATGACCGCCCCGCAAATTTTCTGTCGCACGTCGACCACCCGCACGCTGGCAATCTTGCGATCGCCCCGCATTATTCTCATGGGCATCCCGATCTTTACCCCCTGAGTCTCTCCCAAGTTACCCACTACGAACGACCATTCGTTTTTCACACTGATCACGCTGCCGTCCATCAATCCCGGCACCGGGTCCGGACGACCCGTCAATTTAGCCACCAGCTCGTTCGTCCCGCGCAGTTGCGCCTCCACCTCCATCCGCGCCTGCGCATCACCGCCCTGCGACGTCTGCAAATAGCGGAACATCGATTCGTTCAGGCGCAGCACTTGATCGCGAAACGAGTCGCGCTCCTTCTGGGCCAGCTGCAGATCACTCACCGCCGCCAGCAACCGTTGCTCCAGCTTGGTCCGATCCTTATCGGCCGACTGCAGCCCCAACGCTTCCATGCGCAATTCCAAATCGGAATACTTGCGCCGGAACAATTCCGCTTCCGCATTCGATTCCGCCAGGCTGGTCGTCAATGTCTTGAGCGACTCCTGCTGAATCGATAATTGCCGGCTCAGACCTTCCGTCTGCGACAACATGGCTGCTGCCGTCACGGTCTGCTCCGCATTTTCAACTTTAGATTCTGACAAAGAACTATCCCTTTGTGCCAGCAGCCTTCCGACTGAGAACACACCCATTACTACCAGGACGATAATCGATCCACGACTAACGAATGCCCAAGCAGGCCCTCGAAAATCGAAAATCGAAAATCGAAAATTCACATCACTTGGTCACCTTCGCCGTATGCGACCCGTGCTTCTTAAAGATGCGAGTCGGCGAAAATTCGCCCAGCTTATGCCCGACCATGTTTTCGGTCACAAACACCGAAGAAAAGGTCTTGCCGTTATGCACTAAAAAAGTGTGACCTACGAAATCCGGCGTGACCATGGAACGGCGCGACCAGGTTTTGATCGGTTTCTTCGCGTTCGCGTTATTCATCTTGTCGATCTTTTCCAGAAGATGCGATTCGACGAAGGGTCCTTTTTTCAACGATCTAGCCATAAAGTCAAATTTCGAAGCTTACTTGGTCTTCTTCTTCGATTTCCGTCTCTCCATGATGAAACGGTCACTCGGTTTGTGTTTCGTCCGAGTCTTAAATCCTTTGGCCAATTGTCCCCAGGGACTGACCGGATGGTGACGTCCGCCACCGCCCTTTGATTTGCCCTGCCCACCACCCATGGGGTGATCGATCGGGTTCATAACCATGCCGCGCACATGCGGTCTGCGACCTTTCCAACGGGTCCGGCCAGCCTTGCCGCTCGCCACGTTCATGTGATCGACATTGCCAACCTGTCCAATGGTCGCGTAAGAATTTTCGTGAATGCGGCGGATTTCGCCCGACGGCATTTTAACGAGGGCATATCCGGCTTCGCGGTTGCTCAGGGTCGCCTGTTGGCCGGCACTGCGCGCGACCTGCCCACCGCGTCCCGGGGTCAGCTCGATGTTATGAATATTGGTACCCAACGGAATGGAGCGCAGGGGCATGGCGTTTCCCACTTCCGGCGCAACCTGATCGCCCGCAATAACACTGGCGCCCACCTGCAATCCGTCCGGAGCGAGAATGTAATTCAGCTCACCGTCAGCATATTTAATCAGGGCGATTCGGGCCGACCGATTCGGGTCGTACTCGATTCCAATGACTTCCGCGGCCACCCCGCGTTTACTCCGTTTAAAATCCACCCTGCGATATTTCTGCTTATGCCCGCCGCCGATGTGGCGGGAGGTAAGCCGGCCGAAAACGTTGCGACCGCCGGTCCTCTTCTTGACTTCGAGGAGCGACTTCTCCGGTTTGCTTTTAGTGATCTCATCGAACGCAGG
>JBBRQE010000147.1:0-7291 GCA_038226905.1 Chthoniobacterales bacterium | reverse complement strand
CTCAAAAAGCGGCGGCCGTTTTGCGGGCGGGCGGCCGCATCATCAATTTATCGTCGGTCAGCGGTCAGATGGGGCTTTTTGGCCAGGCCAACTACGCCTCGAGCAAGGCGGCCATCATTGCGCTGACCAAAGTCTCGGCGCGGGAGTTCGCTCGTCAGAATATTACGGTCAACGCCATCGCTCCTGGTTTTATCGATGTGGGCATGAGCAAAGGCATGCCGGACGAGGTGACGGAAAACTTCAAGAAGCAGATTCCACTCGGCCGGCTGGGAGAGGTCAGCGAAATTGTCAACGCGGCCCTTTTCCTGGCTTCCCCCATGGCCAGCTATATCACCGGCCACGTTCTGAATGTGAACGGCGGCTTCTACATGGGCTGAAGATTCCTCTCGCACGCGAGGTCCTGACGACCAAAGACCCAAATGAGACGTGTTCCGTTTCCGGCCGCCTCGACGATTATCGTTAGGCGCAATGCGGTTCTTGCGTCTCAGCGCCCGAAAACGAGAGCGCCTATAAATTCGGCATTTTCGCGATAATTTCGCGAGCCGCCTTTTCCTGCAAAGCCGGATCGGCCACGCGCAAGGTGCCGGCTGAAATAATGAGCCAATGCGCACCTTTCAAGACGTTCAACTGCGCGGGTATTTGCGTGCGATAGGCGGCAGTGCCCAGCCCGGCTACATCCACTCCCTTGAAAGTCGCTTTGCTCGATTCGAAGATCTGCTTCGACTGTTCCGGGTCATCTCCGTGACGAACAAGGAGTGTGAGCCCCACCGCGGAAGGACCGCCCGCTTTGGCCGCGTATGAAACCCTGCTCACCCATGTTTTTCCTATTTCCGTATCGGCGTCGCCATTGGTCGATCCAGCTTCCACCGGCGTGCCGAGGATCTTTTGAGCGAGATCGGCCGTCAGAATCTGACCGGCGCGATTTAAATCACCAGCGCAAACAGTGGCCCCGAAACAAATGAGACCGACACTAAGATGGACGAAAAATGATTTCATAGAAGGAGCAGGTGCTCTTACATGCGGACGAGCTCAACGCGCCGGTTCTTGGCCCGGCCCTCTTCAGTATCGTTAGGCGCAGCGGGCGCGGCAAAACTGACCCCGAACGGAAAGAGTCGCTCGCTCGAAATGTTGTAGCGGCTAGTCAATTCGCGCACAACCGACTGAGCCCGTCGCTCGGAGAGAGTGCGATTGAGCTCGAATGTCCCAACGTTGTCGGTGTGGCCGGTCACAAGAAGTTTCAGACTGGTGTCTGAAGAAAGCAGCTTGGCAATCTGCTCGAGCGTGGCGTTCGACGCCGGCTTCACGTCGGACTTGTTGAAATCGAAATAGATACCGTAAAGAGCGACGCGCCCAGTGTCTTGCAGGCTGGACGCCATTTTTTCGGCTGAAACTGTCACCATTTTTTCCTCCATCGCCTTGCCTTCGACGATATCGATCTGGGCGATGGTTTGGTTCTTTTCGATTTTCAGATCGGCGGTCGTGCCCAAATCGTAGCCGGTCACGAAGACCGCCGCGTAAAAATCCCCTTCCGGACGCGACAGCTTGGCTGCGATAAAGCGCGGATTAAAATCGGCGTAATCGAAGACCTGCGAGTAAATCCCATCGTAGCGATGTTGAAAGTCGTAACCCAGCTCCTCTTTGCTGCCGGTGAAGAGGGTTTGGAACCCTTTCGCTTTCAGCTCATTTTCATAGTTGCGAAAAACCTCCAGGGTCGAGCGCCCCATGGGAGCGAGGTAGGAAATGCGGGTCACCCGCCCTTCTACCGCTTGTTCCTTCTCGGTCTTTTTGCCGTCGCTAATGGCTGGATTGAGCGCTTTGCCGAGCGCGATCGAGTACTCGTCGAATTCCTTTTGTGAGTACTGAAAGATGATTGAGCCCTCGTAACGCTTAAGCAGAGGATTGTCTTTTGCTCCGGAGATATCACTGGTGATGGGATCTGCGCCGCAGCAAAGCGTGCCGGCCAAAAACAGGGAAATAATGGAAATGGATTTTGCCGACATAGAGCTGGAAGAGTTTGGTTGAGTTTAATCGAATGTCGCGGGAAAGATTTTTGCCAGGCATTCAGGGTGGCGAATGAGAAACCCCGATCGCCACTTTTGATAGGCCTCTTCTGGACGATCGGACGGCGCCACTTCGTCGGAAATAAATTCGACTACGCGCCATTGCCCGCCTTTCGCGTGCATCACACTGGTTAGCGGTTCAATGATATGTTTTTCATCCTCGGTCTGCGGAGAGGCGACCACCCAGGCCCAGTCCTGCAACTGCCGAATGGCCACGTGTGTGAACACGACCTTGCCCTTCCATTCCGCCTCCAGCCTGTGCACAACCTCGTTACCGCGCAGTCCATCTAGAATCGCTTTGCGTGCGGACGAGCCCGCCGTCGGCTGTTGCACCTGCTGCCCCACCGCCACACTGGCCAGGGCCAAACTCAAGAGAAGAGAGATTCTTGCCGTCATTTTTTCGCCAACGCCCCGTAAATAAGTGTCGAAAATGTTCCCGGATTGACCCACTCGCTGTTGGTCATGACCACGACCGCGTTATTTTGCTTTGGATAAATGACGAAACGGGTTCGCGTCTTCTCCTGTTTCCCTTCATGGAAAATCTTTTCGACCGCGCCATTCTTCATCACGACCTCAAAGCCCAAACCATACTCTGTCGGTTTTCCATCACTGGTCGACTGCGGCGTCCACATTTTCGTTTCGGTCTCCTTGCTGACCAATTTCGAATTGAGTAATCCTTCGGCGAACCCGGCAAAGTCGCCCACGGTCGAGATATAGGCTCCCCCGCCCCATTTCCAGCTTTGATCGGTGTCGGTCGAAAGAAGAACCTGGCCGTTGGTCAGGCGATAACCGACGGCGCGATGGTTGATCTTAATCCATTGGAAGTCCGGCTGCAGAGTGGTTAGGCCGAGCGGTTTGGCAATGCGCTCACGCACCTGATCGGAAAATTTCTGCTGGCCGGCGCGTTCCACCACCGCGCTCAGCAAGAGGTAGCCGTAGGACGAATACGAATATTTTTCGCCCGGCTTGAAGAGAAGCGGCGACTCTTTGAATTTGTCGAGCCCGACCACAGGATCCATAAACGGGTGCGGAGTTTTGTAAGCGACCTTGCTCTGTATAACCTTGCCGTTGCTGTAATGGACGATGCCACTTTGATGCTCGAGCAAGTGCCGCAGAGTGATCTTGACCCCGTTGTCAGGAAACTCCGGCACGTACTTCCGCACGTCGGCGTCGAGATCGAGCTGGCCTTTCTCCGCCAATTGCAGGGCGGCGATGGCTGCGAGGGATTTCGAACACGAAGCCCAGCGAAACATCGTTTCCGTCGTGACGGGCACATTCTTCTCACGATCAGCCAGGCCGTAGCCCTTTAGATATTCAATCTGGCCCTTCTCAATAATTCCGATCGCCATCCCGACGACCTGTTCCTTCTGCATTTCCGACTGCACCGCAGCATCAATGGCTGCGGCTTTATCCGGAGCGAGCGGCAATGCGATCGGCCCGCGACCCCACGAAGCGACCGCCCCGAAGAAGGAAAACAAAAAAAAGGCAATCAGCGACTGCCCCGGGCCACGCAGTAAATCTTTCATGGAAAGACCGATGCTCATCCGGGAATCGCGGACATGTCAATTCCCGGCCACCGGAAACTTGGAAGTCTTGCCGCGAAAATAGTCGCCGCGCTTGAAAAAAGAGAAGGTGCCGTCGGGGAAAACGACGCCGGCATCGATGCCATCGGCCCAAAGTCCCGGCCAGTCGCCAGCCATGGGTTTAGGGAAGCCGGCGTCGGCTTTATCCGTTTTGATGTCGTAACTGATATATTGGTCGCCCCGGAAAAAATAAGCCTTTCCGTTAGGCCAGACCACAACCGCATCGATTCTGCCATCCTTCCAGATACCGGGCCAGGCCAATGCGATTGGCTTTGGGTAACCATCATCTGCCTTGTCCGCTTTGATGTCGTAGCGAAGATATTGATCGCCGCGAAAGAAGTAAGCCTTTCCATTGGGCCAGGCTGCCACCGTGTCGAACCCATCCGGCCAAACTCCAGGCCAGGCGCTGGCGATCAATTGAGGATAACCGGGATCCGCCTTGTTGCCGACAGCGTCATAGCGAATGTATTCGCTGCCGCGAAATAAATAAATTCGCCCGTTCGGCCACGGAGTCGCGGCCTGGACCGTGTTAGCCCACAGGCCGGGCCAGTCTTTTGAGATGCGGGCGGTTTCGTTCGAGAAAAACCTGGCCACCGCCAGTTGGCCCTGATGACCTGCCCCGAACTGGGTGGCCACCCAGATGCCGGTGTGATCGGCCGGATCGAGGGTGGCCTGGGCAATATCTCCCCAGCCGCCGGTATTTGCGCCTTCCCCCAGCCTAACGAGCGCGCTATAATCGGCCGAGGCGCTGTCATGATAAATGGCGGTCGCCCGCGCCTGCTGAAAGATAGTTTGGCCAACGCTGTTCTCCACCACGATGACATCTCCGTTTTTGTTTACCATGGCCGATGGAATAACATAATTGAGTTCGGCACCGCTCTCTTCCGGCGACGTCGCCCCATATTTGATATCTTTCACGACATGCGGCGCCCGGGCGGAGGGCTCCGGGCCGGAAACCTTAAGATAGCGGATCGCGACGCAAGGCTTCTTATCCTTGCCGGAGCGCCCCACGTCCTGGGCAACGAAATGAAGGTCGTTCCCGGATTGGGTGACGCTAACAACGGCTCCGCCCAAAGCAATCGGCGCCAGCTCCGACGTCCCCTTCTGATGCGCCTTGATCCCCGCGCCCTCCGGATTGACGGAACTCATCGGCACCGTCCACGCGCGAATTTGCGGATGCTTGCTAAATGGGTGCTGCAGTGACCATATGCCGGCCGTAGTGGAAAAAGCGCTGACAAATTTCATCCCGGAAGTCGATTCGCCAAGGCCGGTATTGATCGCCGGCATGAGCAAACCCTGCTTGAACGGCTTATGATTCTGCGGATCGGGCCAGTTGGTTAACTCCGCAGTTCGGACGGAACCCAAATCTTTTCCGGTAACGAGATCGTCGGCGCTTAGGGCCAAAACATACAGGTAGTTTTTGAGTTTATCCTCAGGATGGACCACCAGCACTTCCACGGATACGTAGAAGGCCTCCCTGTCCATTCCGATCATCGGAAAATCGGAATTGGTGTAACGCTGGTCATCGCGCCGATGCGCCGGCAGAACAAAAGTGCGCCAGCCTTGCGTCGGATCGCCGCTGTTCGACACGGCCACCGCCCAGAACATCCGGCCATCGCCGGGATAGGCGTTGTTGAACGTGGCCAAAAACCAGAAACGATCCCGATAATGATCGTATAGCGCCTTGCAATCGCCAAAGCCCCAGGCCGGACTGGCGTTCTTGTTCGCCGCTAAAAAATCCGACATCAACGTGCCATCCGGCATGGGCGTTTTGTTTCTGGTGCAAAAGAAATCGAGATCGTCGATCACGTCGATCTGTTTGCCTTCTTTGGTGTAAAAACCGACACCGCTTGTCGTCACAAGCACGACATGAGTCTTCGAGACCATGATTTGCGTGTCGGGCTTACCGCCCGCTAACATTTTTGTCGCCGCAAACGAAACGAGCGGCGCGGGGGTCAGATGATCGCCCGCAGCAAAAATCGGTTTCTCTTTGGCCAGGGAACCGCCGGGGTACCCAAAAAACAGAGCCAGGCCGATCAGTAATCGAGCGCAGAGGAAAGCGGATGAGCCGGTCGTGGACATGAAATCAGAGCGCGGAAGGCCTTACGGAAGTGGCAGTCTGGATGCTTGATGATCCTATTGGAGGTCTCCCAATTCGATTAGGCAAGCAGGAAGCGCAGAGTCTTGGGGACCAGCCAAAAAACGCACCCATGGCTTCGTAGATCACTGGTCATGTGCTAAGTGTAAACGGCGGGTTTTACATGGACTGACGGTCGTAACACCTCAGTCGTATATGAACTGGATTTTCGCAGGCGGGATTTATCTTTTGATCGCGGGAATCGCCCAAGCGGCCCGGCCACACGTCTCAGACGATCGCGACCTCAAAGAAATCGACCTGACCCAGTGGGACTGCCTTGATCGTCTCGAAGGGAGCGCCAAAACTGCCGACGGAGTCGAGCGCAACCGTCTTAAGAACCGTTCCGCCCCCGAAGGCGGACCAGCGGCAGCCGAGCCGACTGATTCGGCCGGTTTCCTAAAACGGATTGCCCAGTTTGAAGTCGAAACAAAAGGCACGCGCCGCAAGGCCCTGAGCCCCGCTCAGAAACAGCAGCTCGATGCCTTGGAAAAACAGATTGTCAGCATGACGGGTTATCTGGGACTCGCTTATTGCGGTCCGCCTGAAACGACCAACTGCGGCAGTGGCGATTATCATGACTGGCATCTCGAACTCTTCGAAAAGCCGATCGAACATTCGCCCCAGCCTGGTGATGCGACGCCCATCATTTGTGAAATCACGCCACGGACCCAGAACGCAATTTTCCACGATGGCATCCGGCTTCAGGATCTCGCGGCATTTTTCCGGAAATCTGATCTCACCTACGAATCGACCGGGCACCCGGCCCGAAAGATTCGGGTAACCGGTTACCTTTTGTGGGACGACGAGCATAACGGCACGGCTGATGTGGGAACCGCTGTTCATTCCATGGGGGCCAATAAATTTCACAACCCATGGCGCTCGATCGCCTGGGAAATCCACCCTGTCCTCAAGCTACAGCGCATGGAGACGGCCTCGGCCGAAGCGCCGGTCGCGCCGAGCCCTGTCGCTGCACCCTCCGCGGCGCCCAGTCCGGCCGAACCGGCCAATGATTCGCCCCCACTCGTTAGTCCCACTCCGCCGCAAATACTGACCGTGCTCCAGCCGGTTCAGATCAAGATTCCCTACGGTCAGGTCACCCTGCCAGCCGGAGCCAAATTGCACGTTCTTTCGCGCAACGCCCAGAGCGCGATGATCGAGTACATGGGCGGGACTTACGCCGTTCCGATTGGGTCGACCGACCTGCGCTGAATCAATCCGCCTTCTCTTCCGCTTCGTCTCCCTTGGAGACAATGTCGCCGGAGGTGAACAGCACACCCTGCGCGATCTTGCGCCAGATCGGCTTCTTTCGCAGCAGCCATTCCAGGTCCATGGAGAAGTGCTTGAATTCCTCTTTCTGCGCATCCCGCATGATGGCCTGTGCGCTTTTGTCCTTTTCCAGCGAAATGCGCTGTTCGTACCAGTTGATCGCTTCCGCTTCTTCGCCTAACGAAACGATCATGCGCGCGAAAGTGCGCGTCTCCTTTGACAGTTCGTCGGCCGGTTCGTGATAT
>JBBRQE010000146.1:0-7507 GCA_038226905.1 Chthoniobacterales bacterium | reverse complement strand
TCGTGGGATCGCTGAGGGTCATAAGCACGGCCTTCGCTTTCTCGGGCTCTGCCCTGCTCAGGTGCGCTAGTGCGGCGCGAAAGGCGCGCAGCCGAAAATCATCCGTTCCCTCGCTGCGCTCGACGCGATCCAGAAATGCCGCCAGATCGACCAGCTTCGATCGAGCGTCGCCAAAATAGAGGTCGAGAATCTCCTCGCGTTTCATGGGAAGCGCCCCCTTCCGGCCGCAGCCCGGGGGCACGCTCATAGTTCTGTCTAAGCGAAGGGTATGCAACTCGTTTACCGAAAAGACCGGTCGGTTGGCAGCTCGGATGGCAATACCTTACGCGCTTTTTCCCTTGATTTTCTGAATTGCCAGGAGGCATCCTTCCAGGCAGGCGCGCGAATGGAGGGTTGAGAAGGTCCCTAATCATGAATAAACGCATCGTCGAGCACCGTTCGCTTACCGGCGCGCTGCTCTCCTCCTTCACTGTGCCGTTCACCGGCGTTTCCTGTCTGGCCCTCGATCCGGCAGACGGGACCTTGTGGATGGGTTCACAAAATACCAAGGGCACTTTCTACCAGTACAGCCAGGCCGGAACGCGACTGAGAACGCGCACCTATGGTAACTTGTTAGGGCAAAATACTTTGGGCGGCGAGTTTCCTCCTGCCCCCGATGCGCCCCCTCCGCCGCCGCCGCCAACTCCCACCCCGACTCCCACTCCTATCGCCCTCGTAAGCGTCTCTGTCTCAGGTTCGCCCACGCAAATCAATGAAGGCAGCAATTCCACCTTTACCTTTCGTGCCTCCAGCCCGCCCGCTCAGGCAATCACCCTCTTCTATTCGATGAGTGGCAAAGCCAAACAAAACAGCGACTACACTCTCAGCGGAACCACCGGACAAGTCACCATTCCCGCCCATCAATCCTCCGCCACCGTGACGCTGCACGCCGTGACCGATTTGGTAAATGAGAAGAATGAGAGCGCCATCTTGCAATTGCAAAACGCACCGGCCTACAGCCTGTCCCAGCCGAACCAGGCCACCGTGACGATCGTTAACGTGCCGCCGGGCATCTGACGCGAGGCGGGGTTGGCACGGCACGGTACGGGCGGCCAATGATTTCGGTCCTTTGCCAATGGCGAAGTCCTTTTCGACGGTCGTTTCTATGGCAACAGCGTCACCGCCACCGGTTCCGTTCTGGCCGGCGTGGAAGTGCTGGTCACGCGCTGTTTCTCCATCGGCGCCGATGCCGGACTTCGCTACGAGTCGAAACTGGCCCAGGACGATGGCGATCTCAATCGCGCCAGCTTCTCCGGATCTACCTTTCCCAATCTGAACAAGCTTAACGATAACGCGGGCGACCGGTTGTTTTATCCGGTCACGCTTTACGCCAAGCTCCGGTTCTAGCCAGGGGGCGACCAAAAAGTCGCGGCAAGGTGGATCGTGACCTCCGGGCGCGATTCATAAAGAATGTAGAAACGGCGCTCTGCCGCCGTGTTGCTTTTTCGTGCGGACCCTACTCCTGCTCTTTGCGCTCGAGCAGGTCCCTGATGGTCTTTTCCCATTCGGCCATCGAAGCCGGCTTTCGCAGGTAAGCATCGCCGCAAACGGAAAGCGCTTCCTTCTGCGATTGGTCATCAGCGTAGGCGCTGTAATAGACGATCGGAACGCGCGGTTGCAGCACGCGCAACTGTTGGCATAACTCGATGCCGGTGCCATCAGGCAGGCGTACATCCAGAATGCAAAGGTCGAACGCCGTCTCTTTGGCCAGTTGCAGTCCTTCGTTAACGGAACCCGCGGTTAGGACGGTGTAACCAAATTCATGGAGCGATCCCGCCATGAGCAGGCGTATTTCAGGATCGTCATCCACGTGGAGAATGAGCGGCTTGGCCTTGCTTGGTTCTGTCACGAGGTCAGCATCTCATTCCCCGCTATATTGTCGCATTCTTTTCAGCGGGTGTGGCGCGGTTAACGACTTTTCTGGTCGAACTCCTTGAGCTTTTCATTAAAAAACGCCGCCGTCTCCACCACCTTGCCGTCGCGAAAACGAATTTGGTAGGGCTTGTGGCTCATGGATGATTGCGAGGCGCAATATTTGATAAATTCTTCGGCCGTTTTCACCCGCTCGCCGCCATAGGCCAGTTTCTGCTGCAAATGCTCGCGCGCCTTCTCCGCTGGGTACTCGCTGCCGTTGCGAATGAAGACGGCGCCTTGCAGGGAAACGAGCGACTGAATCAGATAATCGATGCGTTGTTGTTCGCGCGCGTCGCGCGCCCAGAGCAGCGCGGGACAAAGAAGCGAGACAAGGAGAACGAGGGAAAGTGTGCGCATGACTATAGTTCGGGCTCCAACGGGGTGACGGCCTTGTTCAAAACCTTGTCCCAAATGGGTTGGTGCTTGAGCGATTCAAGGGTGATTTCTTTTGAGTTCGCCTTGTCCTGTTCGAAGACCCGGGTTTGGGCGGCCGCGAAAGTGGGATTGAGGACGTTGAGATTCGCTTCCGCGTTCAGGCGGAACGAGCGGGCGTCAAAGTTCGAGGAACCGACCGAGACCCAGATATCGTCGATGATCATGTACTTACAGTGATACATGGTCGGCTGGTATTCATAAATGTGCACGCCGGCTTCGAGCAGTTGCGGCCATTTGTTATGCGAGGCTTTGCGCACGGCCTTTTGATCGATGTGCGAACCTGGCACGATGATTTCGATTTTGACTCCGCGATGGGCTGCTTCCACAAAGGTGTCGATGGCCAGTTTATCCGGCAGGAAATAGGCATTGGCCAGCCGCACACTTCGGGTGGCTGAAGAAATTGACATGAGATACATGAGTCGCGCGCTTTCACTGCCTCCTTTGGGAGAACTCTTAAAGGTCTGAGCCTTGTAAGGACCTTGGCTGGTCAGCGGCGGGAAGTAGTCGTTACCATGCAGGACACTGCCGTTCGTGCGTAACCAATTATCGAGAAAGGCCGACTGCAATTCCGCCACCACCGGACCCTCCACCCTGTAATGATTATCGCGCCAGTGCTGCGCGTCCTGCGCGTGCCCATCCCATTCGTCGGCGATGCCGACCCCGCCGGTAAATCCGACTTTTCCATCCACAATGAGCAACTTGCGATGGGTGCGATTATTAATGTGGGAAGGGCTGGTCCAGAAATTCGGCTTGTACCAGGCGAGCGGATTGTATTCTGCCAGTTCCACGCCGGCCGCTTTCATAAGCTGCTGCGAGGTTGCATCCATTTTCTGGGTCCCCTGCCAATCGAGGATGACATGGACGGCCACGCCCGACCGCGCGCGATCGGCCAGCGCTTCGGCAAATTCCCGTCCCACTTTCCCCTTCCAGTATATATACGTTTCAAAGTCGACGGAACGTTTCGCTCCCCGAATGGCTTTGAGCATGGCCGGGAAAATTTCATCGCCGTTGCGCAAGGTCACAACTTCGTTCCCGGACAGCAATCCCGGCCCGAGCAGGTTGTTCATGGTTCTCTCGAACTGCGCGTCTCCTGTCGAGTATTGATGTTTGACTCTAAAATGCTCCCGCTCCGAGGACGTAGCACACGCTCCCAGCGAGACTCCGGCAGCGGCTAGCAGGGAGAACCGTAAAATTGTTAGGATCCGGGCGGTGTTCGCTTCCTTCATAATCATAATGCCTCGATAGCCTGGACAACCGTTTGTCCTGGCTTGAAAATAGGCGCCAGCAAGCCTTTGCTAAAATGATCCTGCGCGGCCCGCAGCAAACGCGGCTTCAAATTGTCGCGCATTTTATCGACCGGCCCACTCAAGGCCAGCTCCGTCCACAAATAACCGCGATCGCTTCGCTTGAAAACCTGCTCACGCGCGCCGGGAAATTTGTCGACCACTTCGGGCGCGACCCCGAGTTGAAACTCTCCCTCAATCCTTTTGTCCTTCATGGTAAACTCTCCTTCCACAACAACGAGCCCCTTTGATTCGAACAGAAAATTCTTCACGGTCAACATCGGCCAGTTCCAATCGTACTCTGCTTTTATCTGATGGATGGGCGTTAAGCCGGCCACCACGCTGCCAGAAGTCCTCCGCCAATTCCCAGCAAGCCGCCCCAGACATTCTCCGCGAGGGTGTGGCGTCCCATAGACAAGCGTGACCAAAAGACCAAGCCAGCCAAAGCCAACGCCATGATTCCCGCCAGCAAGCCGATCCGGAAGAGAATAACCGTGCAATAAAAAGCAAAGATGGTGTGCAGCGATATCTTCAGACGCTGATTGATGAGTGCAGCCGCCACCAGGATGCCGAACGTCACCACCCCACCGCGCAAAAGAAAAGGCGGAGCGCGCATCAGCCATGTGGCCAGCACGCCCAGGGCCGAGATCGGCACGGCCCATGGATAGAAACGCTTCCGCTCTTCTCGAACGGAAACGTCCGCGTCTTTCCAGCGTCCGGAGCGCACCCCGATGACCAGCAAAGCGGCTGTCGGAATGATCACAGAAAACAAAAGAGAAAGCACCAGAGGCCACGCTGCCCTCGGCGGCATTTGCCCGGTCAGGATAACCGTCACGGACACCATCACGAAAACGAAGGGGTGCCCGATCCAGGATACGACGCGGGCCAGGGTCCGCGCCGCTACTACCGTCATGGACTTCGTCACTTCGCCGCGCGCGCGGGAACGATTTGTCCCGACACCTCGCCGAATCCGATGCGATAGCCTTCACCCTGACACCATCCGCTGATGGTCAGAGTATCGCCGTCCTCCAGCCATTTGCGACTCTCGTCATTCGGCAGTTTCAAAGGATTAGCGCCCCGCCAGGTTAGTTCCAGCATGCAGCCGCGGGACTCTTCCGTGGAGCCACTGATCGTTCCGCTGGCCAGCAAATCTCCTGGCTGAAGATTGCAGCCTCCCACCGTGTGATGGGCGAGTTGCTGGGAAATGCTCCAATACAAGTTCTGAAAATTGGTGCGCGTAATTCGGTGAGGGGTCTTCATGGCAGGAGTGCGCAAATGCGCTTCCAGCTGAATATCGAAGGTAAAATCCGCAGGCGTGGTCAGATAAGGTAACGGGCCGGGCTCCTGCACCGGAAGTGGCCGGCGGAACGGCTCCAAGGCGTCCAGCGAAACCACCCAGGGCGATATGCTCGTGCAAAAATTCTTGGCCAGAAAAGGGCCGAGCGGCTGATACTCCCAGGCCTGGATATCACGCGCGCTCCAATCGTTCATCAGAACGAGGCCGAAAATATGTTCGGTCGCCTTTTCCATCGAAATGGCACTGCCTAACGAGTTACCGGGACCGATGAAAAAAGCCGTCTCCAATTCGAAATCGAAGCTGCGGGATGGCCCAAAGAGCGGAGCTTGAGCGTCGGGCGGCTTCGTCTGCCCGCTGGGACGGCGCACCTCCGTGCCACTTACCACAATCGAACTGGCCCGGCCGTGATAGGCCACGGGCAGCCATTTCCAGTTAGGCATGAGCGCGTTCTCCGGGCCACGCAGCATGGTCCCCACGTTATGGGCATGATGATAAGAGGAATAGAAGTCCGTGTAATCCCCGATCCGGGCCGCCAACTGCATGGTGACATCTTTCTGCTCATGAAATACCTGGGCCCGGAGCGCGGCGTCGTCGCGCAGCGCCGCTGTTTCAAGTGAGAGAAGGTGCTGCAGAATTTGCCTGACCTTTCGCCAGGCCGGACGACCCAGCGCAAAAAAGGGGTTGAGCACATCCGCCGAGAAGACCGCGGCTTCTCCCAGAGGCGCTTCTCGAAAAAATCCGCGCGCCTCGAGCACGGAGAGATCCACTACGAGGTGACCGAGCGCGACCCCCACCCGCGCTGCTCCCTCCTTCGGCTTAAAAATGCCGAAAGGGAGATTCTCCAGCGGAAAATTTGAATCGAACTCAACGTCGACGAAAGATTTCAAACCCATGTGTCGAGAGGTGACTCTCCTTTATCCCTGCTCTTTCACCTGCGCTTACTCCCAAAAGAACTCGACTACGGATGGCGGCGATCGAACGGCGGTGGCGGTGTTGCCGCTTTGGCGGCCTCTGCCGCGTTTCGAGTCATCATGTCCCGAACTGCGTCCTGCGATTTCTGGTCCTTCTTTAACACCCTGGCCGCCACATCCAGGTCGTTCGTTAAACTACTGGAGGCCACTTGGAATTCCTGCTTATCCTCAGCCGCCACGCGGGCGGTTGTGCCTTCTAGTTTTACCATGTGCACGACCGTCCCCGGCGCATACCCCAGCACTCCCGCATCCGTCATAACGCTGGCACGCTCGAGCAGATAGAACACGCCCTCCGGGGCGAGCCGGGTCTTGACCACTGCGTTTCCCACGGGGGGGTGTCCGGGAGCAACGGCGGTTCCAGGCAGCGGTGTGCTTCCGGGGGCGAGCGGTTTCGCCGGAGCGGGCGTGTGATGCGGTGTGGGCGGCGGCACCACCGGTTCGGGCTCCTTGGAACAGGAGGACACGGCTGCCCCCGCGGCAATCATAAGAAGCGTAACTTTTATTCTCATTGTTCTCGATCAGTTTGGACTACCTGGCAGATGGGTCAATCACCCTTCCGTTTAGGTTATGATTACCTGCCCTCATTTGTCTAAAGTAAAGCGAACCCGCGCAAGTCTTCGCGGGGATCGTCGAAGCTACAACTGCCGAAGGAGGTGACCACTTTACGATGCGTTCGGATTTGATCGCTGCTTACCGTCCATTCGCGCCAGCGGAAAACGTCATCGTCAAAGGCGAACCCCTCCCTCGCTTCGTCCTCCAGCATTTCCGTTGTTTGCTCTTCGTTCCAGCGATGTTGTGCGGCCAGCACGCCCGCCCCTAATACGTTCAAAAAACCGTGCATTCTGGCACCCACCTCGTCGCGATATTGCCGGAGGGGATGATGCAAGCCGGCTGTGAACTTGATCGGGACGTGACTCTGGGTGGCGGCGACCAGAGCTCGTGCAATCTGCTCTGACGTGGGGAACGCGTCGGGAGTCAGGCCGCCTGTCCGCAACTTGTATCCGAACGCGCGATTGCTTCCCCGGCCATTGTGGCGGGCCAGAAGGTCGATCGTCTCTTCCGCCACATCCACCGGCGCCTCCCAGAAGCTCTGTAAATCGGACCCCGCCAGAATGCCACCCACTTCCGCGAGCACCGCTAAGTCCGCATTGTCAGGCAGTGCCATTTCCAACTGGTTAACGGAAATTATTCCGGCGTGACTGGCCAGGATTGAGCGAATCGCTCCCATCGATTTTTTCAGCTCGACCATGAGATCGGCCGCGCCGGTCGTCTTCGGTCCGAGCACCGAGACACGCAAAGGGTGCTCCCGGTCGAAACGGGCCAGGAACGGTATGGAATCGCCGAAGCGGGCCACGGGCAGGACAAAGGTCGCAAGCAACCATTCGTCAGGGGAACGTGCGTAGGCGGCCTGCTTGGTTAGGGCGTCCTCCATTTCTAAACTGCAGGGCGGAAACAGACCGGCATAATCAACCGAGCGGAAAAGTAATTGACGAAGCGAGTCGGTCGCGGACACAAGGATTCAACGACCCGATTGGACCTCAAGTCAACGAAAAGCAGGGGAACGCACG
>JBBRQE010000145.1:0-7659 GCA_038226905.1 Chthoniobacterales bacterium | reverse complement strand
GGTACCTCGTCCACGCACGTGATTGCCGCCGAAAATCTTCCGGCCAAGGATTCGGAACTCCATGGCATCCCGTGGCTTCCGCGATTGATCGAAAAGGCCCGGGCCCGGCTGCGAGGAGAACTTCCCGATGAGTTAATGTATGGCTGCGGCGGGGACCGGAAGTTTTTCAAAAAGCACGATGTGCATCCGGCTGACTTTTTGCGCCTGGTCTGGGCCGCTAAAGGAGATGACGGCAAGATTCTGCATTACGTGCTCGGCCCGAGCTAAGGAATTATCCAGGTGATAAGAGACGGAGAAAGCCGTTCTTTTCTACTTCGGCGGCTTGATGACGCCAGCGCCGTTTTTGTCGGCCAGCCAAAGCCAGTCCCCGTAGGCCACCGTGACGGAAGCGTCATTGGTGGCGTGAGATTTCTCGTATTCTCCCTCGGAAATAAAACGAGCGGAGCCGTCGGCCATGACGTAGTTCGAGCCGTTCTTGTAGAGCTTCAGGTTGAGGACACTGGAATTATCTCCGTCTTTGAAGTCCATGTAGAAATGAGAACTGCCGCTCTTGGGAGTGCCGAAGAGGATCGTTTCGTTAGGAGCGGCCAGGCTATTCATGCGAATCGAGACGGATGGTTGGTCGAGCGCGCCCAGATCGTTATACCCGTTCATGATATAACTGGTATTGTTAGGCGAGTTACTTAACGGATCAACGCTCCGACTAAGGTAATTTTGCGGATCTCCCGGGGCCGCGTAGACCCGGATATCTTTCAGGTAGGCCGCGAGAAGAGTGGGCCACTTGTCGCCCTGCTGTATGCGCCCCGGCAACTCCATCTCGTGCTCATTTGCATAAAGCAGGGCGGCCGCACCTATCTGGCGGACATTGCTGAGCGCCGCCACCTGATTGGCGTTGGCGTGCAGGCTGGCGAAAGCGGGGAAGAGTAAGCCGGCCAGGATGGCGATAATGGCGATCACGACCAGCACCTCGATCAGGGTGAAACCGAAATGAGACGAACGGAGAGGCATTCGGATATCCAAGCAGAGCCGGCGTAGATTGTCACCCTGCCGAAATGTGGAGCGCCGTGCAGGTCCGGTCATTGTTTGGGACTGACAGCACGGAGGCAGGCGGCTACGATTTTACCACCTCGGACATGATCATGCCTCATCCCGTCTATGCGCCGCAGTTTTTTAGGTGCGTCCTCCATCCCTGCGTAGCCACGTTCAAGAGAGTGCGGCCGTTCCTGGCCGAGGCCGATGACGCCGCTATCAGGAAACAGGCGAAAGAGACGGAGCATGACCGCAACGCCTAACCAAGCCACGCCTATCCTCGAAACCGAGCGAACCTTTTTGCGACAACTGACGCTGGAGGACACGGAGAGCGTCTTCCGGATTTTCTCTGATCCGGAAACCATGAGATACAGTCCGGCGGAGACCACGCAAGATCGGGAAGCCGTCGAAGGTTTTATTCGATGGAACATCGAGAACTATCGGGAGCGGGGCTTTGGCGCGTGGGCCGTAATCGCCAAGTCCAACGAAGAATTTATCGGCCAGGCCGGCCTCATTCCGCACGAGATGAGTGTAGAGGTCTTCTACTCGTTTATTCGAGAGTTTTGGGGACAGGGCTTTGCCAGTGAAGTGGCGTCGGCCTGCAAAGATTACGCCTTCAAGACTCTGGGCGAAACGCGCTTAATTTCGATTATCCATCCAGAGAACGAGCGGGCCATCAATGTTGTTCGAAAACTTGGCATGCAGGAAGCGGGCGCCATCGAGTTGTGGAGCAGGACCAACCGCCTTTTCGAAATCTGCCGCACTGTCTGTGCGCCGGAGTAAACGGGATTGGCGTAAACGCTCGGGATTACTTACGCAGGCGGTCGCGTAACGAGTAAAAGCGCGATTTTACAAATTCGTGGGTTCCTTCCCCGCGAATGGGTTTGAGCCAATGTCGGAGCCGTCGCCTGATGCGCGGCTCATATCCAAACTGCGGCATAAGGTCGCGACAATGCCATTCGATCCAGCCAATTTCGTTTTCGCTCAGTTCCTGCTCCCAGCGATCGGCCGGTTCGCTGCTGACTTCCGAAAAGCGAACGCCCGCCGCCGAATTGCCCGCCCACAAGCGGCCGGCCTTGGTCGGATGCAGGGCCACGTCGGGCTCGAAACCAATCTCGAGGTAATCGCAGATTTGTTGCATCATGACGGGAAGTTCGCGCACCAACTTTTCGTAGGGCACGACAAAACCCGGCACCTCACCCCTGCGCACCTGCAGGGCTAAATTGGCCGATGCCCTCCAGTGGTCGATCACGTAGTAAACGGAAAACCGCCGGGTCGTTACCCGCTCCTTCAGCCGGATCTGGGAAGCCATGATGGCGCGCGGGTCCCGCATGGTGACGAGCAGTTTGGCCTGCGGAAAGCGGGAGAATATGGCGGGAATATAATTCCGGTTGGCCGGCGTTTTTTCGACCCAACGCTTCACCTGGTCGAGCGGCCGGCCCAGCACGGTGGCGTACGATTCCATGAGAAGGGCGAGCAAATCCCGCTGGGCGTTGGCCGGATCGAAGGCGATGCGCTCGAAAGTGGCGCGAAATTCTTCCTGGGGAAAACCGGTGTAGTCGTGCTTGTCGGGCCGGGCCTGTCCGCCAAACAAGATCTTGGCGTAGGAATCGTTTACCAAATAATCGACCTGCGCGCGGCGACCCTCTGCGCCGTGTTTTGTCAGAACGGTGGAAAAATAATCCGTGTCCTGGGGGAGAGCGAGCAACTGCGGATGACCGTCGAGCAAAGCCCGCATCAGGGTGGTCCCCGACTTGGCCTGCCCGCCGATAAAACAGGCGCGTTGATCAAATGGCAAGTTTTGCACTGAACTGTTCATTTACGCACATGGTCAGGCAGTCAAGAAACCTTTCCGGCAAGCGGGTTGAGACACGGGCAGTCTGCGGTGGACAAAATTTGAGACGGTTTGTATGAATGAGAAAAGAATTGGCGCCTGCCCAAAAGAATCGCGTCATAAGGACAAACGCGATGATCAAAACCTGTGGTTAAAGATGATTTAAGTGTGGCGTTCACCGCGCAAGCGGTGGCGGAACGGGCGGACAATCTGCTGGCGGAATATCGTGCCGCCATCGCGGACATTCCGCCGGAGGCCGGTTTCGGCGGGATTTGGGAAAGCGAGATGTTAGTATTTTTCGCCGCTATCAAACCGTACACCCCCGGTCAGATCCTGGAATCGGGGCGGAGTCGCGGCAAAAGCACCACCATACTGGCCCGCTGTTTTCCCGAGGCCCGAGTTATCAGCGTTGAACTGGATCCCCATTCGGACAACGCCGGAGTGGCGGAAGCCAAACTGAAGCCCTATGGCAATGTGACGCTTTTGTGGGGAGATTCCCGCCAGCTTTTGCCCCAGTCTCTACAGCCCGGAGATGCGGTGTTGATTGACGGTCCAAAGGACTTTCGCGCCATTCTGCTCGCCTTGGAATTACTGCGGACGGGAAAACCGTGTGCTATTTTTTTGCACGATTTCCCGGCGGGCGCACCGGGCCGAAAATTCATCGACCGCCATTGGCCCGAAGCGTTTTTTGGCGACGACCCGGCTTTCCATCGTTTCCGCGCGCTGGACGACGAAAGAGATCCACGGACGGGAGGAGGGCCGCGCGGCTATGGAACTTTTGCCTGTCTGCCCGGCGGGTTACCGGCTCCGCTGTGGCAATTGCGCATGAAACTGCTCCTGGCTCGTGCGATGTCGGGGCGGCCGGCCGCTGATGGCTCCTGAATCCCGGTAGGAATACGTTAACGAAACGGTTAGGCGCCAATCGAACAAGTGCGCCGAGATCAAGCAGCCTTGGACAGACTGTCGATCGTTTCGCGAAGCTCCCGGACGTCGAAAGGCTTGGCCAACATTCTATCCACGTTCAACTCCGCGTAGGCGCGGCGGTTCTCCTCGGTCAGGAAGGCGGACAAGACGACGATTTTTCCGCCGAAATTGTCCGCACGCAATTGGCGGACAAAATCGAGCCCCGAGAGGCGCGGCATGTTGTTATCGGTGATGATGACATCGAAAGGCGGGCGGTCGGAGGCGACGCGCTTCAAGGCTTCATCGCCATCTGTGGCGGTGGTTAATCGGCGAGTCGGTCCTCCCAGAACAAACAAAAGAGACGATGCTACGGATGCGTCATCATCGACGGCGAGGATGTTGAGAGGTTGATCCATAGACATGACCATTTAGCAAGGTGCGTACCGACAAAACGCCGGCTGGAACGAACCTTGAGGCTCTTAAAGAGCAGCCTGCGTTCCACTGCTCGTGCTATGCTCCTGCTCGATGAATTTGGAGGTCGCACTCATTCGCGGCATCAACCTGGGCCGGGCCAAGCGTGTGGCCATGGCGGATTTGCGTACTCTGCTCGCGGAACTGGGTTACACCGATATCCGGACGCTTCTCAACAGCGGCAATATCATTTTTGCCAATCCCGCGGGGGAGGGGCGTGACGCCGGGGCGCGCATCCAGTCTGCGATGGTGGAACGGCTTGGCGTGTCCGCCCGCGTCATTGTCATATCAGGTAACCGTTTCAAGCAGATCGTGGCGGATAACCCGTTGGTTACCATGGCGGTCGACCCGGCCCGTCTTCTGGTCATGTTCCTGCCGGACAAGAAGGGCCTGGCCCAGGTTAAATCACTGGCGCAACTCGACTGGGGACTCGAAGCCATCAGCGTCGGGCGCCACGCCCTCTACCTTTGGTGCGCGGACGGGATTCTTCAAAGCAAACTGCTGCAAAGTGTAAACCGCGTTCTCGGCGATGGAGGAACCGCCCGGAACTGGTCGACCGTTCTTAAACTGCAGGCTGCGCTCCAGTCCGAAGAAAGTATCGAGCGCACTAGTTAGGCTAATAACAGTTTTCGACGGCGATGGGCCCGATGACCAACGCCTGCGTGACATGATCGCCCAGTTTAATTTCACGCAACTCTTTGATGCACCCCTGGTCGCGCAGTTGGCGCAAAGGGGTCAGCACCTGGACCAGAAACTCGCGCCAATCGTGGCCGACGATTTCGCTGATGCTCCAGCTCCGTTTCTCTTCATCCATAATCTGGTGAATGATGTGGGCGAGGTAGGCGGGTCCGGACACGCCGGATTATTACCGTGAAAACGGAGAATCCGTCCAGACATTTGTCATGGCAGGCGTAAAATACGGGAACGGCGGCGCGAGTTCGTTACTCCGCGTTCTCCGGTGCGTGACGCCGGAGCAGCGTCATAATCAGGATGAGCGCAAATGAGACGGCCAGCAGAATGACGGCATAGGCGTGGGCCATCGGATAGTTCAGCTTTTGCACCTCGTCATAGAGCGCAATGGACGCCACCCGGGTCTGCCCCGGAATACTTCCACCCAGCATTAAGACGACGCCAAATTCGCCGACCGTATGGGCAAAGCTCAGAACGACCCCGACGCCGATGCCGCGGCCGGCCAAGGGCAGTGTGACGTGCCAAAAGACTTTCCAAGCGGACGCGCCGTCGATGCGGGCGGCGTCCCGCAAGGCTTCGGGAACAGTGCGGAGCGCAGCCTGGAACGGTTGCACGGCAAAAGGGAGACTGTAGATGATGGACCCGACGACCAGTCCGGAGAAACTGAAGGCGAGGGCGTGACCGGTGACGGCGTGCCACCAGGCACCGAGCATGCGTTGCGGCGCGAAAAGCAGAAGCAGATAAAATCCGATGACGGTGGGGGGCAGAACAACGGGCAGCGTGACCAGGGTCTCCACCAGGATGATCCCGCGGCGACGCGACCGGTTCAGCCATTGGGCCAACGGAATGCCGAACAGCACAAGAAAAAAGGTAGCGGTGAAAGCCAACCGGAGCGTCAGCCAGAGCGACTGCCAGAATTCCGGTGGGAGATGAGCGAAAAGCCGGGCAGATTCCACCATTGAATGCTATTTGCCTAACCGGAAGCCGTATCGATCAAAAATGACGCGGGCCTCGCTCGAGCGCAAGAAATCGAGATACGATCGAGCGAGAGGTTTGGCGGCCCCTGTTTTGGTTACAACGGCCCCCTGTTCCAATGCGGGATAATCCATTTCCGGAATCAAGAAGTAGTGCCCGACGTTGGCCAGCTTGGGAGATAAAAGAAGAGACAATGCCACAATCCCGGCATCGGCATTGCCGGTCTGAACAAACTGCGCGGTTTGGGAAATGTTTTCACCGATAACCATACGCTTCTCCACATCCTTCCAGAGCCCTTCGTGCTCGAGGGCGGCTTTGGCGGCGCGACCATACGGCGCATGTTCCGGGTTGGCCATGGCCAGTTTTGGCACGAGCTGAGCATCTCGCAAAATAGTTAGGCCGCGCGAGACATCCACCTTCTCGTTAGTCGTCCACAGAACGATCCGGCCCACCGCGTAGGGGAAGAGAGTGCCGGCCTCGGCCAAACCCGCCTTGATCAATTCCTGGGGATAATTCATGTCGGCCGAGAGAAACAGATCGAAGGGCGCGCCATTCTTTATCTGGGCGAAGAAATTTCCGGAAGACCCATGCGAGACCCGCAGAACGGCCGCGGGATGGGCCTTCTGGAAAACCGCGTTCAGATCCTGCAGGCAGTAGGTCAAATCCGAAGCGGCCGCGATGGAGAGTTCCTCCCCGTGGCAGGTCATCACGCTCAATCCCAGAGCCGCGACCAGGTATTGCTTCCAACTCATCCTCGCACTCCTTACGCGCGGTCATGAAGCGTGTCGATGGGAAAGGGAAGCCGCGAAGCGCCTGACCTGGCGCGGTCCGTGGCAGGACGGAAATCGAAGCGCCTTCATGATTTTGAGAGTGTATGCTGCCTCCTCATGCCTGCGTCGAATGACTGGGTCACACGCCTGAAAGCTCTGGCGGATGAATCCCGCCTGCGCATTTTATCCGCCCTGCTGCGACGGCGCTACAGCGTGAATGAATTGGGCGAGAAAGTGCATGCTTCGCAATACAACGTCTCCAAGCATCTGCGCATCCTGCGCGAGGCCGGACTGGTGGATGCACAAATCAACGGCAACCGGCGCGAGTATTTCATCGCGAAATCATTTCGAACCCATCTGGCGCGGAATCGGAACGTGCTCGACTTGGGCTGCTGCGTCTTCCGCTTCGATAAACTGCCTCCGAAATAAAAGCTTGTCTGCGCGTCCTGGCATATGCCTTATGTGGCAGCCAACGCGCAGGCTATGATTTTTGTTCTCCTTTTTCTGGCCGCCTGTTTCCTGGCCTATTCCAACGGCGCCAACGACAATTTCAAGGGAGTGGCTTCGCTCTACGGGAGCAGAACAGCCACTTACAAGACAGCCCTGTCCTGGGCCACTGTGACGACGTTCGCTGGTTCGATCGCCTCTATCTTTCTGGCCCAGGCGCTTCTCAAGAAATTCTCCGGGAAGGGTCTCGTGCCGGACGTCCTGGTTGTCTCGGAACATTTTCTTCTCGCGGTGGCCATCGGTGCCGCCCTCACCGTCATCTTCGCCACGGTCATCGGATTTCCCGTCTCGACCACTCACGCGCTGACTGGCGCGATGGTGGGTTGCGGCCTGATCGCCGTCGGCAACCAAGTCAATTTCGCCGCCCTGCAGAAGAGCTTCCTCCTGCCCCTTCTTCTCAGTCCCGTTCTCGCCATCGTGCTCTCTGCGCTCCTCTATCTCCTCCTTCGTTCGTGCCGATTAATATTCGGAATTTCGAAG
>JBBRQE010000144.1:0-7987 GCA_038226905.1 Chthoniobacterales bacterium | reverse complement strand
AGACCGCAGTGCGGGTAGAACGGCCAGTAAACGAACAATCCGCGGCCCACCAGGTTCTCTTCCGGCACCGGTCCCCAGTAACGGCCATCGTAGCTGTTGTAGCTGTTGTCCCCCAGAGCGAAGTAGGCGTGGGCCGGGACGGTGAAGGGCGAATTCGGCGTGGAAAGATTGTCGCGCCCCAGGCCGTATCCGCGGTAGGGAAACTTCGACTGGATGACCCGCGCAAATCCGAAGGCGTAGTTTCCGGCCGGCTGCTCATTAATAAAAAGGCGGGGCGGATCGATGCGCAGCGTATCGAGAGGCAGGCCGGCCAGGCGCTTGATATAAAAGGGCTGGCCTGTCTCGGGATCGCCTAAAATTCCCGGGATATTATTGGTACGAAAAACAAAAACATCGCCGCGGTGCGGCTTCACAAAATTATAGGTAAACTTATCGACGAAGACCTGGTCACCCGTATCCACCGCTCCGCGTGCGATCACTTCATCCCGCCGATCAGTCCGGCCGGCCGCCACGTTGAAGGAGCCCTTCAAGGTATCGGGAGATGCGTAAACAGTCTGCATTGCCTGGTGTTGAAAAACCAGCCGCGAAAACGTGAAAAAGAAGAGGTGCTTCCGGGGCGTCACCTGCAGAAGCTGGTCGTCTTCCCGGGAAACGACGTCGATGTAATTGCGGCCCAGCACCACGAAGTCAACCACCTGCCGCAGGAAATCGGGCGCCGGCTTGTCGCTCGGATATCCAATAATACCGTCCAGGGTCGGCTGCATCGAGCCGGTCGGGATTTTGAAAGGTTGCAGGAAGTAGGAACGGATTCCGATGGCCACCACGATGGCCACAAGGATCACTTCGCAATTCTCCCGCCAATGCGATTCCCAGGTCAGGGGCGAGAGCTTGTGCAGTTGGGCATCGAGCGCCTCCGCGCGGCTCTCCGTTTGCTTGCGGTCGCGCTGTTGGAGAGACGCCTGCAACTTTCGCATGCCGCTGGCAATCTCTTCGCGAGTCGCTTCGTCGAGCACGTCGGCCTTATAACGAAGATACTTTTGCGCATGCCGCAGGAGCAGCTTGCTATTCTTGACGTAGGACGCGGTAAACATGGAAAGAAATAATCGGGGTCTACTGCGCGCGTAATACCTGGATGAACGCTTCCTGTGGAATATTGATCTTCCCAATGCTCTTCATGCGTTTTTTTCCTTCTTTCTGCTTCTCCAACAACTTGCGCTTCCGGGTAATATCGCCGCCGTAGCATTTCGCGGTCACATTTTTTCGCAAGGCCGAAACGCTCTCCCGTGCAATAATTTTTCCCCCGATGGCAGCCTGGATAGCCACCTGGTAAAGTTGCGCCGGAATCACTTCTTTCAATTTGGCTGCAAGTTGGCGGCCTCTCGCCTCCGCCCGGTCCCGATGCACGATGGTGGAAAAAGCGTCCACCGGTTCCCCGTTGACCAGCAGATCCAGCTTGACCAGCTTGGCCGCCCGATAGCCTGCGTGCTCATAGTCCATGGAACCATAACCGCGCGTCATCGACTTAATCTTGTCGTTGAAATCGACCAGAATTTCGTTGAGCGGCAATTCGCAATGCAACATGACGCGACGCGTGTCGAGCGTCTCCGTGTGATCCATCACTCCCCGCTTCTCCATGATGAGTTGAAGCAGATCGCCGATATTTTCATTCGGACAGAGGACGTAGGCTTTGACGATCGGTTCGCGGATCTCTTCGATGATACTGGGATCAGGAAGGTGCGCCGGGTTGTCCACCAAAACGGTTTCTCCACGCGTCGTAAAAATCTCGTAAATCACACTGGGACTCGTGGCGATGATGTCCATGTCGTACTCGCGACGCAGACGTTCCTGAATGATTTCCATGTGCAGGAGCCCGAGAAATCCACAGCGGAAACCGAAGCCGAGCGCGACGGAACTTTCCGGTGTGTAGACGAAAGCGGAATCATTCAGGCGCAGCTTGCCGATGGCTGTCTTTAAGTGCTCAAAGTCGGCTGTGTTGATCGGGTAGATCCCGCTGAAGACCATCGGATGAATCTCCTGAAAACCGGGCAGCGCTTCCTTCGCCGGATTACGCAGGTCGGTGATCGTGTCCCCGATTTTGATGTCGGCCGTCGTTTTGATGTTCGCGATGAAGTAACCGACGTCGCCCGCGTTCAGCTTCGGTTGCGGAAACATTTTCGGTGTGAACACGCCGACTTCCTTAATTTCGTGGCGTGAGTCGTTGTTCATCATCCGGACGGCCTGCCCTTCCACGATACTACCGGACATGACGCGCACGTAGGCGACGACCCCGCGGTAGACATCGAAGACCGAGTCGAATACGAGGGCGCGGAGCGTGTCGTCTTTGGGTTCGGCAGGCGCCGGAATACGGTCGATGACCGCTTCGAGGATTTCCTCAATCCCGATCCCCATCTTTGCGCTGCAGTCGATTGCTTCCTCGGCCGGAATTTGAAGAATTTCCTCGATTTGCCGATGCACCGCGGGGATGTCCGCATTCGGCAGATCGATCTTGTTGATCACCGGCACAATGGTGAGGCCCTGCTTATGCGCGAGATGCACGTTTGCCACCGTTTGTGCCTCTACCCCCTGCGCTGCATCCACGATCAACAGCGCGCCTTCGCAGGCCGCGAGTGAACGGGAAACTTCATACGCGAAGTCGACGTGCCCCGGAGTGTCGAGAAGGTTGAGCCGATACTTCTGTCCGTCCTTCGCGGTGTAGCGCATGGCCACCGGGTGGGCCTTGATGGTAATTCCCCGCTCCCGCTCCAAGTCCATCGAATCAAGCAGTTGATCCTGTTTATCGCGCTCGTGAATGGTGCCCGTCCGCTCAAGCAACCGATCCGACAAGGTCGTCTTGCCGTGGTCGATGTGCGCGATGATGCAGAAATTGCGCGTCAGGCTGATGGGCATGGAGACGGGCACTATGCGGGGCGCAGGTAGGTGGGTCAACGGCTGCCTCCTCCTCAGGATTGTCTCGACCAACCGCCCCTCTCTCCGCTACCTTCCCACGAGCCATGCCGAAATTGATCATCACCACCCAGGCGCAGGGGAAAATTGGATACGAATTCACCGAAGAACTGATCACCATCGGGCGCGCCCCCAGCAATATGGTGGTGATCGAAGATCCGTCGGTTTCCAGTCGGCACGCCCAGCTGGAACGGAGCGGTGAGACTTATCGTGTAAAAGATTTGGGATCGACCAATGGTACCCGGGTCAATGGCCAGCCGGCCGCCGATACTCTGCTTCGTTTCGAAGATCGCATCCGCTTCGGAGGCGTTGAATCACGCTTCGAGTCAGATACTCAGGGATCGCAACCGCTTCCGAAACTGGATGAGATCGAAGCCGCGCCCGCCGAGATGAGCGCCGCGCCGGTTGATTTTTCAAACGCCTCGCCTTTCCCCAACCGGAAAAAGGATCAGGACCGCGTTCGCACCGCCATTCTGGCGGGAGCGGGTCTGGCCGTCCTGGTGTTCATTGGCAGTATGGTAGCCGTGCTGACCATGCACGCGCCCGTGCTCTGACCAAGAGGTGGATCGGCCTCTCCGAGGACGATCTGAGACCTTCTTCTTACTCATTCACCTCCACTTACACCGCTTCAAACAAGGTCATGCGTAAGAGAAAGGGCAGGAATAAAGTCCTGAGCGCTCTGTTCGATCCGGCCTAACCATCGCACTCGGAGAGCGCGATCCACCGCGCGCGTATCTCCTCCGGAGTAACCCCTTTTCTGCGCAGGGCTCCAAGGCTCAGCGACGCGCTTCTCTTGGCCAGGCGCTTGCCATCCTCACCGCGCAGAAGCGGCGTGTGATAAAAGGCGGGCGGCTCTAGTCCAAGCGCCCGATAAATGAGCAGCTGGCGAAAAGTCGAGATCAACAAGTCTTCACCGCGCACCACTTCCGTCACTCGCATGACTGCGTCATCCACCACCACAGCCAGCTGATAAGCGGGCACACCGTCCCGACGCCAAACGATAAAGTCGCCGAAGTCCCGACCCGTTAGGCCACGTTGGTTGCCCAGACGCAAATCGACAAAGTGCATCGCTTCCTTATCCGGGACACGAAACCGCCAATTCACCTGTCTCGCGGCATCGGTTTCCAGTCGATGTCCTTTCATCGGCAGGATGCCGATGCCACCGGATGGACGGCACGTTCCGGGGTAGATCGGTTCCTCGTCTTCATCATGGGGAGCGGCCACGGCTCCCGCCACATCCCGGCGCGAGCAAGCACAGGGATAAAGATGTCCGCCCGCCTGTAACTTTCGCAGTGCCGCCACGTAGAGGGCCCGTCTTTCACTTTGCAGATAAGGCGCGCACGGCCCCTGCACATCCGGGCCTTCGCTCCATTGCAAGCCAAACCACTTCAAGTCGTCAATAAGGGCCTCGCGGAACTCAGACTTACATCTTGCCTGGTCGAGGTCGTCCAGTCGCAGAATCACGTCGCCTCCGGCGGCGCGAGCGCGTGCCTGCGCCCGCCAAAAAGTCATGGCATGCCCAGAATGCAAATAACCACTGGGCGATGGGGCCAGGCGCCCGCGATATTGTTTCGTTGTCACTCCGCGAAAGCGACGCGCTTCTCCTTTCCAAGCCGGGAATTCAGACTAGAGTCTGCGCCTTCCCGGCGTCGGATTTCAATGGAAAAACGTCTTCTCCTTTTCGATATCGACGGCACCCTCATTCAATCGGGCGGGGCCGGCATCTTCGCGCTCCAGCGCGGCCTCGCCGACCGCTTCGACATCCAGGATGATCTGCGCGATATCGAGATTGCCGGCATGACCGACTCGGGCATTGTCGCCAATATTCTGGTCAAACATCAACTTTCACCCAGCCGGGAGAACGTGACCGCTTTTCTCGATTCCTATGTGCATTTCCTTTCGCTGGAACTTCCTCTCCGCCAAGGGGCACTCCTGCCCGGGGTCCTTGAGTTACTGACGAAACTTCAGGGACGGCCGCAGATCGTTCTCGCACTCCTCACTGGCAACGTAGCGCGCGGAGCCAAATTAAAACTGGAGCATTACGGTGCATGGCACTTTTTTGAATTCGGCGCATTCGCCGACGATCACCACGATCGCAACGAGTTGGGCTCCTTCGCTCGCGCCCGTGCCCGGGAAAAACACGGCCAGGAATTCGTGGCCGCGCAAATCGACGTGATCGGCGACACCCCGCGCGACATAGCGTGCGGGCAAGCCATCGAGGCGCGCACGATCACGGTGGCTACCGGAACGTGGTCGGCCGCGGATCTCTCTACCTATCGTCCCGATTTTCTATTTGATGATTTATCCAACGTCGACGAAGTCATCGAGACCCTGGGCTGGTAAAGCTTGAAGCATCCCAATCGGGGTTTTCGTATGCTTAAAAAATCAAACACCGCCGGGCCGCCGGGCGGTCAGAATGTTTTGCCGCTGGAAGGCGAAATTGACCTGCACGTGTCACCCGTAATTGCCGCCACGCTGCGCGAGATGATTGCCAAAAAGCCGGCGCAGTTGCTGGTCGACTTGTCACGCGTGACCTACGTCGACAGCTCGGGCCTGGCTGTTCTAATCGAAGCCATGCAAACCCTCGAGCAAAACGGCGGCAGGTTCGGTATTGTGGGACTGCAGGATACGGTTCGTTCGATTTTTGAGATCGCCCGGCTTGATCAGGTCTTCCGCATCTTTCCGGATCTCGCGGCCGCTTCCGCCGCGGCTTGAATCAGAACAGCGATTGTCTGTTCGACGTTTTTCCGGATATCGAACTGTCCGGCGCGGCTGAGGATGGCTGAGCGGGCGGCGGAACGACGGGTCGGATCCGACCACAGCTCAATGGCATCGCGCAGTCCCTTCACGTCGTCCGGTCGATCAATAATCGATCCGTGAATTTTGTCTTCCATCACCTCACTGAAACCGTTCGCACGGGTCGTGATAACGGGCAGACCGGAGGCCAGCGCCTCCAGCGAGGCATTCGAAAATGGATCGTAAACCGTCGGCAAAATAAATAAATCGGCGGCCGCGTAGAGCGAACGGACATCCATGACTTCGCCCAGGAACTGCGTGTCACTGGAATGAAAATCGGAGGAAGTCCCCCGCCCCGCCACGAAGAGGCGCGGCTTTCGGTGTTTCATGGAGTCGACAGCCTCGATTGCGAAGCGCAGCCCTTTGCGCTCCCAGCCCGATCCCACGAAGAGCAAGGCCAGCTCATCCTCTCCCAGCCTCAGGTCGATTCGCGTTTTTTCCCGGATACCGGGATCAAATTGAAATTCCGCCAAGGGCAGGCCGTTGCGGATCACCTCGATCCGGTCGGGTCGATAGTTAAACAGATCGATAATTTCGTTTTTCACCATTTGAGAATTGGCGATAACCCTCTCAGCCCGGCGATCGTCCAGGAGACCTTTCTCGAGTCGTAACAAGTCCTCATGTTTTCGGGAAAAACGGCGCACCACCCGTTGCCATGGCGCCTCCAAGCGGGCGCGGCGTGCCAGCCAGGCGCGGTGCACACCGTCTCCCGCGCGATAGACGTCGCAGGAACAGACACGTTCCAGACTCATCAAGACATCCATGGGCACCTGCGCGCGCAACTGCTCCAACTCCTCGGCAAAGCCCGTGGGCGAACGCGCGCGCAAATGTCTCACCTCGCCCTCCGGCCAGTCACTCTTCGGCCAGTCGGTTGTGCTAAAAAGCAATGTCTGGTGCCCCATCTGCACGAGCCCGCGCGCCAGTCGCTTCAAGTAGGCTTCGGCCCCGCCGCTGGCGGAATAACCGCGACGAACGAAACCGATGGTAAGGTGGGAGTTGGACATCACTCTTTACTTGATCGAATTCGACAGATTAATTCGAAGCGGATGTTAGGCGAAATGATAAACGCACCCCTCTCTTCCAGCACGACCGTGCCGGAAAAGCGATTGCTCCCTCAACATCTCCTCTATTCCATCTTTGCGCGAATTGGCGGAGCCGGTCTCGATACCGACTCTTTCGAAGCCCTGCGCGCTTCTTATCGGGGCGGCTTCCTCGGCCGGGCTGTCGCCTACGACAATCGGCAGACCGAAATTCCGGCCCGTTTCATTCAATCGCTGCGCTGGCATCCTGTTCGTCTCATTTCCTTCCTGGACCGCGCTTACTACTATGGGGCGAAGAAGAAGTATCTGGATTGGATCGCTGCGCGTCAGCTGCAAAGCGGGCGCTACGATTTTTTCCACAGCTGGTCGGGCGACTGCCTCCAAACTCTGCGCGTCGCGAAAAAACGACGCATTCCGTCGCTTATTGAAATCCCCACCTGGCACCGCGACCGCTCCACCGGCAAAGTCGGGCCACCCAAAGCACTGATCGCTCCGACGTCCCGCTGGGAAAGATGGAAGTCCGGCCTGCTGCTTGATCGCGAGCGCTTTATTGAAGAATACGAACTGGCCGATCTCGTCGTCGTTCTATCCGAGAAAGCGGCCGAAACGTTTCGGGCCAAAAACTTCCCCGAGGATAAATTGTTTTATTTGCCGCGCGGGGTGGACATCGACCGATTCAAGCCCGGCCTTCGTCCAGCCAAATTCCGCGCCATCTTCACCGGCGCTCTGATCGAACGGAAAGGGATCCACCATCTGCTGGAGGCCTGGCACCGCCTGAACTTGAAAGACGCGGAATTATGGCTCGTCGGTTCGGTCCATGAAGAAGCGCGGCCGCATCTTAAAACTTTCTGGCGCGACAATATCCGGACGGTCGGGTTTGTGCGCGATCCGGAGAATTATCTAAACCAGAGCACGGTTTACGTTTTTCCTTCGCAATGGGAAGGCAGCGCCAAAACCGTTTACGAAGCCGCCGCCTCAGGACTGCCCGCCATCACCACACGAGAGGCGGGCGATGTCATTCGGGATAGAGTGGAAGGGATCATTGTCCAACCGGGGGACGTGGACGCCATCGCAGATGCGCTCCAGCATTTATACGATCATCCGGAAGTGGTCGAGCGGATGGGCCAGGCGGCCCGGCAACGGGTGGTCGAGAATTTCACGTGGGACCATTACCGCGCACGCCTTTT
>JBBRQE010000143.1:0-8007 GCA_038226905.1 Chthoniobacterales bacterium | reverse complement strand
CTGACCATCATCGCCATGGGAAAATTCGGAGGACGCGAAATCACGTATGGAGCGGATCTCGACGTACTTTTTGTGGGGGAGGAAAGCGGCTCTGCCCAAAAACTTCTCGCCACCTTGAGTCAGGCGAGCGCCGAGGGGAGCCTTTCCCGACTGGATGCCCGCCTGCGTCCCGATGGGGAGAAAGGCACGCTCGTCTGCACGATCGAAACCTTTGACGCTTACTACCGCAGCCGGGCCCAACCATGGGAACTACAAGCACTGAGCAGGGCCCGGCCGATAACGGGGACACGCCAGGATGATTTTCTCGCTATGGCACAGGCTGCCTGGAGGCGAGCGGGCGAAAGCCCGGATCTTGAGCTCAATATTGATAACATGCTCGAGCGCATTCGCCGGGAACGTGGCAGTGGCTCGGAGTTCCTCGATTTCAAAACGGGCACCGGCGGAATCATCGAAGCCGAATTTCTTGTCCAGACACTGCAGATGCGGAGCAAACTTTGGGAGCCGAACTGGAGTGAAGCGGTGACGATCCTGGGGACGGCGGGGCGGTTATCAAAACTGGAGTCCGACGAACTTAAGCAAGCCTACAGTTTTCTGCGGCGCTGTGAGTCGGTCCTGCGTCGATACGATAATAACAGCGTCTCCACCATGCCGGCGGACCCGAATCAGCAACTCCTCTTATCCCACCGACTGGGCGAGGAAACGGTGGAACGTTTCCACGAAAAATACAGCACCGCCCGGGGAACCATTCATGAAATCTACCTCCATCATATGAAGCCAGTTCGTTAGGCTAAGTGGAGCAGATGAAGGAGCTGGCGAAGCACGAGAATACTGACCACTATCCCCACCGCCACCACCAGAAACAGAACGGCCAGTATGACCATGACAAAAATCCAATCACTCCGGCGCGTTCGCGTTGACGCCCCGATATGTTCTTGCAGGAGTTGATAGTTCCGCGCGTTTGATTTGAACCAGAAGGAAAAGGCATCTCCCAATCCCGGGATGATGCCGACTATTTCATTGATCAGAATATTCAGCGACATGCGAGCCAAGGTCACTCGCGGCACCCCACAACGCGCGGCGTAAATAAGAGAGAAGGCCGAGATCAGCGCCGAAGCCGTATCTCCCAATCCCGGGATCAGTCCGATAATCGGGTCCAGACCGAAGCGGAACTTCGTGCCGGGAAGACGCACGAACTCGTCCATGACCAGAGCGAGCCATTTGAAAAGAGGTTCGAGCGATGCGCGCCGCTTCTTCTCCTCCGGAGGCAGAAGCTCCCACTCGACCTCCCGCACCTCCGACGACTTCACTGCACAGTATGGGCCAGAGCCAGGCGTTAGCCTGGAATTTCCTTCAACATCTGGGTGTTGGTCGGAAACTTCTTCATGAACATAAGCAGACGTTGAATCGCTTCCTCGGGCTTATGGCCGGCCAGTCCGCGGCGAATCAGATTGATTTTCTCCAGCTCCCAGGGTTGCAGGAGAAGTTCTTCGCGCCGTGTGCCGGAGAGAAAGATATCGACCGCCGGATAGATCCGCTGATCCCCGATTTTGCGGTCCAGCACCATTTCCATGTTCCCTGTGCCTTTGAATTCCTGAAAGATCAGCTCATCCATGCGGCTGCCCGTTTCGATCAAGGCCGTCGCCACGATGGTTAACGACCCAGCCTCTTCCGTATTACGGGCCGCGGCAAAAATCTTGCGCGGAATTTCCATGGCCCGCGCGTCGATCCCTCCGCTCATGGTCCGTCCCCCGCCCCCCATGGCGTTGTTGAAAGCGCGGGCCGTGCGCGTGATGGAATCCAGGAGGATAAATACATGCTTGCCCGCCTCCACCATGCGTTTGGCTCGTTCAATGGCCAGTTGGGCCAGCCGCGTATGGCTCTTGATGTCGCTGTCGTTAGAACTTGCGATGATCTCCGCGTTGGGATGAGAGCGTTTGAAGTCGGTCACCTCCTCGGGCCGCTCGTCGACCAAAAGGATTATCAGCTTCATCTCGGGATGATTCTTCGCGACCGCCTCGGCAATATGATGCAGGAGAGTGGTCTTACCCGTGCGAGGTGGGGCAACGATGAGACCGCGTTGACCCATGCCCAACGGGGTCATCAAGTCCATGATGCGGGTCGTGTAGCGGTCCGGCACCGTCTCCAGCTTGATTCGCTTGTTCGGATTAATCGTGGTCAGCTCTTCGTAGGGCCGGAGGTTGTTGTACTTGGTCGGCTCGTCATCGTTCACCGTTACCAGCTTGGTTAATTGCGGTCCGCGATTTCCCCGCCGTGTCTCACCCTTGATCCACATGCCGTCCCGAAGCCCAAAGCGACGAACGATTTCCGGTGTGACAAAGATATCCTGTGGAGTCTGCACGAAGTTCCGTTTCGGATCGCGCAGAAAGCCAAAGCCTTTCCCTGAGATTTCGATGATCCCCTCGCCGAATTCCGGTTCGCCCGCACCCTGCTCGCTATTCTCCAACTCGCCGCTCGCTAAACCGCCTTGCCCCTCCGAGGAGGCATCGCCCCCCGGACCGTTTTGTTCGTAATCGGCTCTGGCGTTTTCCGCAGAGGGAGCATTGGCATTCTCGCCACCGGGACCGCGGTCGTAAAAACGGCGACGGGGATAACGCCGGCGAGGACGTCGGCGACGCTGATCGGCCGACCCTCCGTCCGCCTCTGCTGGGCGAGGTGGTTGATTCTCCGTGTCCACTCTGGGTGGCTGGCTCTGGTTATCTGGCTCCATAAAACAAACGTGTGCGGTCGCTGTCGATCAGCGCGGGGGGCGGCGAAATTGTCGCGGCACTAAAAATTTTCAAGCCGGCAATCTGGCCAGCAATTCGTCGGGTATATCTAAATTTGAATAGACGTTCTGCACGTCATCATCGTCTTCAAGGGCATCGCAAAGGCGAAGAACCTGCCTTGCAATGGTCTCGTCGGCGACCGGAACAGTCGTATCGGGAATGAACGTAAACTTTTGCCCATCGGTGGTCACGCCCGCTCGTTTGAGCGCTTCAGCTACGGCGTATAGCTGATCGTGGGCAGTGGTAATAACATACCCATCCTCTTCGGTTGTCAACTCGTCCGCTCCCGCTTCCAAGGCCAGCTCGAAAATTCGCTCCTCCAAAATAGAACCGCGCGTCACGGTAATTTGACCCTTTTTGTGGAACATATAAGAAACGGTGCCGGAGGATGCGAGATTTCCATTATTTTTCGTAAAAATGCATCGAATCTCGGCCGCAGTACGGTTCCTATTATCCGTTGCCGCCTCCACGATAACGGCCACCCCGCCCGGCCCATATCCTTCGTAAACGATCTCATCGAAATGCGTGGAATCGCTCCCTTCGCCTGTGCCTCTTTGGATAGCACGTTCGATGTTGTCGTTCGGCATGCTCGAACCTCGCGCGGTCTGTATGGCGCTCCTCAGGCGCGCATTCCCGTCCGGGTCGCCTCCACCGAGGCGGGCCGCAATGCTGATCTCTTTCGATAATTTGCTGAAAATGGCGCCGCGCTTGACGTCGAGCGCGCCTTTGAAGCGTTTGACCTTCGACCACTTGCTATGTCCCGACATGACCTGGGAAAACGGTTAATATAAATAACTTGCCGGACAGACCTTGTTCACGAGGAATCGGAACTGGAACGCCTCGAAAAAGACACTTATCGAGGAGGCAAAAGTAACGAGGCTAGTCAATCGCAAAGAGGATCGATTGTCAACGTGGAGGGCGGATGGTTTCTCACTGGTCAAATCTGTCCCTGACCGGGCCAATGGCTTCAGCCGGACGACTCAGTGCCCGGGCGATATTGGATCACTTTTACCTTCTCCATCGTGACCAGTCCGCCCCCCATCATTTTGTCGAGGAGCGGGAGAAACGCATTCACCTTCTCCGGCGTATCCACGATCTCGATGACCATGGGCAAATCCATGGAGAGACGAAGAATTTTGGAGGTGTGCAGGTGACTGGATTTGCCGAAACCCATGGGGCCGCGCAAAACGGTGGCCCCAGCGAGTTGGGCCTCGCGGGCCTTCAGCACAATGGCTTCGTAAAGAGGCCGATGCTCATGGCGGTCACTTTCACCCACGAAAATTCGGAGCAGAACAGCATCTTCGAGAAGACTCATATGAATTCCTTAGCGGGCGAAAATGGCGAGTCCGCTGACTCGGCCGAGCCACACGGCGACGAGACAACCAACCACTGAAAGGATGCTGTTAAGCCCGGCCCTTAGCCAATCCCCTTCCTGCACCAGATCGAGCGTTTGCAGGCTAAACGACGAGAAAGTGGTGTAGCCACCGCAAACTCCGATCATAAAAAATTGCCGAAGCCGGGGTGCTACCAGAAACGGCCCCTGCGGATCGGCCAGAGCGGCGAATAATCCAATGGCGAAAGAGCCGGACACATTGACCATGAGCGTGCCGAGCGGAAAGACTTCGCCGACGCGCTGGGCGATCTGACCGGACAACCAAAAACGCGCGCCGGTTCCGAGGGCACCACCGATCATGACCCATAAATAATTGAGCATAAAAAAACTCCAACCGCTGCCATTGCCAGCATCAGTAGGAGTCATCAGCCCGCGCGGTTCTTCCCTTCAAGGGAACGGCAAACTCCATTGCCGGCAAGAATCTATCGGGAGGCCAAGTCGGAGCAACAATAATCAAGCGAGGGTCCTTCCCTCGAATGACGCGACCTCTACAGTTCTTCTCGCGCGCGGAGCGGACGGCACAGCGCGCCGTCCCTGCCACCGGCTAGACAAGGCTGGCCGACGCGCGCTTGCGGGCGGTCGGGTCGAGGATGCGTTTGCGCAGGCGCAATGATTTCGGTGTCGCCTCCACGAACTCATCCGGTCCGATGTACTCGATGGCGCGTTCCAAACTCATTTTCAGCGGGGCTTCCAATTGAATGCCTTTGCCGTCGCCCTGGCTTCGCATGTTGGTCAGGTGCTTCGCCTTGCAGGGATTAACCGGCAGATCGTCAACCCGGGCATTTTCGCCGACAATCATTCCCGCGTAGACGTCTTCCTGAGGCCCGATAAAAAGTTTCCCGCGCGCCTGAATGTTATTCAACGCATAAGCGGTGCTGGTTCCCGGCTCCATCGAGATCATGACGCCTCGGCTACGGCCCTCCAGTTCCCCTTTGAAAGGGGCGTATTCGCGGAAGAGATGACTCATAACACCTTCGCCGCGGGTCAGGTTCACGAGATCCGTTTCGAAACCGATTAAACCGCGCGTCGGAACAATGGCTTCCACGGCCACGCGGTTGCCGTGATGATGCATGTTCACCACTTCACCTTTACGACCAGCAATCGATTGCATGACGTCGCCCAGGCTATCGGCCGGGCAATCGACGTAGACATTTTCGAGCGGCTCGAGCACGTGACCATTCGCATCCTTTTGGAAAATAACTTCGGGACGCGAAACCATGACTTCGTAGCCTTCGCGCCGCATCTGCTCGACCAGGATGGCTATCTGCATCTCGCCCCGCGCATTGATTTCGAAAGCACCAGCCACTTCGGTGTCGCGCATCTGGAGCGAAACGTTGCCGCGCGTCTCACGCACCAGGCGTTCGCGGACATGGCGCGCTGTCACAAAATTTCCTTCACGTCCGGCAAAGGGTGAATCGTTCACCAAAATCCGCATGCGAATGGTGGGTGGATCGATATCGACAAACTGCATGGGAGCGCGCTCCTCCCGGTCCGTCAGTGTTTCTCCGATATAAACATCCTCGAACCCGGCCAGGGCCACGATATCGCCGGCGGTGGCGTGTTTAATTTCCACCTGTTCCATGCCTTCGTAACTGAAGAGGGCGGTCACGTTGCCACGCTCGCGGCGCTCGTCGCGATGAATGCAAACGATCGAATCGCCTACGGCCACCCGGCCGCTCACGATTCTGCCGAGAGCGATCCGGCCGAGATAATCGCTGTAATGCAGATTGGAAACGAGCATCTGAAAAAAGGGCTCGGTCGAAACGGTGGGAGGCGGAACATGTTCCACGATGGCTTCGAACAAAGGGGTCATGTTCTCGCTGTTATCGTGCAACTCGCGCATGGCAAAACCGTTCTTGGCGCTGGCGTAGATGATGGGAAAATCGAGCTGCTCATCGGTGGCCTTGAGCTCGACAAAGAGGTCGAACACCATGTCGAGAACCTTGTGGGGGCGGGCGTTTTCGCGGTCGATCTTGTTGATGACGACGATTGGCTTGGCCTTGTTCTCCAAAGCTTTGCGCAAGACGAAACGGGTCTGGGCCTGCGGACCATCGTGCGCGTCCACCACGAGCAGAACGCCGTCGACCATCTTCATGATGCGCTCGACCTCGCCACCGAAGTCGGCATGGCCCGGGGTATCGACGATATTGATGCGGTAACCGTTCCAATGAAAGGCGGCGTTCTTGGCCCGGATGGTGATCCCCTTTTCGCGCTCGAGATCCATCGAATCCATCATGCGCTCCTCCGTTTTCTGGTTGGAGCGAAAGGTGCCGGATTGACGCAGCAATTGGTCGACCAAGGTGGTTTTGCCGTGGTCGACGTGCGCGATGATTGCAATGTTACGAATCTTATCCATGAGGAGAGTTACGCGACCGTAGGGCAACCATGGAGGCTGCCGCTTACAGGGCAGGCAGCGATGCGCCGGCCCTACAATGGCGAGGGCGGAATATGGGGGCGTTGCGCATTCCCGTCAACTCGGGCACGTGGCCGGGGAGGAAAACTTGATTCCGAAAAACAATTCCGGCCGGCATCGCTGCCGGCCCGTCTTGTAAAACGCGATGACCGCTACTATCGGCGCAGGCGGCGGCGCAAAGCCGCGAGGGAAAAGGCGCCGGCGACGATAAGCCCAAAGGTGGAGGGCTCAGGCACGGCCGTTACGATATTATCGATCAGAAGAGCCGAAGCATGGTCTCCTAACGTTCCCTGGTCTTCAATCCCGATGCCGAGCAGATAATTGCCGGGCGCCAGGGTAGTCAGAGACACCGTCTTGGTCGAGATGCCGCTGTGGAATACAAACGGGTCCTGCGCCCCGAAGAGGGACGTAGCGTCGTTCGAATGTGCGAAGGTGTCCGTGCTGAGCTGCTGCACTTTGCTCGTATTGTAGATCGAGACAAAAGCGAAGTCATTCCGCGTGGGAGTTTGACCTGGCTGGTTGGACAGGATGTCATAGTTGAAACTCAACAAGGTGTCGCCGGCAGAAACGGTGAAGGGAATGAAGACTCCCGAACCGTCAATTCCAGTCGGAGCTCCTCCGTTGAAATTCGTCGCATTATTCAGGGTAGCAAAGGCGACCGCATCCGACCCGGACTGATTAAGAACACCGTCTTCGTTATCGGTCGCTCGGATGGTGGTGATCTCATACCAATGAGTGGGATCGGGGGCGACTTCGCCTTGGACCGCGCCCGCCGTAATTCCGGCATCGCCCACCCCGGTTACGGCCGGATCTCCGGTCTCAAAACCCTGCACACGGGCCGCGTGGGAGGTTTGCGATCCGAGCAGGCCGATAAGCACAGCAGCGGCGCTTACCACGAGGCGAAATGTAGTTAGTCTCATATGTGTAGTTTTTCTCACGGTTATTATTGTTATGTCAAGGATCAACTGTGAATCCGCCTTTTTGGCTGGATCCCGCCGCATTGGAGACCCGAATCGGTCCGCTGACCGCGCCCGCTGGCACGAAGGCCGAGAGGGTTGTCGGACTCGCCACATTGACGATCGTAGCCGGCTTGTTGTTGAAGAAGGTCACCTGCGTGCCCGGGCCAAAGTTCGCTCCCGTAATGGTTATCGGCGCGCCGACCTTGGCATGGGTTGGACTGAACGAAGTGATCTTGGGTGCGCGCAACGGAACCACATCGACGTGGCTCCCAGTGCCGTTGTGCATGTGGACGAGCATCACCCCTAACGAACCGTCGTTCTGGAAGTTCGTTCCGTTGTAATTAACATTGATCGCGGTCGCCGGCAGATCGTTCAGGAAGAACGGCTCCAGGGTCGCGGGAGGCGTGGCGTCGAGGCCGGGGGCGGCCGCGTCAAAGAAAAGATAGGGCGTCTCGT
>JBBRQE010000142.1:0-8026 GCA_038226905.1 Chthoniobacterales bacterium | reverse complement strand
GGGAAAGCCCACGCTTGCAGTTGTGGCGAGAACTCGAAGTGCGCGAGTTGCTGGAGATCGAGCGACGCGGCCACGCCCGATTTGGCGGCCGTCCCGTAGACCGCGAGGATACCGATGAAAACAAGGGCTCCGCCCAGGAATGAATAGAGCGTCAGTTTCATCGCGCCGTATTCCTTGTTGGTGGATCCCCAGATCAGGATGAGAAAATATTTCGGGACGATGACCAGTTCGTAGAAGACGAAAAAAAGGAAGAGATCGGCGCTAAGAAAGACGCCATAAGAGCCACCGACCACGAGGAGGAGCCAGAAAAAGAATTCGTTAGGTCGACGCTCGACTTCCCAGGAGAAGAGCACGGCGCTGAAGGCAGTCAGCCCGGTGACGAGGCAAAGAGTCAGGCTGATGCCATCGGCGGCGAGGTGATAATTCATCCCGAGCGCCGGCACCCACGGAACATTGATGAGCGTCTCGAAGGCGGCGGAAGGAGCGGCCTGAGAGAAGGCGATGGCAGAGAGAATGAGGCCGCTGAGGGTGGTGCCGAGGGCCAGCCAGCGCGCCGCCACGCGGGGCGCCACAAGGAGCAGCATGGCTCCTCCGAAGGTGACATAGATGGTCCAGGCGATCATGGCTTTCGAGACCAATATTCGATGGCACCTTCGCGCATGGGAAAGGCTTTCATGTCCTAGGCGAAGACTCGTGCCATCTGGACGACGGTTGTATTAAAGATGTTGAAAAGGAATTGGGGAGCTACGCCGAGGGCGACGAGGAGCAGAGTCATCGGCACAGCCACGAATTTTTCACCGGGGCCGAGATCGGGGAAAGCGAGGCCGGTTTCCCTGTAAGGGCCGCTGAAGAGCGATTGCATGGCTCGGAGTAAAACGATGGCGGTGAGGAGAAGACCGAGCGCCGCCACGGCGGTGGAGGAAGCGGACAGGGCGAAGGACCCCTTGAAGATAAGGAATTCGCCGATGAAGCCGTTGAGACCGGGCAGGCCTAACGAAGAAAAGAGAGCGATACTCATCCAGCCGCAAAGCAAGGGAGCGCGTTGCATGAGGCCGCCGAAATCGTGCAGGCCGCGCAGGCCCCGGCGTTGTTCGAGCAAGCCGACATAGTAGAACAAGGCGGCGGCCGTAATGCCATGGTTGAAGATTTGCATGAAGACCCCGCTCAAGGCCGCCTGCGTCTCGAGGGCGGAGGATGCGGTCCTCCCGGAAACGGCGAAGAGGCCGAGCATGCAATAGCCGAGGTGATTGATGGAGAGGTAGGCGACCATCCGTTTCAGATCCTTCTGCGCCCAGGCCGACAGGGAAGAGAACACGATGGAACAGACGGCCAAACCGAGCAGCCACGGCGCCAGAATTTTCATCTCGTTAGGGAACAGGGGAAGCAGCAGGCGAATGAATCCGTACACGCCCATTTTGGAAAGGACTCCAGTCAACACCATGGAGACTCCGACGGGCGCACTCTCGTAGGCGTCGGGCAGCCAGGTGTGGAACGGAAAGAGCGGCACCTTGACGGCCAGCCCGAGAAAAATACCGGCAAAAGCAAGCCACGCGAAAGGGCCGGTGAGCAGGCCGTTTTTTCCAAGCGCGGCGAGCTGCGCGAAATCGAACGTGCCTTTGGCGAGATAAACTCCGAGAAAAGAGAGCAGCATGGCCACACTGCCGAGAAAAGTGTAAACGAAAAACTTGGTGGCGGCGCGATCCCGGTTCGGGCCACCCCAGATTTTGATGAGGAGGAAGGCAGGGAGCAGGCTCATCTCGTAGAACAAAAACCAGAGCACAAAAGTTTGGGCGGTGAACGTGCCGAATAGGGCCGACTGCATGACCAGAACGAGTGCGCAAAAGCCGCGGCTACCGCGCTGAGCAAACGCGGCGAAGGGAAAAACGAGAGAGGTAAGCAAGACGAGCAGCAAACTCAAGCCGTCGATGCCGACGAGGTATTCTGCTCCCACCGCCGGAATCCAAGTGTGGTGTTCGACCAGCTGAAGGCCCGTCGCCGTCCTGTCGAATTTTTGCCATAGGAGCAAGGCAGAGAAGGCGACGAGCGCATGGACGAGCAAAGCGAAGGTCCGGGCGTGGCGAGGACGCCCGACAAAGAGGGTGAGAGCGCCAAACAGAGGAAGGAAAATAAGCGCGGTGATCATGCCAGCCAGACGTAAAGAAGAAGAAGGGCGAGCATGCCGACAGCGAGAGCGCCGAGGTAGGTCTGGACTTGTCCGGAGTGCGCGGAGGACGCAAGTCTTCCCATTCCGCGCGTGCCACCGGCCGCTTCGTCGACCGCGGCGTTGATCCCGTGTTCGTCGACTCCGTTGGTCACAATCCCGAAAAACTGGCTCATTCCACCGACGGCGCGAACGAGACCGTCCCACACATGACGGTCCATCCAGTCGGAGATCCGGGCCGCCCCCTGGGCGAAGGCGATGACCGTGTTCTCGTAGAGTTCGTCCAGCCGCATCCTTTCCTGGAGGAACCGAAAAATCCCGGGCTGAGCGCGCTCCAGTGGATCGGTCGTTAGGCGGCCACGACCGTAAAGCCACCAGCCCAATCCGATCCCGCTAGCCACGAGAACGAGCGAAAGAAAAAGCACAGGCTGCACCAGTCGCGCCATTTCGAAGTGCGGAAGGTCGCCCGCCAGGTAATCATGCAACCAGGGCCAGGCGGGCGTGAGCACGACGCTGAAGAGAACAGAGCAAACGGCCAACGCGAGCAACGGGATAGTCATGACCGACGGGGACTCGTGCGTATTTTCGTCGGCCTTCGCCCGGTCCCCGAAAAATACGTAGAGCAGCTGTCGCGTCATATAGAGCGCGGTGAGTACGACTCCTGCGAGCATCAGGTAGTAAGGCATTGAGGAGGCCGGCCAATGCGATGCGGCGTGCAGGATTTCTTCCTTCGTCCAGGCGCCGCAGAAGAAGAGCGGAACCCCGCTCAGGGTCATCATGCCGATGGCGTAAGTCAGGAAAGTAACGGGCATGATCCGCCGCAACCCGCCCATCTTGCGAATATCCTGCTCGTCGTGGCAGCCATGGATGACGGAGCCGGCTCCCAGAAACAACAAAGCCTTGAAAAAACCATGAGCCAGCAGGTGCATGACGCCGGCCGCGACTCCGCCTACGCCTAACGACACCATCATTAAGCCGAGCTGCGACATCGTTGAATAGGCCAGGATGCGTTTGATATCGGTCTGCGCGATGGCCACGAGCGCGGCCAGGAGAGCAGTGATGACCCCGGTCCACACGACCACGGTGAGGGATGGGGTGACGCCGTGCACGGCGCCAGCCGAGAAAAGCGGGTAAACACGCGCTACCAGAAAGACCCCGGCGGCAACCATGGTGGCGGCGTGGATGAGCGCGCTCACCGGCGTCGGACCTTCCATGGCGTCAGGCAGCCAGACGTGGAGCGGGAACTGGCCCGACTTGCCGGCCGCGCCGCAGAAAATGAGAAGCGCCACGGAGGTGGCGGCGCCGCCCAGGGCGAAGAGGCCCGCGGTTTCGAGGCAACCGTGACCGCCATCGTAGAAAAGCAAAGTTCCACTGCCGTGATAAAGCCCAAGGAGGCCGAGGAAGAATCCGATGTCGCCGATGCGCGTGGTGACGAAAGCTTTTTTGGCGGCGGCCGCCGCGCTCGGTTTATGAATCCAAAATCCAATGAGCAGATAAGACGCGAGACCGACCAGCTCCCAGCAGATGAAAAGAAGAAGGAGACTATTGGCTATCACGACACCGAGCATGGCGGCGGTGAAAAATGAAAGGTAAGCGAAGAAGCGGGTGAAATTTTTGTCGTCCGCCATGTAGCCGATACTGAAGATAAAAATGCAAAGGCTAACGAGCGTGATCATGACGAGCATGGCGGCCGTCAGCGGATCGAGCAGCCAGCCGAGGCGAATGGTGTTCTCGCCGAAGGTGAACCAGGTAAAATTATGGAAGGCGCGGAAACCAGGCGAAACCAGCGTAACGAGAAAGGCAGCGACGGAGAGGAGGAAAGCGGCGGCTTGAGCGAGGATGGCGAGAGCGGCGGAGAGAGTGCGTTGGGAATTGCTCTGGCTGAGGATCAGGAGAGAGACCGCGAGGGGGAACGCGGGGATGAGCCAGAGATGGAGAATGATCCAGCTCATGGGCGGACAAGGGGAGAACGCCGAATGCCGGATTCGAAAACGAGAGGTCGATCTTGATTCCGCGCGAGCGAGCTTCTGATTGGGGCGTTGAGCGTTCCGCGTTCGGCGTTCGACATTTGCTTCGTTTTCGTCATCTAGCCTTTCATCGAGGTGAGCCGATCCACGTTGGTGGTGCGGTAGTGCCGATAAACGGCGATGATGAGGGCGAGACCGACGGCCGCTTCGGCGGCGGCAATCGCGATGGAAAAAAGGGCGACCATGACACCGACGGGTTGGGGCGTGACGGGGCCGAAGCGCCAAAAGGCGACGAAGTTCAAATTAGCCGCCGCCAGCATTAATTCGACGCCGATGAGGATAAAGATGGCGTGACGCCGGCTGAGGGCGGCGAGCAATCCGATGCTAAAGAGCGCGGCCGAGATGATGAGAAAATGTTGAAGCGTTGGCGTCATCAGGGCCTTTCCTCCATGGCCAGGACGAGGGCGCCGACGAGGGCGGCGGTGAGAATCAGTCCGATGCATTGGAGCGGCCAGACGTAACTGGTCATGAGCGAGTCACCGATTTGTCTGACCGTAATGGGGGCAAGTACGGGCGTGGCGCCGGCCGGCGCTGTTGTTTTTAAAATGGACCAGGTAAGAGCGGTAAAGACCGCCAGGGCGACGAATGCGCCAACCCATTTGAAAGGGGCGGGCGGATCGTATTCGCGAGCGATCAGTAGAATGGTGAAGACAATCAGAATGGCGACAGCGCCGACGTAGACAAAAACCTGGACGAGTCCGACAAACTCGGCTCCGAGCAGAAAATAGAAGGCCGCCACGCCGACGAAACAAAGGGCCAGACAGAGGGCCGCATGAATCAGTTTCTTCAACAAGGCCGCGGCCAGCGCGCTGGCCAGCGTCAGCACGGCGATGGCGATAAAGGCGGCGCCACTCATTCGGCAAAGCGATAGGTGCGCGGGGCGAATTTTCTTCGCGTGTCCAACAACCAGGAGAGAGCGGCGTAAACCCCCGCCACCACAGCGAGTGACCAGAGCCAACCGGCCAGGCCGTGCGCCTGATAATGCCAGACGGCGGCGGAAAGGATGCAGGTAAAGGCCATGGGCAGCATGAATTTCCAGGCGAAATTCATAACCTGATCGACGCGTGTGCGCGGCAACGTTCCGCGGATCCAGATGAAGACGAAAAGAAGCGCGGATAATTTCGCGAAGAACCAGAGGTAGGAGGGGACCACCTCGAGCAGACGAAGCGGGGCATGCCAGCCTCCCAGGAAGAGAGTCACGGCCAGGCCGCTGATGGCGAACATTCCAAAATATTCAGCCATGAAAAATGTAGCGTACTTGAATCCGGAGTATTCGGTCATGTGTCCGGCTACAATTTCCGATTCGCCTTCCGGCACATCGAAAGGGGTCCGGTTCGATTCCACCAAACCGGAAATAAAGAAGAGGACGAAGGCGGCTCCGCCCCAGGGAGTGAAGACAAACCAGCGCGGGAAGAAGCCGTGCGCGTATCCGCCTTGAGCAGCGACGATGGCGTCCGGTGAAAGCGAGCCCACGATCATGACGACCGGAAGCACCGTGAGGGTGAGCGGCAATTCGTAGCTGACCATCTGGGCGATGGCCCGCATGGCGCCGAGCATGGAAAATTTGTTGTTGCTGCCCCACCCGGCCATGAAAACGGCCAGTTCAGTAGTGGAACCCACCGCGAAGACGAACAAGATGCCGCCGTCGATGGCGAAGGCGGTCATGTTTCGCCCGTAGGGAATGACGCCGAGCGCCAGGATAGCAGGCAGCACCATCAGGAGAGGAGCGAGAAAATGTACGACCTTGTCGGCGCGCAGCGGAACGATGTCTTCCTTGATCAGCATCTTAATGCCGTCGGCCGCCGGCTGCAGGAGGCCGAAGGGCCCGACGCGATTGGGCCCGTAACGGTTTTGAATGCGGCCGAGGATTTTTCTCTCCAGCACGGAGATGAGGGCGAAAAGCGTGAGAAATACCCCCATAACAGCGGCGATATTGATCAGACTGGAGGCAATCTGCAGAAGTAAGTCCGGCGAACCGGCCAGCAGTGAAAGGAGCCACTGTTTTCCGCGGATGAAAATCTGGTCAAGAAAATCGCCGCTCACTTGCGATGAAGAAAAGCGATGGTCGATTGTTTAATCAAGGTATTTAGCTTTGACCTAAGTCCGGGAAGGGGCGCGCCCTTTTATTTGCTGCAGGACAAGGAGGGCGAGCACGATCCAGATTAAACCGGCGAGCGCTTCGGTGTGGAGCATCCCCGCGGTGCCAAAATGGTCGTGGGCCCACCCGTCCACGGCCGTCATATAGATAACGGGGAGATTACCCAGTGACGAGAGCGTGGCGTATTTGGTAGAGGCGGCCCCGCGGCCGATGGCGAAAAGGACGACGGCGGAGAAGGCGGCATAAGCGACCCCGCCCATGCGGCGTAAGCCAGCACACCGAAGGCGTAGGCCAGGGGAGTCTTTGGTGCGAGGGCCATGATGACGGTGACGAGTGCCATGATCGCGCCGGATCCGAAATAAGCCCACCAACGTCCGAACCGATCAGATACCCAGCCACCTGCCACGCAGCCGATGGCGCTGACCATTCCATTCAGCAGTCCCGTGACCAGGGCAACCGTGTCGGAGTTGGCATGCCAGTCGGGTGCGACGGCCGACCAAAGATTATTCATGGCGCCGGAGCCAATCGGGGAGGCAACCAGAACAATAGTGAACAGAGGGATGGCCATGCCCATCATGGAAAGAAGGTCGCGGCCCAACAGACGCATGCGTTGGCCGATTCGCTCGTTGGTGACGAGTCGGACATCGGAGACAAAAATGAGCGCCGCCGCGGCTGTCAGCATGGCCAGACCGAGGGCCGTTCCGGCCGTTTCTTTTGGAGTAATGAGCAGCCAGCCAAACACCGGCACCACCGCCCAGGCCGGTGCCACCGAGGTTACCCGCCTGGAACCGGCCGGCCGCGCGGCCTTTTTGTTCCTCCGGCACGGTATGGGCCATGAGTCCTCCCACGGGAAGCATGATCAACGTCGCCGCCACTTGGGAAATAAAAGCCACTGCTGTGAGCAGAGGCACACCGCTTTGGCGGAATGGAATGAACCCAAGAGCGATCAGCGTCACGACCGAGGCAGCCAGTCCGATCAGATACCAGCGGCGCGCCGTCAGAGTGAGATCGGCCACCGGCCCCCACAGGAACCGCCAGAGATTGGCCGACAATCCGAGAGCCACGATGGAGGCGGAAGTGGCGACGGGGAATCCGTTCTGCGTCAGGATGAAGGGCAGCGTGATGGAAACGAAGCCATTGCTGATACCGGAGGGAAGGACGAGGAAGAAAAAAATGAAGGGTGCCGTGGTACCGGGTTGGCGCACGGCAGTAGTCAAACATAAAGGAGCGCCAATGGGCAACGAGCGGCGCGATTTGAATCGCTAAAAACGGCCAGGTTTGAGGATTTCCGGATTTCCTGATCGGATGCATGCAAAGACGAGTCCGGGCACGAATCCGTGGTGTGGGAGAAGTTTCTGCCAGCGAATTAGGAAAGCTGCACGAAGAAGTGAAGCGCCTTCGCCATGATCTTGATCATGTGCTCAAGGTCATCGGGCAGGAGCAGGATTTACCGGACCAACCCCGCACCATGTTCCTCTCCCTGGATGCGGAAATCATCGGGGTGCGTCGCGATCCGGAGACCCTGCCGATCGTGCTCAAAGCGCACGATGGTTTCGCCTGCATTTATCTTAATGATAACAACGGGCAGACCCGTGGCCTGCTCGAAGTGGATGAAGACGGCAGTGCCCGTTTTGAAATTCGAAACAAAGAGGGCCAGGTCGTGGCGTCCATCGGCGAGAGCGAAGACGGTGCGGGAGAGATTTTCGTGGCGGGAACGGATGGCAAGCCCCGCGCCTCCAT
>JBBRQE010000141.1:0-8042 GCA_038226905.1 Chthoniobacterales bacterium | reverse complement strand
GCGCGCCCGCCACGAAAAGAGCCGTAGCGCAGATAAAACCTAGAATTGTTTTCATAAACTAATCTTTCTGTTGAATGACAACCTGCAGTGGTCGCACCAGAAAATCAGCGTGACGGCCGATGCCTCACGACGAGCCTCTGAATACGGCAGGTACATGAAGAATCGGGTTTCGAAGGTCTTCCGGTTTCCTCCGAACTGATCTAATTAGTCCCGGCGCTTCAGTTGACTCTCTCATCTTCGCCGGGTGAGACTTCGGTGGCCGTATGACCTCCCTTCCTTCGCAGCCGATCGTGAGGCACATCATCCATCTCGACATGGATTGCTTTTACGCGGCCATCGAAGTGCGCGATCGGCCGGCTCTACGGGGCAAGCCCATAGGGGTGGGTGGAGCGCGGGACCGGCGGGGTGTTTTGACCACCTGCAATTACGAGGCGCGCGCGTTCGGCGTCCATTCCGCCATGCCCACCTTTATGGCCTTGCAACGCTGCCCCACCCTGGTGGTCGTGCCGACCCGTTTCGACGTCTATCGTCGCGAAGCCACCCTCATCCGCGCGATCCTGCACCGTTTTACCCCATTGGTTGAACCACTCTCCCTGGATGAAGCATACCTCGATGTGACACAGCACCCGGGAGCCCCGGGCCCGCTCGCCCAGGTCATCCGCGAAATGATTCTGCGCAAGACCAAGCTGACCTCATCAGCCGGGATCGGGCCCAACAAATTGATCGCCAAAATTGCCAGCGACATGAATAAACCGAACGGGCAACTGGAGGTGATTCCCGCCGATGTCCCCGCTTTCATGTTCGACCTGCCCGTCCGCAAAATCTGGGGGATCGGTCCTGCCACGGAAAAAAGATTCAGCCAACTTGGCATCCGCACCTGTGGCGAGTTGCAACGATTTTCCCGCATCGATCTGCAACAACTCTTCGGACGGTTCGGCATCGAGCTGTTTGATCTGGCCCGTGGAATCGATGCGCGCTCGGTCGAACCGGATCGGCCCCGAAAATCACTCAGCACGGAGGAAACTTTCTCCACCGACCTAGAAACACTGCCCCAATGCACCGAGCAGACGGGCCAACTCTTCCAAGAACTCATGGCCGAGCTGGCGGAGAAGGAACCACAGCGCGTCGTAACGAAGATTTTCCTGAAATTAAAATTCAGCGATTTCACCCGCACGACGGTGGAGCGCGCCGGGCTGGGCCTGTCTCTCGAATCGTATCAAGCTCTCCTGGCCGAAGGATACGCGCGGACCAGTAAGGCGGTACGACTCATCGGAGTGGGCGTGCGCTTCGCCGAGGAGACGGACCAGAGGGAAGCGCAATTAGCCCTCCTTTAGAAGCGCTTCGGAAATTCTGCAGGGGGAAGCGCCTGGCGTCCCTTTGAGCGATGGGAAGCTAACAGCTTCCTCCTACAAGTGACGACGTGTTGCATCGTATGTTAGTTTTTCTGAAATGACATCGGCCCAGAAACAAAAAATCGCCGCGACGGGATGTGAGGTCCGCTTCGATACCCTGTCTCGCCAGCTCTACGCGACTGATGCTTCTCTTTATCAGATACAACCGGCGGGAGTTGCCTTTCCTCGCGATGCCCGGCAAGCGAGCGCCCTGATTGGCAGCGCCGCGGAAAATGGGTTCTCCATTACCCCTCGTGGAGCCGGTACCAGTCTGTCGGGCGGCTCGATTGGCGATGGCTTGATCGTCGATTTTTCACGTCACCATCGCCAGATCCTGGCCCTTGATCTGGCGCAGCGAAGCGTCCGCGTAGGAGGCGGCGTGGTCCTTGATCAGCTCAATGCTTTTCTGCGCCCGCACGGATTTTGTTTCGGCCCGGACGTGGCCACCAGTTCGCGCGCCACCCTTGGCGGGATGATCGCCAATAACTCGTCCGGGGCACGGGTTCCTATTTATGGCACGACGGCCGATCACGTCCTCTCTCTGGAAATTGTCATGGCGGATGGCCGCATCGAAAATATCGGACCGCAACAGAATTCGTTAGGTAAGGAACGCGAGACAATCGCGCGTTTGATTCAGTCCCACGCCGCCGAGATCGCGGACCGCATGCCGCCCGGACTCTTAAAGCGCTGGCAGGGCTATGGGATCGAGCGCTTCCTCCGGGCTCCGCATAACCTGACGGAAATCCTGGCGGGCAGCGAAGGGACCCTGGCCGCCATTATTTCAGCCGAACTGAAGATCTCCCCGTTGCCCACGGAAAAGGGAATGGGCCTGATTTTTTTTGCGTCGGTCAGCGAGGCCATGCAGGCCACGGTTGAACTGCTCGACCTGAAAGCGGCGGCCATCGAGCATATCGATCGGCCCCTGCTCGATCAGACGAAAGGCCAACTTCATTTTCAGGCTGCGCGGGATCTGCTCGAGCTGGAAACCAAGCCGTTCGAGGCCATGCTGATCGTTGAGTTCTACGATGAGAATGTAAGCGATCGGCTCTCCCTCCTGGAAAAGCGCCGGATCGGCCTCCGCACAAAAATTCTGCGCAACGCTCACGAAATGAATCTCGTCTGGGACGTGCGCAAGGCTGGCCTCTCCCTGGTGACCGGTTGCGTGGGAGCGGCCAAGCCGGTGGCCTTTATCGAGGACGCCGCCGTTCGCCCAACCCAGCTGCCAGCTTATGTGGAGGGGCTGAGAGCCATCATGGAACCACTGGGCCTGGAAGCCTCTTACTATGGACACGCCGCCACCGGTCTGCTGCACGTTCGACCCGTCCTCGATTTGCACAGTCCGGACGATCTCAAGAAATTCAGGCAAGTGGCTGACCAGACGTCCGCGCTCGTTAGGCAGTTCAAGGGATCTCTCTCGGCCGAGCACGGCGTGGGGATCGCCCGAACCGAATACATGCTCGAGCAGGTGGGCCAGGAGCTGCTCGACGTGATGTCGGAAATAAAAAAAACATTCGATCCCGAAAATATCTTCAACCCGGGCAAAATCCTGTCGGATGGCCGCCATCGCATCGACAGCCATCTGCGGGAGAATTTCACAAGCCCGATTGAACTTCCTTTCGAACCGAGACTGGCCTTTGCCTTCAAGGATCGCTCGTTCGTAGGGAATCTGGAGCAATGCAACGGCTGCGGGGGCTGCCGGAAGGACGCCCCCATGATGTGCCCGACATTCCTCGCGACGGGAGAAGAAGTCATGTCGACGCGCGGACGCGCCAATGTCATTCGGGCGGCCTTGGCCATGCGAACGAACGGGCACGATCCCCTGCGCTCGGCGGAGTTGGACGCGGCTTTGAGTAACTGTCTTTCCTGCAAAGGCTGCACGCCGGAGTGTCCGTCCAATGTCAACCTGGCCTTGCTCAAGGCCGAGCTGACCTATGCGCGACATCAACGGGATGGTTTGCCCCTGCGCGAACGGATCCTGAGCCATGTCGACCTGCTCGGACGGCTGGGCTGCATGATGCCGGCGGTCTCCAATGCCCTGCTCGATTTCGGGCCCCTGCGTATTCTCATGGAAAAAATGCTCGGGTTGTCGGCTAAACGGCCATTACCGCATTACGCAAACAAGAGATTCGATCGATGGTTTGAGAAGCACGCGGAGCAGACGCAGCAGGGCGGCGTTCCTACCAAGGGCAAAATTATTCTGTGGGACGATACTTTCGTGCGCTACCACGAACCGCACATCGGGATCGCTGCCGTAAAAGTGTTGGAAGCCCTCGGCTTTGAAGTCATTCTTCCGCACGGCCGCAGTTGCTGCGGACGTCCCGCTTTTAGTCAGGGAAACCTCGATACAGCAGCCAGGTTCGGCCTGCACAACGTCGAGCTTCTAACAAACATGGGTGGAACTGTCCCAATTATTTTCCTGGAACCGTCATGTTACTCGATGTTCGCGGAAGATTATCGTGAATTGAGAATTTCCGGGGCGGAAGATCTGGCGACCCGCTGTTTCCTTTTCGAGACCTTCGTTGACCAGCTCCTCGCGGCTGAGCCAACCGCTTTGGCGAGCAAGAACGGCGACGCGTCGACTGAGACCGTTCATGTGGCCATCCACGCGCATTGCCACGCCAAAGCGCTGCTCAATCCCGCCTTTCTCCCACAGCTCGTCGAAAGGTTACCCGGCAGAAAAGCGGTTCTGCTCCAGACCGGTTGCTGTGGCATGGCGGGAGCGTTTGGCGCGCTCGCCTCGAAATACGAATTATCTCTCCAGGTCGCGCAACCTCTCCTCGACAAGATCAAGGCGCAGCCCCCCGGGACGCAGTTCGTCGCTTCCGGGACCAGTTGCCGCCATCAAATCGCCGATCTCGCCGCCGTTCATCCCAAACACATGGCGGAATTGATCGCAGAAGCGATCGCCTAACGACGTGGCATTAGAGTGTTGCCGATGGTCTCCAGAGCATCGGTTGGAAGCCGATGCCACACCGCTACTTGACTGTAAGTTCCAGGCAAGACGAAATCATGGCGATTTCTTCCGGCGTTAGAGCCGGCCTCTCAGGCTTTGGGCGGCGCGGCCGGAGGCGGACTTCCCTGCGCGGCGGGCGGTTCACCGGGCTTGGCCGCGGCGGGCTCTCCACCAGGAAGATTGTCCTCCTGAGGAACTTTTTCGAGGTCCGCCTCGATCCATGATTCCTTACGCGAGGCCAGTTCCTTGCGCAAAGCGGCGATCGCTTCCGGGGCGACCGGTCCCCCGGTATTCCCCCACTCCTGGCGCACAAAGGTTAGAACATCACTGATTTTCTGGTCGTTTAGCGTGCCTTCCCACGGGGCCATCTGCGCGGAAGTGATGAAGGTCTGTCCTTTCACCTTGATCGGACCGGTCAATCCCTTGAGAAGGATCATCCCCAAACGTCGCGTCCCGCTATTCACATACTCCGCGCCAGCCAGCGGAGGATAACTGCCAGGCACACCCAGGCCGGTCATCTGATGACAGGTCGCGCAGTTCGCCGAGAAAATCTTGCGACCGCGTTCCGCCGGTGTGAGCACGGTCGCAGCCGCGCCGTTGCCGCCTGCGTTAGCCCCATGAGCCTGCGCGGGCGCGTAACTGATGTCGAGACTGTCACCGGAGAAGTTTCCCGAGTAGCGTCCGAGGTAGGCGCCGCCACAAAACAGGGCCAGCCCGTAAACAGCGATCAACCAGATCGAGAGCGGCTCCAAACCAACACGTGGTTCACGCTTCTCGCGCTGAATGGCTGCATGAACCTGCTGCACCTCTTCATGCTCGGCGTAGTCGGTCCCCTGGCGTGCGCGCGATGACGGATGAGAAACGTTCTCGTTCATTTGGCAGCCGCCTTTCCAGCTGCCGGCGGCGCAGGCGGAGTGTTGGATTTTACTTCCTTCAAGGAGTGGGATTGATCGAGCGACATCAAATAGGCCACCAGGCATTTTGCTTCGTAACTTGGAACCACTTCCCAACCGACCGGCGGAGCGTCCTCCCCGGTCAGCATCAAAGCGTCGTCGGAGCGGTTTCCGCTGATGCGGCGTTTCTCATAAAGGAAATGGTAGGCCGGCATGATCGAATCAGAACTAACCGAGCGTGGCGCGTAGAGATGCTGGTGGTGCCAGCCCTCCGTGTACGGGGCCGGCGTTGCCCCCGGAGTTGGCCGGGAGTCGAGGGATGCGACGGGCGCCGCCGGCGCAGGTGACGCGCCGGGCGATCCAACCGGACTGGAGGCCGGTGCCGGACTGCTTTGGTCATCGGGCGGCGTCAGCTTTCCGAGGTTCGAAAGATCAGGGCCGATTCTTGTCCTGCCCAAAAGAACCGGTCGTTCGAAAATGTAATCGCGCGGAGCGCTGCGGCGATCTCCCCATTTTCGCGCGATGTCGGATGAGGAGTACTCCGGACGAACCTGCTGAGTGTGGCAATAATAGCAGCCGTTTCCGGTGTAGATTTTGCGACCTCTCTCGGCCATGCCCGATTGCGGCATTGGGTACACATCAGTTCCTTCCTCGTCGCTTTGCGGATCGAGGTGTCCGATTTGAAAATTCGGCACCAACGCCAGTCCCAGCCAAGAGAAGGCGAAGGTGGCGAAGAGGCCAAGAAAAAGCGGCTTCCATCCCTTCATACGGGTGCCTCCTCTCCTTCGTCTTCGAGCGGATTCAGAAAGGTCGGAACGCTGGCGTTCCGTCCGAGACCGAAAAGCATGAGCGCAAAATGAAAGGCAAAAACAAAGTGAGCCACGAGCAGAAGGATCTCGGCGATGGTGCGACCGCGCAGGTAAGGCAGGATGGATTGCATGCTCTCGGAGAAGGCGATGGCCGGATCATTCATGCCCGATCCCTGCACGAAACCGCCGGCCAACAGCATCAGGCTCATCAATCCGATACCATAGACAGCGGCCCAGAAATGCAGTTTGATGAGCGAGCCATAACGCCACTCGCGTCCCACCAGGCGAGGCACAATATAGTACATGGAGCCGAAAATAATCATGCTGTAGAAGGCATAAAGTCCGAGCTGTGTGTAGGCCACGCTGGCTTCCGTGAAATGGACATAGCGGGCCACCGACCGCAGCGAAATCAACACGCCGACGGCACTGAATACAGTGTAAGACATGGCCCCGAACACGGTGAAACGAAGAGTGGGACTGTAACGCAAAAGCTGAAAATTATCCGCCATGGTCATGTGATGATTAAGACCGACCGTGGCCACCGGGATAATGGTGAGAATGGTGGCCGCGATGCTGGCGGTAATCATCCAGGCGGGAAAAGGTCCATCAACCAATCGTTGCATTCCGGTCCAGCTGGAAAAAAGAGCAAAGGTCCAGAAGCCGATAGCGGCGAGGTGATAGCTATGGACAGGACGCCCGATCACCTTCGGGATCATATAGTAAGCTGTGCCCAAGCCGATGGCGCCGAGCCAAAGAAAAAGAAGATTATTGGCGAACCACCAGCTCACCGCGGCTTGCATGACGCCTTGCACCGGCACGACAAAGAGCATCAGGTGGGCGGCACTGTAGAGCCATGGAAACCAGAGAAAGGCAGCGACCAGGTACCATTGAGTGATGTAAATCTGATCGCTCCGGCGGAAACGGAACATGAGAACGGCCCACGACATAATGAGCGAGTAAGCGACAAAAAGAATGAGGGCGGCGTAGGGCGGGAATTCGAGCCATTGGTAACCGGTCTGATCACCCGCCAGAATGGCGCCGGTTCCAAGGAAAACACCCAGATTCCACAAACCGGCCCCGGCGACAATCAGTAACGGATGCCGCAAAACCGTGCGGCACAGGCGTGCCATAAGCCATATGGCGGTGCCCATCCCGGCCATGGAAGCCCAGCCGTAGACGAAGATATTCATCTCTGCGGGATGGACCCGGCCCCACGTGAGAAAACTGATGTTACCCAAAAAGCCGGGAGAATGGAGCTGAATGGAACCGACAGTGGCGATGACCGTTCCGAGAAGCAGCCAGAGAATGGCTGAGGCGTAGAAAATTAAGACCGGAAGGCGCGTGGAAGCGTCGATCAGGGCGCGTTCCACCTGCTCAATCTCGCTCGCCGGCACGTCGGCCGAGAAGGAAGGCGCTTTCAATGGAACTTCAACGGCATCCATAAAATATTGAAAAAGTAAGCGTCATTTTCGGCGGGTAAAGTTTCAAGGAGCAGGCGGCGGCGTCTTCCCGGCTACTGGGAGAGGAGATCCGGGCGGGGAAGGGTTGGGAGTGCCGGACGCACGGACGGCGGGCTGACTGCCAGCACTCGCGGGTGAGAGTTGGGGGCTGGCCCCGCGGCCGGGCTGCGTGGCCGGTTTCGCGGCGGGTGGATTGGCGGCAGCGGCGGGTTGCAGGCGAATCTCCGACTGTGGGCCTTCCACCTCCTTCGGCTTGGCCGCGGGCGCCGGGCCCGTGCTGGAAGACGTAGCGGAAGCCGGAGTGGTAGATGGCACTGCGCTCGTGGATACGGAAGGGGCGGGGGCGGCGGAGTGGTCTAAGGATGGGGCCGGTGACGCCTGCGCCGGAGGAGTCGGAGCTGGCATGGCCGCGACCACCGGATACGCGGGAGCGGGCTTTTGCCGGGCCAGTTCCGTTACGGTCAGCTGCATGGCGCGAGCGATCGGTATATGAGCCGATCCGCTGGCTTTATCGATGATGGCGTAGGTCGTTAGGG
>JBBRQE010000140.1:0-8057 GCA_038226905.1 Chthoniobacterales bacterium | reverse complement strand
GTGCCACTCGCCAGGAATTTTCGCGACGTTCTTCTGGGGATTGATGAACATCCCGAATATGTCCTGCCAACCAGAAGGCCGCGAGCGACGTCGGACGCACTCGCGTTGTTTTGGATTAAGCGATGGCTGGCGAAACGCATTCAAAGCCCAGAGGTCTTGTGCAATGTCGAGAAGCACGCGCTGTCATATCCTATTTCCCACGGAGCGCGTGTGCCAATGGAAGATCCACAAGACGATGTCTTCTGCTAAGACCGAAACGCGCACTGCACGCTTCGTTGAACACGCCAACGCGTTGCCTGTTTCCTCGCGTGAACTGGCCTTGTGGCACCGTTGTTAAACCAAAATAAGAACCCGCGGAGCATGGCGTAAAGGCGCTGGATGGTGCAGATGGTGACGCGCGCGACCGGGTCGAGATGGTTCGAGGTGAGGTGCTGGACGTTGTAGAGCTCGGTGAACTTGCGGCCGGTGTCCGGGGTGACGAATTGATGGAACTCGGCGAGGGCCTGGCGTCCGAGATTGGCGCGGTCGACGAGGAAGAGGACGTTGCGCGCGCCGGCGTGTTTGATGAGGCGGTAGGTGAAGGCGCAGGCGGTGAGGGTCTTGCCGGCGCCGGTGGCCATCTGGATGAGGGCGCGCGGTTGCGCTTCGGCGAAGGATTGCTCGAGGCCGGCGATGGCTTCGACGCGGCAGACGCGGACGCCTTCGGTGGCGTAGGGGTGCGCGAATGGCATCTGGGCGAGGCGGTGACGAAGGGTGTCGGGTTCTTCGAGCCACTTCGCGAGGGTTTCGGGGCGATGGAAGGCGAAGACGCGGCGCGAGCGCGGGTGCGGATCGCGTTCGTCGCGGAAGTAGGTCTCGATGCCGGTGGATTCGTAGAGGAAGGGGAGCTTGCCTACGGTCTTGGCGAGAAAGTCGGGAAGGTTGGCGGCGTAAGTCCCTGATTGAAATGCGACATGGGAAAGAGTGTTGCCTTCTTTCTTGGCCTCGACGATCCCGATCGGTTTGCGGTCGATGAGCAGGAGATAATCGCAGCGCCCGGATTTGAGCGGGACTTCGCGCACGGCAATCCCGCGAGCGGCCGACAAGTCGAGCTTCTTGTAATCCTGTATGACCCAGCCGGCGGCGGTGAGCATCTTGTCGATGGTCTGGCGCGCAAGTTCCTCGGGCGTCGGCATTGTTTAAGGGCGGTTGAATCCGATCTGACGCCGTGACGGTTCCGGGGGTGTGATCAGTCGCCTTATGGCTTCAAAGACGACCGCGAACTGCTCGTCATACTTCTCTTCCAGTGCTCCTATTTTTCGGGCGAGGTCACGGTTCGAATCCATGAGCCGCCGCAACTGTACAAACGTGCGCATAATGGCGATATTCACCTCGATGGCGCGCGCGCTCCGCAGGACGCTTGAGAGCATGGCTACACCGTGCTCAGTGAAGGCGACAGGCAGGGCATCTGCTCGGCGGCGCTTCTGAGATGTGGTCACAATTTGTGACCACATCCGTGGCCGTTCCTTCGATGTGGTCACAATCTGTGACCTCAAGTTGTCGAACTCCGCACGGGTAAGGCGAAATGCAAAGTCCTCAGGGAAACGGGCCTTGTTTCGCGACATCGCCTGATTTAGGGCCTTTGTTGTCACGCCGTAGAGTTTCGCGAGATCGGCGTCGAGCATCACCTTCTCGCCTCTGATGACGAACACGAGCTTGGTCAATTCTTCCGGAGCGGGCATGTGAGGCGAGACCCTAACAGCCGAAAGCGGTGAGTGGCGAGTGACAAGTGACGAGGCCGGAAGAGAGAAAAGGAGAATTGGCGAATTTCGAAGCGGAAAAGGGCCACGGTTTTGGTTATTCGTTGACAGTGCCGCTACCATTGTTGACGTGATGCACACCATCCAGGCGGCGCGGCACCTATCGACGATCGCTCTGCTTGTTTATCTGACCGGCTGCGCCGGCCTGAGACAGTCCGCGGTTACATCTTACGACCATGTGAGCGTTTATTACGCGACCACCCGAGATTACGACGCGACCGCCAGAGTCGATCACGTTTTCACAAACACTCAGACCAAGAATGAGCACATCAACTACGGCACCGCCGAGGTAAGCATTCCTTCGCCGCACTCAGAGTACTTTTTAGACGCCCTCTAAGGCAGCATCTTTCCGCTCCGGCCGTCCACCTGAACTTTGCTCGCCGTGTTCGCTCCGGCTTTCGTCACTTCGAGGACCCAGATTCCGTGGCCTTTGCTGGTGTTCAATTCGCATTTCGTGACTTTGGCGCCCGGGAATTTTTGCAGGACGATGTGTTCGGCTTCGTTTTTGGTGATCTTGCCTTCCTGCAGCCGTTTGTTCTCGCGCGCCGTCCCAGCAGCGTTCATCGAAGGAACCACCGCGTTAAGACTGACAATGAGGGCGAATAGGAAAGAGAGCGATCGTTTCATGGATCGAGTGTTGCGCCGGCCACGCGGGAAAACAAGCTTACACTGGAGTTGAGAGTTGAGAGTTGAGAGTTGAGAGTTGAGAGTTGGGGAGCTGGAAATAAAAACCCATAAGCGGATAGCTGAATCCCGGTGGGTCAGGACATGACGGATTTAAACCTTGTTCCTATTATAGGTCCAGATTTGTGAACCGGAAAACGGGGCTCGCATTTCGACATAAACTATTCGATGTAAGTATCGAAGTGGTTTCAGCGCCGCCGATGTGGCGAAATGGCAGACGCAACGGACTTAAAATCCGTTTCTCGTAATTGGGAGTCCCGGTTCGAGTCCGGGCATCGGCATAACCAAAGCACAGCGAGGGGTGGTGGCGGACGACCGGGGCGGGCCGCCCTCTGTGCTCGTCAACGCGGCTCGCTCTTCACCTTGAGGTTTTCAAAAACTTGCAATTCGCATCGCCCTTCGCTGGCGTCATACATAGATTGGAGATGGTGGATCGAATCGGTGTCGCAGGAATGCGCGCCTCCTTATTATGAACGGGTCGCGGTTCGCGCTGGCCATTCTTTTTATTGTGGCCGGTGCATCGCATTGCATTGCGCCTGCGCCTTATCTGGCCATCACGCCCCCCTTCATCCCGTGGCCAGCCGCCGTGGTGGTGCTGAGCGGAATAGCGGAAATCTTGGGCGGCCTTGGCTTGCTGAACTCATCGACACGGCGCTGGGCAGGTTGGGGGTTGATCGCGCTTCTTCTCGCTGTCTTTCCGGCCAATATCCGCGCTCTTTCCACTGGCATCACGATCGGCGGATACACCGTCCCAGTCTGGATGCTGTGGGCCCGCTTGCCTCTCCAGCCGCTTCTCATCGCCTGGGTTTACTGCGTTGGTCGCTTCGAACCCAGAAAACGTCCGCCATTGTAAGGCTGCGACTGTTCCAGCAAACTAGGAGGCGCCAATGTTCTGCCGGGTGCTCCCGTTCTTTTATGAAACTGATTATCCTTCTTTCGTGCTCGATCCTCGCTGTTAGGCCGTTCGGTTTCGCGCAGGAGGCGGAGCAGGAGAAAGCCGTGTTACAGGCAGAACGCGATCTTGCCGCGGCCTACCAGAAGAGCGACGTCGAAGGGATCACGCGCGGAGTGATGGAGAATTACACGCTGACCAACTCCCAAGGGAAGATCACCGCGCGGGCTGACGACCTCGAGGAAGCGAGAAAGGTCGATCCGAAGTATGAAATCTTCGAGAACCACGACATGAAGGTGCGGGTGCACGGGGATAGCGCGGTCGTCCTTGGCCTGACCCACGCCAAAGGAGTTTCGGGCGGGAAACCGTTCGATGCCGAATTCGAATTCACCGATACGCTCGTGCAGGACGGAGGCCGCTGGCGTCTGTTCGCGGGTCACGCCACAAAAGTGGAGGTCGAAGGCAAGAGGGACGGTTCCATCACACCCGCAGAACTGATTCGGCGAACCCAGGAGTTGTACGACAGCGTCGTTCCCGGCAACCAGGAGCCGTGGAAGAAATACTTTGCCGATGATTGTATTTTTGCCGACGAAAAAGGCCGCCTGATGGACAAGAGCAAGCTGGTCGCGGATGTCACGCCTATGCCGCCGGGTTATTCCGGCGCGATCAAGATCGAGAACGCGCAAAGCCGAATCCTGAACGAGACCGCGATCCTGAGCTACGACGCCAGTGAAACCGAGACCATCTTCGGGCAGCATTTGACGGCCCGTTATCACACTACCGATACGTGGCTGCGGCGAAACGATGACTGGCAGATCATCGCCAGCCAGACGCATCGTTACTACGAAGACCCAGCGGTCGGTGAGGTTGACCCAAAAAGGTTCACCGCCTTTATCGGCACTTATGAACTCTCGCCCGGCCAGAGCAGAATCGTATCAGCCGAGAACAACCGACTTTTCGTCGAGCGCAACGGAAAGAAAGAGGAGCTCTTTCCGGAAACACCCGATCTTTTTTTTCGAAAAGGCGTCGAAGGTCGAATCCTTTTCCGGCACGACCCCAAGGCTCAGATCGATATTCTGATCGATCGCCGCAACAACGAAGACGTTATCTGGCGCAAGATCAAATAACCGGCTGACTCGTCCCGTTAGGCAGTAATCTGGAGCGCCACGAGCAGGAGCGCAGGCGTTGTTGAGATGAACCAAAAGTCTGCAAAAAAAAAGCCGCCGGGGCATTTCTGCGACCCGGCGGCTTCTTTGTAATGCGTTAGCTTCTCGTTATCCCATCCCGAGAGCGTCGAGCGTCGGCTCGTCGATCGCCGCCGTCGCGGTGAGTCCCTGCTCGGATTGGTAGGAGGTCAGCGCTTCGCGCGTCAAAGGCCCGAGCAATCCATCCACCTCACCCTTATAGTACCCCATATCCTGGAGCACAGCTTGCACATCCGCTATGACGCGATCGGGCGGCTCAGACCGATGTCCCACATAGATTGGTCCATCATAGGCATAGTATTGAGCCGAAGAACTGTAACCCCACGCCGGGTACCAGTAGCCGTTATTGAAGTAATAGTAGCCGCCACCGATCAGCTCTACGCGCTGGTAATGCGAATGATAAAAGCGCTCGTCATGCCGTTCCGGATGATACGAGCGGAACACTTCATATTGCTGCCCCTGCCAGCGATCGCTTCCTTCAATCCGATAGCTCTGATTGAACGTCACCGTGGGCACCTGCTGGGGTTTCGGCTGCGAGCGGAAACTCGCGTGTTGTGTTTTGATTTGCTCCACCTTTTGCACATCGGGCTTTTTCACCACAGCCCCTCCGTTGACCTGCCGATTGTTCGGGAGGTTGGTCGCCGTTCCTGTAGGCGCTGCGCTGGCCGACGCCGTAACGACAGGAGTCGCGCTGGCCGTAGCTGTCGCGGGAGTTGCACTGGCCGCAACCGAAGCTGCCGGAGTCGCGCTGGGCGATGCCTTGACCTTGGCATTCATGTCGTGCGCATTCTTTCCTTTGCCGTGCTGCTTTGAGTTGGGCATCGCACTGGCGGCAGGCTCCGCGGAAGCGTTTGTTTCGGTGCTGGTAGCGGAAGTCGATTTCGGCGTCGCCTCAGGCTTCTGCATCCTGGCCGCTGCACGCTCGCCTTTCCCTGGGTGCGGCTTGAGGGGCTCGGCCTCGGGCTTCGTGGCGCTCTCGCCGGCTTTTGCTTCGCCCCTATTGTGCGCCTTCTCTTTGCCCTGCGTTTTGGCAGGCGATTGCTGGTCGTCGGGCTGTTGCGCGAACGCGGCTCCCGCCAACGCCAGCGAACAACCGATCAGTAAACTGGTTAACTGTTTCATAGTGTTAGTTAGTCGTTTGAGTCTTGTAATGTATTCAGATTTTGCCTGGAAATTCCCCGAATTCGCGCGAAGCGCCTTCGATAGGTAGCCAAGCCTGACAATGTATCGTGCCGTCCCTGGCCTTCGGTTCCCCCTTTACGGCGAGATATCTCCCAAATTTCCGGCGTTCTATCGTTTTTGACATCGCCGTTTTCCACTGAGCGGCGCTCCCGTCCTTCAGTCATCCATTTCATTTTCCCCCGGCAATGAGTCAATCTTGAGGCGCAGTTTGTCGGCCGCGCGGCCCACTACTTCCCGCGCGCGGTCTCCTTTCTCGCGGGTCTCGCGATGCACCTGATCGATCGCGCGATCCAGCGCCGCCTTGACGCTGGCGGCCGTCCCGCCTTTCTCATATTCCCGCACCACCACCGCCTCAATCCGCGCAATCACTGAATCCACCGTGTAGTTGGGATTGATATCGTTCGTCTCATGCCGGATCGGACTATAGGCGTCCAGAATCTCTTCGCTATGCCAGGCCCATCGCAGCACTTTATAAAAGAGCGACCCTTCCCGCTCGCCTTTGAAAAACAGATCAATTAAGGCCGCCCCCAGCGACACGGGAATGAGCAGGAAATCGCGAAAATTCCCGATCAACATCTTGATCTGAAAGACCGCCACGTCGCGCCAAAACCGCCAGCGTTCATCCGGCCGATTCAGTTTGGTCCCAAGCTTTGAAGTCATGAGGCAGCTCTCGTAGTGTCAGATAAAAATCGTCAACGCGCCATCCGCGGTCAAAAACGCCCTTCCATCTTGTCAGTTTTCCTCCGACCAGATAGCGCATTCATTCCCGCTCGGCTCCGTGAAATGAAAGCGCCGCCCGCCCGGAAACGAAAAAATATCCTTCGTAATCTGGCCTTCGAGATCGAGCACGCGCTGGCGCACGGCCTCGAGATCCGGACGATAAAACACCACCAGCACTCCTCCGGAATCAAGCGTCGATCGCTTGGACGCGCGCGCGAAACCACCGGCTAATCTGCCATCGTGGAAGGAAGTGTAATCCGGTCCGTAATCCGTAAACGTCCAGCCGAACAACTGTTCGAAGAACTTCCTAGTCGCGTCGAGATTCGCCGCCTGAAATTCAATGTAATCAATCTGGTTCGCAGCACTCATGACTCAGCTTGCGAACTTTTCCGCCTTTCGCCAATAAATCTCGGAGGCGGCAGGCGAAGGCGGGGACCTCTGCCCAGCGCGCCTTTTGGCTGGCCCTAACCAGGCAAATTTGATTGCGCCAGAAGGGTGCGCTGCGCCAGCCCCAGCTGATCCCGCCTTGGTGCGGAGGTTGTCCGTTAGCGAACAGCTTCCCCCTGCCGAGAGCCGCCGACTCAATCCCGTGCCGCCGTGGCCTGTGTTTTGCTAAGTCATTCGGGAGGTCATTGTTGCGATGCGCTTGCTGAAGAAACTTGCGATGAAGTTCGCCATGATGGCGGTCATGGTGGTGCTGGTGGGCGCCTTGATTCGGTATGCCCGGCCTTACATCATGAAGTCTGCCGGTGTGCCCGAGGGAATGCCGGGAGTGCCGGCAGGGGCGGGCTTGCAGGTGCCACATTTCGGGTCGGAGGAGTCCGACTTGATGGCGACCGTTTTGAAAAGCGCGCTCCGTCTGTTCTCAGGATCGGCCAAGCGCGAGGAGCTGGCCAGTGAGCTGAGTGACAAGCTTTACGCCGGCCGCGGCGGTTCAGCCAGCATGTCCGAGCTCGGCATCGAATTAGAGAAACCGGGAGCGAAGCCATCCGCTTCCGCTGGAATGGCAAAACCCGAGGCGGACTCGTCCGCCTCCGCAGGTGGTGGCGGCACTGCGAACTCCCGGCCGGGCGCGGAGTTGCCAGCGAAATTGGGCGCGCCGGCAGGGCAGCAGCGCGCAAAGAAGGTCGCGGACGCCGTGCGCAACGCTCTCCTTGCTCAGATCGGCGAGAAGGCGAAGGCGAACCCCGAGCTGACTCTGATTCCCATCGTGATCTTTGGAATGTTGGTCGTCCATCTCGTTAGACGCAGGCGCTCACCAGAGGATGATTTCGTTTTGCCCGATCTCTCCGCGCTCATCCCTTCCGAGGTTGAGGCCTACGACATGACGCATCCGGTGCACTCGCTTCAAGCCGAGGATTTCGAGCTTTTGGTGGGACTGATCTATCAGCGCCAGGGTTACCGCGTCTCGATGCCGGCTGGTCGGAGCGGCGGGCGCGGAGGCGACTTCATGGTCCTCCGCAAGTCGGAGCGACTGCTCGTGCAATGCCATATACTAAGCCCGGATTACACGGTTCCCGTGGATCGAGTGCGCGAACAGCATGACGCGGCAGTGGCAGCCGGAGCGACCCGTGG